>DATDQA010000310.1:0-4196 GCA_035292505.1 Saprospiraceae bacterium | reverse complement strand
CCATCACCCATCATCCATCATCCATCACCCATCATTCATCATCCATGATCTTATCCAACCACGGCTTCATTTGGCCAATGATTCATTGCGTCCAGGAGTCCAGCCATGAGGGATACTGTGATGACCCAATACCCCACGTTGATGATCATATTCTTCCATGATCTCTGTTCAAAAAGGCCATTTGTCACCATGACCGGCATGACAATCATCAATCCGATGAGCACTCCATGGAAGGCGCCATGCTGAAACGAGTCGAATTCACCTTCCTGACCGACCGAGTCTACATTATTGAGAAGAAAAAACGCAAGCAGAAACGACATCACCAGGGATACTCCGAAGACCACCGGCATATTGGCGTTCTTCGCTTTTTCTTCGGTCATACCAATGGAGTCCATCCAGGCTTTGCCAAAGACAGCTTTATGGTACCAGATGAAGCCCATGACCATCGGGATCAGGGTTGCCAGGATGATCGATAACCAGTTGACGTTTCCCATAGTTGGTAAAATTTTAAGAGATGAAAGAATGGCCGAAGATACTCAAGGCACCATATTCCTATTTCCTTGTGGAATTCAATTTGATTTGGGACTGACAGAAGTTGGTAGGGAAGGGTGTTTACGTAAGATTTCGGATTACTTTCGCATCAAACTCCCGTCTATGGCGCTATCGACATATGAAAAATACGAGCAATACTGGCATATCCTCAAAAACAACCAGGAGATGATTCGCTTCTCCGAGGTCAAAGCAGGACTTGTGATTTCCATTTATGGAATTTTGTTTTCCGTATTGCTGAACAGTTCGACAGGGATTCGGAACGAAGTCGTTGATTGGCCATGGTATCTCTTCATCATGATCATCATGTTTGTCCTGGTCACCTTGTTATCGTTGTATTTTGCATTTAAATGTTTCAGACCACGCTTTGAAAACAAGAACCCTACGTCTATTATCTATTTCGGTGACATTGTATCGGATTTTCGGGAGTATAAATCATATCACGCATTTCTGGAAAAAACGGTAATTGATGACTACGAAATGTCCATCCAACTTGCGGAACAAATCCACACGAATTCATCCATTGCGAGGAGAAAATTTCAAGCAGTCAGCAAATCCATTAAGCTACTTCTGGTCACTATTTTTATATTGATTTTGCTTGTGGCTTTGTTGGTGATAGTATGACTTATGATAGGGACAACTTGAGGATTTAGGTCAGGTTGTGTTACACGAAGACAATCTTATTTGCTTTCTTTGCCGGTATAATCCTATACGAAATGGACATCGAATTACGTACGATATGTTTTGTTCGTCATGCCAAATCCAACTGGGATGACCCGATGCTGGAGGATATCAACAGACCCCTGAGTGAGCGTGGTGAACATGATGCTCCTGCAATGGCGACACGACTGAAAGAAATGAATATCATTCCGGATCTCATCGTGACGAGTCCGGCGAAACGTGCACGCGGTACGGCGAAGAAATTCAGAAAAGTGTTTGGTTTGTCCAAATCTGAATTTATTACTGATCTGAGCCTCTATGATGCGACACCCGACGATGTCGTTGCGGTGGTACAGCATCTCGATAGCACTAAGCGTAGCGTGTTTGTGTTCGGCCATAATCCCACCTTTACGTTTCTGGCAAATCGCTTTCCCGGCGTACGCATCGATAATGTTCCTACTTGCGGTGTCCTCCATGTGAAGACGATGGTGCCCACATGGGATCAATGGAATCCTGAGATTTCCACGTTTATTGGATTCTATTATCCGAAGCAATATGCATAATTGTATCCTGTCCCTGATTGTCTTCACTGTAATTGCACTCATCTTAGGCTGTGAGCGCCGTACCGAAATTATTTTGCCTTCTGATAATGTACTGATTGACCTCATTTACGATTTGCATGTCGCAGAGGCTTCTCTGAACAGGGTGAATACCGCAAATCAGGATAGTGTGGCTGATCTCGTCCGTGCCCGCATTGCTGCTTCTTATGGCATTAAAGCGGATCAGATGGATGCATGGCTTGAAATACTTCAAAAATCACCAGATCATCTGATCGTCATCTATGATTCTGTGATCACCCGCTTTGAGAAGGAGATCCCAAAACAGTAGGGGAGAGATTGTACTTCTTGTAGTTACATTTATCCTGTGATGTTCAAGAATTCGACGCCACGTGCGATAGCGATCTACACAGCCTTAATTCTTGGTCTGTTCATAAGTCTTGTCTACTTGCTGATCCTTCGTGAGGGTCAACATCTCAATGATTATCTCAAAGCAGCGATCATTATTATCGCGCCGATGTTTTTCACCTACGTCATCATCAGCTTCGCACTCGAGCGCTATATCTATCGTCGGATCAAGCTCATCTATAAAACAATCCGCAGGGCTAAGGTTTCCATGCCCGCAAAAGCGGTGAGCTTGACCTCGGACCGATCAATACTGGATAATGTCGAAGAAGAGGTAGCGGACTGGGCGGCGATGCAGGAGAATGAAATCAACACGCTCAAGACTTTGGAGCAATATAGAAAACGTTTCCTGGGAAATGTGGCGCATGAGCTCAAGACTCCAATCTTCAGCATTCAGGGCTTTGTGCACACTTTGTTGGATGGGGCCATTCGCGATGAGAAGGTCAATGTGCGATACCTGGAACGTGCTGCACAAAATGTCGAGCGCCTTCTGACAATCGTGGAAGACCTCGATACGGTGACCAAGTTGGAGTCAGGTGAGCTCATCCTGGAAATCCAGGAATTCGAACTCAAGACCCTGGTGCGGGAAGTTTTTACAGATCTCGAGATGAAAGCCAGGGATCAGGGCATTCTGATGCGTTTCAAAGAAGGCGCAGATAGGCCTTTTCGCGTCCGTGGTGACCGCGAGTATGTCCGTCAGGTTCTCACCAACCTGATGGTCAATTCCATCAACTATGGGCGGGAAAGTGGATTAACCAAAGTGAGCATGTATGATATGGACAAGCAGGTACTGGTAGAGATTTCAGACAATGGAATTGGCATTGAAGAAAAGCATCTCAAGCATTTGTTCGACCGGTTCTATAGGGTTGATAAGAGCCGGTCACGGGCACAAGGAGGATCAGGTCTTGGGCTTTCGATCGTGAAGCATATCCTGGAAGCACACGGACAGTCGATCAACGTACGGAGTACGCCGGGTGTGGGCTCCACATTTGGCTTCACTCTCGACAAGGCATAAACCCTAAGGTCTCGGCCGCGGAGGCGTAACTATCCCATTCTGCAGTTGCGGCAGGATTTGAGCCTTCACGCGTTCGAAATCCGGGATATCGGCAGAAGGCATCGGTTCTGGATTTGGCAAATTCTCTCTGAGATGATCGACTTGTTTGCCACGCTTCCAAAAGCGGAAGCATACATGTGGTCCTGTTGCTAAACCGGTAGAGCCAACATATCCGATCACGTGGTTCTGGGAGATATGGGCACCAGGTTTAATTCCTGCAGCAAATTTTTGCATGTGCAGATATTGCGTCTCGTAGACGTCGTCGTGACGGATTTTGACATAATTTCCATTTCCACCTGTATAGCCCACCTTCATGATAATACCATCAGCTACGGCAACGATGGGAGTACCATAGGGAGCAGCATAATCTGTGCCGAAATGTCCTTTGTACCTTTTCAAGACCGGGTGGAATCTGTTGTAGCTGTAACGTGATGAGATACGAGAGTACTTCACCGGCGCTTTGAGAAAAGCACGCTTCATTGGTCGTGCATGCAAGTCATAAAAACCGCTGTAATTTCCAGATTCATACCAGATAGAATAGTATTCTTTGCCTTCAGTCCTGTAATAAGCGCCAAGCAGTTTGCCGATTCCTACGGGCTCACCATGTACATACTTTTGCTCATAAATAAGTCTGAAGTCATCATTTTTTTGCACGTGGTGAAAGTCAACTGACCAAGCCAGTGCATCCTCCATCATATCAATCAATTCATACGCGTGTCCGCTTTCATCCATCGCTGCCCAAAGTGTCGAAGAGATTGTGCCCGAAGAGATCTCAGTGCACGTTTCCACTTCACGCTTTACAACTTCTACAGCGATTGTATCACCTACATGATACTTGATGTAAGAAAACGGATCGGGTTCATAGACAAAACATTCCACAGCGCCGTGACCTGCTCTACGTACCAATGCACAATTCTTTCCTGCGCGCAGTTTGCGGATAGAATACTGATCCTTGGCCACTCTCACCAATT
>DATDQA010000309.1:0-9205 GCA_035292505.1 Saprospiraceae bacterium | reverse complement strand
TTGACAATCTTCCTAAAAACGAGCGACCTAAACAAGTGATTTTCAAAGGTTATTCCGAGTTATCCACAAAACAAGAGTTGCTAACAAAAAGAAAAAAGTAGCAAAAAAGAAAAAGTAGTAATGGTAATAACGATACTTACTGTCTATTCAAAAAGTCAACCTATTTCAGGCAGGTACAGTACAGAGACTGAAGACTGGGGACTGAAGACTGGGGACTACTTCGTGAGTTTCAACGCGATATCAAGTCGCTGTGCTACATTATCCCAATTGATAATATTGAACAGCATATCTACAAAATCGCCCCGTTTATTTTTGTATTTGAGATAGTACGCATGTTCCCAGACATCAATGACGAGAAGCGGAATCACTCCCCACTGCGTCAGTTTTTCATGATTCTCACATTGCAACACCACCAGGCTGTCAGAGTAGGGTTGGTAACCAAGAATTCCCCAACCGTTGCCGTCCACATTTTTCGATGTGATGCCAATATATGTTTTGAGTTTGTCGAAACTGCCAAAGTGCTTTTCGATACGTTTGCTCAGTTCTCCGGTCGGTACCATTTGCCTGTTGATAAGATTTGTCCAGAATATAGAATGGAGGATGTGTGATGAAAAATGTAATGCAAGTTTCTGTGTCCAGAAGTCAATCGTGTCGGAGCTATTGCTGTCGAGAGCGGCTTTTATTTTCATCAAATCAGTATTTGCACTCTTCACAGCTCCTCCGTGATGAAAGGTATAATGCAGGTGCATTGTCTCTGCATCCATAAATGGCTCTAAGGCGTCTTCCGCGTAAGGCAAAGATCGCAGAACGAAGTTTCCGTTTTCATCAACCAGTTTGTCCAGTCTATTTTCACTTACACTGGCAGCGAGTACTGAATTTGGTGGAAGGATAGATGCTCCTCCGATGATGAGACTGTTTTGTAAAAATTCTTTTCTGTCCATGTCAAAAGATATTAACCAAAGTAAACTAATGAAACCCGAGCCGCGGGTAACGCAACGACAATGAATGATTTCCCGGTTGTTTTACAAACTTCACGCAGAATCTAAAGTTCAAGAAGTTTCACGTTAGCCTTTTGTACCAAAGGTTGATCTGTCTTTGGCAGAGATTATCATTTTATCTTCCCCAATAATTAGGACAGTATCTTTAGTTTGATTCAATAACCTAAAAATACTGAAAGATGACAAGGAAAAGATTTACGGCGAAATTCAAAACGCAGGTTGTATTAGAACTTGGAAGAAAGATAGCGGATAGAACTTTTCTGGCTGATCAGGCAATAAAAGAGATAATTAAGCTACCTACACCTGGGCTATATCTTCTTTCAATCACTGTGGGTGATAGCCCAATAGTTACACAAAAGGTTATCAGGAATGATTTTTAATGTGCCTTCATTATACGCGTTACTTTTCAGCTTGTCGTGGCTTTGTACTATTCCTTCGACTGGGATTTCTCAGGAACGCTATTGGAATAAAAAGTATGATTTAGATGGCGGCAACGACTGGGGCGGCACGATAAAAGTGCATGGTGATCAAATGATAATAGCAGTCAATGGATTTTGCGAAGAAAACAATAGAAACTGTGCCGGCTTAATTTCTGTCGATACTTCAGGTGCCGTGAATTGGACAACCATTTTGTATGACTCGCTAACTTTTAATTATTTGGAGGCAATATTACTCATTGCGGATACCGTTTACGCGAACATGAACTACCGTGACATTGATAGCTTGCAATTCACAGTAGTTCGGATAGACACTGACACAGGAGGAGTTATGGACCGGCATGACTATTTTAAGGAAACCACTTTATCAGGTAATTATGTCGCTCGTGGAATCACTGGATATCAGGACAGATTCTTTGTGGCCTTTGGTGTGATAACGGATGGATCAGTCCCAAGCCGGCATTTTATTCGAGGTTATGACCTCTCTTGGAATACACTTTTGGAGGTGTCTATCCCAAATACCTATGAAAACCCTGCATGGTACGATATCCAGGCGACCCCCGATGGTGGCGTAGTAGCAGCGTATACAGCATGGCAGAGTAGTACCGGCGACCGGCTCGGAACGATCGAGAAGTATGACTCATCCGGCGCAATGGAATGGCAAACAAATCTTCCATATTTGGGAGATTTTGAAGACTGGATGCGAATCGATCTACACCCCGATGGAGGATATGTCGGCTTCTGGTGGTATGACACTTTCGGTTTGCAGATTAATCCCCAACCTAATATAGTGTTCAAGCTGGATCAGGAAGGTGATATAGAGTGGCAACGTGTTGAGGATTTTTATGAAATGTTTGAATTGTATGATTTATTTTCAGCACGTAATGGTGATCTAGTTGCATGTGGAACTGCACGATATTGGCCATTTGGTCCGCCCAAAGGACCCAAATACGAAGGTGCATTTCTAATACGGTATAATGCAGAAGGAGAACGTCTTTGGGATCGAAAGATCCTGGTGGATTCCAGCGTGTACTGGCGAGCCCTGTACGGAGGAGCTGAGCTGGCTAATGGGGACTTGGTTTTTACCGGTGAGATCTGTGATACGACTTTCGGGATTCCGGACGATCCTACCCCGTGCAATATATGGGTTATTAAAGTCGACAGTATGGGTTGTTTTGAACAGGATTGTGGTGAGTTCCAGCACATCACCAGCAGAATCGATATCTTGGAAAAGGATCACAGAGATATCTTCGCCGTGTACCCAAATCCCGCATCAGACGAAATAACGATTGGCGCCAGGCTCGGTGCCTATGTTCCGCATGGCAGATACAGTATGCACTTATATGATATGTATGGCAACTTGTCCTTTTCGCAGGAGTTTGATCCGCTGATGATCGCGTACCTTGATGTATCGCACTATTCGGCAGGCATGTATTATATGACGATTATCCGCAACGGTCGTTTGGTGCAGATCCAGAAAGTGAATCTTATTCGATAGTCAGAGTGGAAACGTAAGCTAAATTATGGTGTTTCATTACACACTATGGGTTACGATTTTGAGCCGAAACATATCAATTCTGAAATATTTTGTCCAAAGCAATTCCGTTCTTACGTATGAAGAAATGGGATTTATCTCAATTTCATTCAATACCCGGATTTATGGTTGGCTGAATGCAGTTTTGAGTAACACGGCATCCATCACTTTGACTTATTCTTCTTTCTTCACTAACGAAACCTCCTCCCCGAAATATCGTGCAAACTGTTGCATCGCATCGGCGAGTGGTGCATTCGAGGTAGCACGTTTGTATGTATCCGCAAGCGAGCGCAGTGTCTGGTAGAAGAAACGATCCATCTCCGTCACCTGCATCTCTTTTGTCCAGAGATCGATCTTCAACGTGTCCTTCGTCTCCTGATCGAAAAATGCCAACAACATTGCCTTTGCTTCCTGAGTCTTATCACCTGCAAGATCATTAGCCGACCATGAGATCGCTTCTGGTATCTTGTCGTGATCGAGTGTGACGTGGATGTGGATGTAGGATTCGTTTTGCAAAATGAAAATTAAAATGAAAATTAAAATGAAAATCCAGTTGGCAGTCTTCAGTTCTCAGTCATTCCTCGCATCATTCATCATTCATCACTCATAATCATATGGCAGGAGATCGACATCTTTCTCCGTCGACAAAGTCATCAACGTACGGAGGCGCTCGATCTGATCTATCTTGGAAAGAGTCTTGAAGAGTAATTGTTCATATGCTTTCAAATCCTTACACACAATCTTTAAAATGAAATCTGCTTCACCTGTCACAACACAGCATTCGACAATCTCATCAACCTGCGAGATTTCTTTCAGGAACTTTTCCAGCGCATTTTCTTTATGCCACGAAAGCGAGACAAGGACAAAGGTCTTCACGTGGAGCCCGATCGCATCAGGATTTACCTTGGCATGATAACTTATAATCACACCACTTTGCTCCAGCTTCTTTACACGCTCCAGAGTCGGTGCCGGAGAGAGCCCAATGCGCTTAGAAAGTTCAATGTTTGTGATCTTACTGTTCTCCTGAAGGATTTTCAGAATTTGCAGATCTGTAGCATCCAGTTTTTCCATAAGGCCGAAACATCTGCCAATTACGGGAATACCCCCATACGAATATAATCATTAGCGATCTTGTTGAGTGCACACACAAACGCGGCGGACCGTAGATCTTTGACTCCCTTTTTACGCTTCCAGATATCATGAATCTGCTGATAGGCGGTGGACATCGTCTCCTCCAGGCCTGAACGTACCAGATCAATCTCATCCGCCCCCCTTGTCAGGAGAGCCCAATCTGCTTTGCCAATAGTTTTATTTGTCGTCTTTTCGATCACATTGAGAATACCTGTATAGGTCGAAGCGTCAAAGCGTTTTTCCATCCGTCCAAATCGTTGATGAGAGAGATTCTTCACCCATTCGAAGTATGATACGGTGACACCGCCTGCATTGGCATACATGTCGGGAAGGATGACCACCCCTTTTTTCAAGAGAACGTCTTCTGCGTCCGCTGTCACTGGACCATTTGCACCTTCTGCAATGAATTTTGCCTTTACCTTTCTTGCATTTCCCATATTGATCTGACTCTCTAATGCGGCAGGCACAAGGATATCGCAATCGATACCAACCCAGTCTCCACGATCTTTCAGCGTCTGTGTACCGGGAAATCCGAGGATCGTCTTTTTGTCCTGACGGTATTTTAGCAACTTCTCCATGTCGATGCCTTTAGGATTATAGATCGTGCCTTCATATTCAGATACTCCTACAATCACCATATCGCCTTCCTCCTGCGAGATGGTTCCAGTATAACTCCCCACATTTCCCAAGCCCTGGAGTACCATTTTTTTACCGGCCAATCCAGGAGTCATTCTCAACGCTTTTGCATCTTCTGCACGAGAGAAGAATTCTTTCATTCCATAATAGACTCCGCGACCTGTTGCTTCAGTTCGGCCGCGTATTCCATTTTGATTCAAGGGTTTTCCGGTGACACATGCCGGTGCATCTATTTCTCCATGATTAAAGGTGATATATGTATCAAGGATCCACGCCATTTCACGTGAGCTCGTACCATAGTCAGGCGCAGGCACATCGACACCTGGTCCAATGAATCCTTTACGGATGAGCTCTGTCGTATAACGTCGCGTGATTTTTTCCAATTCCTGCACTGTGTATTCACGAGGACTGATTTTGACACCTCCTTTGGCACCTCCGAAGGGTACATCGACGAGAGCACATTTATATGTCATCAAGGCAGCCAATGCCATAACCTCTTCCTGGTTGACCATCCGGCTAAAACGAATACCACCTTTTGTGGGCAGGCGATGTTGACTATGCTGTACGCGATACGCCTCGATAACCTTGAACTCGCGTCCGATTTTCACCGGAAAACGCATCTGGTACACAGAGTTGCATACTTTGATTTGTTCAAGTAATCCCAGGGGGATTTTTGTCAGTGCAGCAGCTTCGTCGAAATTGCGATTGACACTTTCAAAGAAAGTCGCCTGTTTATTGATTTTTTTTGCCATTTGGTAATTTTTTTTCAAGGTTGTGAATCTTGCGATCCAATGAAATGAGATACCCAATGATGACCAGAAAGATGACCGCTAATACAGCAGCTACGACATAGATCTTGCCTGTACTACGCATAAAATCGTCTATAGGTACCTGGCTGAAAGAGGGTGAAATGAGCAATCCGGCAAGAAAGAAAAGACTACACACAATGCGTTTAAAATGCATGCTCACGGGCGCCAAAGATGAGAAATTATTTGCCAAAAATAATCCACCAGTGCAGCCGTAAAAGCCGGTAGCGTAACTCACTGATCCAGACTCCGAGCAACGTCCAACCGATGACCGCAGGATAGAAAATTGTGCGCATGGTATTGTCCAGATCCTCACCTCCAAGAGCGGGATTCCCGCCACTCCCGGGATGCAGGCTATCTGTCAATCGGGGAATCACAAACAGTAA
The DNA here is from genome assembly GCA_035292505.1 of Saprospiraceae bacterium. Lineage (GTDB taxonomy): Bacteria > Bacteroidota > Bacteroidia > Chitinophagales > Saprospiraceae > DATDQA01. The sequence goes on along the minus strand of DATDQA010000309.1, from coordinate 3,277 downwards.
TGGTATCAGCATGGCGCAGCCAAAGATATTGTAGACTGCCGCTACCCGTGCACGCCGATCCGGATCTGGCAGAGAATTGCGCAAGACGAAATAGGCCAGGTAGATCAACACGGCTATGGCTGCCGTATTTTGCTTCACATCCCAACTCCAGAATGATCCCCAGGTAAATTTTGACCATAACATACCCGTCAAGAGCCCAAGGACACCAAATAGCGTACCTGTACTATTCAGTGCCAATGCTTTTAAATCTTCCTCTGCATTGCCCTTACGTATATACCGCAAACTGCACCATGCGCTGGCAATGAAGATAATGATCATGCCAAACCACATCGGGATGTGGAAATACGCATTCCTGATTGTCTCATGCAAAATATTTCGATACGGGAAGTAAAATCCTTTTACTTTCTGAAGGTCGATTAGGGTTACGTTTTCCCAAATACCATCCGGCGGATCGAAATACTGACAATCACGCACAAAAACGGCGTTGGGGAGGACGAAGCTTCCGTGTGTGTCATCAGTGAGGATAAGAGACATTGGATGTACTGTGCCGCGCAATGGGAATGTATCCGGAATTTCAAATTGCACATCTATCGATGCATCATGACTCACTATGATATGTTTGGCGGGAAATGCATACTCATCATTGAGTTTAAGCCAGGCATGTATTGAATCCTTTGCTCTGGTGAAAAAGGTATTATATCCTTCGACCTTAAGAACTACTGCTTCACCAGCTACCACACGACCCGGACTGACATCGCTGATGCCAGGCCTGAGAGGAACAAGAAACCCCGCCAGAATGACATAGAGAAGAATGCATACCGTCAGAGATTTCCACCAAATACCTTTCATCAGAGTGCATTTATGATCTCCAGAGATAAGGAAAGAGAAGAAGGCCAAGTCCTGCAAGTAAGAGGTCTATCGATCCCAGAGTAATGAGGCTTGTAGCGATGTCCGTGATCATTGTATCGGGCAAAGATGCACGTGAGAGACGAATCAAATGCAACAGGACAGGGATGATAAGAGGGAAGGACAAGATAGTCATCAAAGTGGCGCTCTGATCACTTTTCACAGCAATGGCAGAGACAAATGTGAAACATAATGAAATACCCACAGCCCCGGCTATAACTGTCAAAAGAAAGATACCCTGATCATCAATGGGATTTCCTGCCACAAGACTGAGTATTGCGTACATCAGCATCCCTAATGCAACGAGCATACACGTATTATAAATCCATTTCGCCAGAAAAATATACTCGGGCCGTAGCAGACTATAATAGTACAGATACCTGTTGTTGTTTTCCAATGCAAAACCCTTGAGCACTGTATGTATACTGATAAATAAAAATGCGATCCAATAAAGCGTAATCCATAACCTCCCCTCAATCTCTCCAAAACTCAGGTAGATGATGAAGACAATGCACAGCACAAAGACGGTCAGTCCCCCAAGCGCATATCCCCGACGCAATTCGAGAAGGAGATCCTTCCTGATATAAGCCAGAATGTGTGACAAAAGAGTAAGTGTATGAAACTTCAAAGATAAAGGACTGGGGAAAACCGGTGAAATCGGGAAAACCGGAGAAACAGGTAAAACAGGTAAAGCTGGTAACTCTTACTTTATCAGTTTGACCGGTTTGACCGGCTTGACCGGTTTCTCCGGCTTTTACCCTGGGAGTAAGTTTTTTGGTGACTACCGCGGCTCTAACAACGAGATATATATTACGAATAAACATAATGTGTATATTTGTCGCAAACAGACCTCTAAACAGGACTATGGGACGTTTCACCACCTTATTCTGCGCGTGTTTCTGGCTCGGTTTTGCAGGGGCTTCTGAGCCGGTATTTCACAAAGTTGATGTCCGGGAAGGTGAAGGAGTATATGCTCTCCTGCGCCGTTATGGACTCAATGATCATACCAGTACCGAGAAGTTCTATGAGCTGAACAAACTGAATCCGGAAGGATATCTTATTGTAGGAAAGACATACTACCTTCCGATCCTGATCTATCAATATGATGGAAAGAGCATCAGGTCGACAATAGGTATTGATGACTGGGATCTGGCAGTCAGGATTGCAGAATTCAACAGGACCATGCAGGAACGCGCACTAAGGAATTCATCGTATGAAGAGAGTAAAATTCTTTGGGTGCCGTACTTTGAATTGAATCAAAAGAAACAGCCATTCGTCGAAGCGGCTGAGCCTGAAGAAAGCAACATTGTTATGCGTGTGTCGCTCTTTGGAGAAGAATCGGCGACCGTGACCATCCAATCGCAGAAACTCAAAGGGAAAGTATTTTTTGTTGTGAGTGGACATGGTGGTCCGGATCCAGGTGCAATGGCTGAAGCGGGAGGCCATACGCTCTGTGAAGACGAATATGCTTATGATGTCTCCCTCCGTCTTGCCAAAAATCTGATGGAGCAAGGTGCGATTGTAGAAGTCATCGTACAGGATCCCAATGACGGCATCCGTTCAAACAAATATTTAAAGTGTGATAAAGATGAAGTGACACTGGAAAAAAAGCAAATGCCGGTCAATCAACTTCTCCGCTTACAACAGAGAGTTCACCTTGTGAACTCTATACATAAACAATACCTGCGGGAAGGATTCAAAGACCAGACGGTCATCTGTATCCATGTAGATAGTCAAGGCCCTTCTGCACGTCAGGATGTTTACTTTTATTATTACGAAGAAAGCGAATCCGGGAAAAAACTTGCACATGCGTTACAAGACACGTTCCGCAAAAAATATCACGAGTGTCGATCAGGAAGAGGATATTCAGGCTCGGTGAGTTGCAGATCGCTCTATGAACTTAAACATACTGATCCCAAAGCGGTCTATGTAGAACTGGCGAACATTCAGAATGCAGGTGATCTGAGGCGCCTCCTGCCGGAAGGAAACCGTCAGGCCCTTGCCAACTGGCTTTGCGAAGGACTCATAGCGGGGGCCAAATGAGTAAATGATGATGCATAAATGAATAAATCAGGAAATCAGGAAACTTCTCAATTTAATATTTACTCATTTTATCATTAATCATTTACTCATTTCTTCCTTGATCCACCATCAGATTGCATCCTCGCAATTCGCTGGCATCAAATCGTCCCAAAACTTCGAATCCACCATTTTCGTGTAACATTCCCACATCATCGGTTGCTATAAACGCACAGGTATCGAAATTGGCGAGGTCAATACAATTGATAGCTCCCCGGGAGTGTTCTTTCAATAAGTTCATCGGATCAGAGAGATCTCTTATTAAAATGCGCAGGCTCGGTGATGGGTGAAA
>DATDQA010000308.1:0-6424 GCA_035292505.1 Saprospiraceae bacterium | reverse complement strand
GAGCACACCGGCGACAATGAAACGCACTCCGGCCATCATGAATGGTGGAATCGTCTGAATTGCGATCACAATCGCGACATATGTAGAACCCCAAAGCAGATATATAGCTGCAAAAGCCAAAACCACTTGGAGCTGAGATGGCGCAGGATGAGAGCTATGCGTGGGAGAATTTTGCATCGATGGTTTTATGGTTCAAAGTAAATTGATTTCGGATTTCTGCTACCCCACAACCCATGGTCCGAAATCAGTACATGTTATCTCATTTCCTTAAAACACTGAATATTTGACTTTGCGCCAGAGTTTTTGTCCCGACGCTCTCCCGACAAAATCGTCGGGATCGGTACGGGATGTCGCCACGCTCCATTTGCTCCTGAACTTGCTCTTGAACTTGCGCTTGAACTTGTGTTTGTGTTTGCGCTTGAATTTGTGTTTGTGTTTGTGTTTATGTTCCGACGCTCTCCCGACAAAATCGTCGGGATCGGTACGGGATGTCGCCACGCTCCATTTGCTCCTGAACTTGCTCTTGAACTTGCGCTTGAATTTGTGTTTGTGTTTGTGTTTGTGTTTGTGTCCCGACGTCTCCCCGACAAATCGTCAGGATCGGTACGGGATGTCGCCTCGCTCCATTTGCTCTTGTCCTTGCTCTTGAACTTGAACTTGCTCTTGAACGTGCTCTTGAGTTTGAGTTTGAGTTTTACAAACTCCCCGTCCTCCCTCCATCCACGACGATATTCGTCCCGGTGATATAACTCGCAGCAGGAGACGCGAGGAAGGCTATGGCATTTGCAATTTCGGAAGGAGTTGCAAAACGACCCATCGGGATTGTCGTTTTGACTTGCTCCGCATATTCTTCGGGGGTGATATGCAATCTCTCCGCCATACTTTTAAAGAGCTCCTGAAGACGCTCCGTACTCGTCATACCTGGCAGGACATTGTTCACCGTGATTCCATCTTTACCTACTTCTCCGGCGAGTGTCTTTGCCCAGTTCGCCATGGCGCCACGGATCGTATTCGATACACCGAGTCCTGCGATCGGTTGCTTGACTGAAGTAGAGATAATATTAATAATGCGCCCATAGCCGGCCTCTTTCATACCAGGCAGGACTACCTGTGTAATTACCTGGCTGCTCATGATATGTGTGGCAAAGGCATGCGCCAATTGTTGAATTTCCACCTCCACCAGGGGGCCGCTCCTGGGACCTCCTGCATTGTTGATCAGAATGTGCACCGGATTATCCTTTGCGAACTCACCGATAAGGTCCCTGACACTCTCGGGATTACTCAGATCTGCAACCAGAAAATGATGACCCTGTTTTTGGGTGACATCAAGTTGTTCAGCTGCCACAAGCAAAGAGTCTACATCCCTTGAAAGGATTGTGACTTTCGCGCCAAGAAATGCAAGTTCCTTCGCCGCCGCGAAGCCTATACCCCTGCTGCCTCCGCACACGAGTGCATGTTTTCCTGTTAAACTGAGATTCATCTGTTGTATGGAGTTTTAAGCGATCTTTACCTTTCAGGCAAGATAGTAAATGCCATGTCTACGGAAGCAAAGGTGCTCGAAGGGCGCGCACAACCACTGGGTCGTTATTCGCACATCAGGCGTGCCGGCGATTTCCTCTTCGTCTCAGGTACGTCGTCACGCAAAGCAGATAACACGCATGCCGGAGTGACCATCCTTGACGATGGCACCGTGCAAAAAGACATCGCATTGCAGACACGTGCGGTGATTGAAAATATACGAGCCATCTTGCAGTCTGCCGGTGCTGATCTGAAAGATGTGGTGGAGATCACGACGTTTCTCATAAGTATGGATGATTTTGCAGGATATAATGCAGTGTATGGTGAATACTTCGGATATGATGGCCCTACGCGCACCACTGTTGCAGTGCATCAACTCCCACATCCGCATCTTTTAATTGAAATGAAAGCAATCGCCTATTTTCCAAAATGAGTACAAGCGAGAAAAAAAATACAGCCGTTCACTATCACACATACCTGGAGCTCGATAAAATTCTCAACGCGCAGCATCCGAAGAGTGTCGAAGAAGGCACACCTGCTCATGATGAAACGTTGTTTATCATCCTGCACCAGGTCTATGAATTGTGGTTCAAGCAAATCATCCACGAACTGGATTCGGTGATGGCGATGTTCGAAGATGACCTGATCGATGAGCGTGAAATCTCCACTGTGATCCATCGCCTTGGGCGAATTATTGAAATTCAACATCTTCTCATCGCGCAGATCAGGGTGATGGAGACGATGACGCCGCTGGACTTCCTCGACTTCCGGAATTATTTATTTCCTGCCAGCGGGTTCCAGAGTTTTCAATTCAGGGTGGTGGAGACGATGATGGGATTGCGTCGTGAACAACGGGTGACGTACAATAATCAGCAGTTCGATTCAGAGTTTGATGAAACAAACCGCAGTTTGCTCAAAAAGGCTGAACTCCGGAGGTCGCTGTTGCAACTGGTCAATGAATGGCTGGAACGCACGCCCTTTCTCGATATCGGGGACTTTCATTTTGCTCCCGCCTACAGCCGTGCCGTGCAAAACATGCTGGCGAATGAGAAGGAGACGATAGAGACATCTGAATTATTGAGTCCCGAGATGAAGGCGATGCGGATCAAAATGGTGGAGGATACCTATGCATACTTTGCCTCTGTCCTGGATCAAAAACGCTATGCTGAACTCCTGGCACAAGGCGTGGTAAAACTTTCGCATCGCGCGACAGTCGCTGCACTACTCATCAATCTCTATCGCGACGAACCCATTCTGCAGATGCCATTCCGTCTTCTTGCACATGTGATGGATATCGAAGAAGCATTTACATCCTGGCGATATCGTCATGCGCAGATGGTGCTTCGGATGATTGGGCGTAAAACAGGTACGGGTGGTTCATCAGGGCATGATTATCTGAATGAAACGGCAAAGAAGCATCACATTTTCTCCGATCTCATGAATATCTCGACGCTCTTGATTCCGCGATCAGAATTACCAAAGCTACCTGATGATCTGCGTCTGAAACTCGGCTTCCATTTTACTGCTCTTCAATCCTGAAAGAATGCAGCGCATTCAAAACTATATCGGAGGGAAATTCTGCGATCCTGTCCATGATATGTGGATAGATAACTATGCACCTGCATACGGCAATGTCTATGCGCAAATTCCGGATTCGGATGCAGAAGATGTGCAGGCAGCCGTCGATGCAGCTAAGGCTGCTTTCCGGGGTTGGGCCAAAATGGCATCGGACAAGAAGTACCACTATCTCGCGGAAATCGCAACCCGTATCGATGCAAAATCAGAAGAACTGGCGCGTGCAGAGAGCCTCGATACCGGTAAACCTCTCCAACTTGCCACGACTGTCGACATCCCTCGCGCATCTTCGAACTTCCGGTTCTTCAGCACCGCTCTCATGCAGTTTGCTTCGGAGTCTCATGCTACCGGAGAGGGCGTCATTAATTATACACTCCGTCAGCCCATAGGTGTATGTGGATGTATCTCACCGTGGAATCTGCCATTGTATCTCTTCACCTGGAAAATTGCACCAGCTCTTGCCGCAGGGAATACGGTCGTCGCAAAGCCATCCGAGATCACACCGATGACCGCATTTCTTCTCGCCCAAATCTGTGATGAAGTCGGGTTGCCTCCAGGCGTGCTGAATGTGGTCCAGGGTTATGGGACGAAAGCAGGCGCTGCCATTGTTGCCCATCCGGATGTGAAAGCAATCTCATTCACGGGCGGTACAAAGACAGGAACAGAGATTTCACGTATCGCCGCTCCAATGTTTAAGAAACTCTCGCTCGAACTCGGAGGAAAAAATCCGAATCTTATTTTTGACGATTGTCACTTCAGTAAGATGCTGGAAGGGACGCTGCGCTCTTCCTTTTCAAACCAGGGACAGATTTGTCTTTGTGGTTCACGCATCTATGTCCAGGATCGCATTTATGGAAAGTTTAAAACCGCATTCGTCGAACGTACGGCAAAGTTGAAAGTCGGAGATCCCAATGATCCCTTGACCGATCTTGGTGCGATAAGTTCGGAAGCACATCTGCAGAAGATCTTGTCCTATGTCGCATTGGCAAAAAGGGAGGGTGGACGCATTCTTACCGGTGGGCATCAGGTGACCCTGGATGGCGATTTGCGCAACGGCTGGTATGTCGCACCGACCATCATCGAAGGGCTCGGACCTGAATGCAGGACAAACCAGGAAGAGATCTTTGGACCTGTGGTGACGATCACGCCTTTCTCCACAGAAGAAGAAGTAGTACGCCTGGCAAACAGTACGCCGTATGGACTGTCATCCACCATCTGGACGGAAGACCTCTCGCGTGCACATCGCATTGCACAGCGGATCGAATCAGGCATTGTCTGGATCAATTGCTGGTTGCTACGCGATTTACGGACGCCGTTTGGTGGAATGAAAAATTCCGGTGTCGGAAGAGAAGGTGGTTTTGAAGCAATGCGTTTTTTCACGGAAGCAAAAAATGTCTGTATCCGGTTTGGCGATGAATAAGCTTACAGGTCGTTCTGCCATTCTGCAATTCCGCCATTCCGCCATGAGGTTTTTGTCGGCTTTCCCATTCCTGATTTTGTTTGTCATCACGTTGACCTATCTGTACTTCAGATTTGAGAAGCTGATCAAATGCCCGTCGTGTTATTTATTTTCAGATGGCGGTGATGGGTTGAAGAATTATTTCACTGTTGCCTACTATGTGCATCATGACAAAGGTTTATGGTTTCATGGGATGAATTATCCCTACGGTGAGCATCCTGTCTATACCGACAATCAACCGGTCTGGTCGATGCTGATGAAACTCGTGAATCTCATCTTCCCCATGGAACAGCATGTCGTCGGGACTATGAATATGTTGTTGATTGCCTCCCTCGCGATTGCGGTCGTTGCTATTTACTTCCTGTTGCGTGAATTCAATCTACCGAAATGGTATGCGGCTTTAGTCAGTTTACCCATCGTCTTTCTCAGTCCGCAACTTGAGCGGATGAATGGTCACTACAGTCTCGCCTATGTGTGCTACCTGCCGCTGTTTTTATTGCTTTTCGTGCGATGGCAAAGGAAGATGTCATGGCAACGGAGCCTCGGTCTGGTCCTCTTCATCGCATGGACTGGATTTACCCATCTCTATTTCTTCTTCATCGCTGTTGCATTCATGATAGCTTACTTCGTTGTGTTATGGGTGCGTAATCGGTTTAAATGGAATAGTAAACTCAGCCGCTTGCTTCTCATGGTGATTGCAACAGGAATTGCAGTCTATTTGCCGGTGAAACTCACAGACCCTGTGAAAGACCGGCCGAAGGAGGTGTATGGCCTGTATGTCTTTGCTGCTACGCGTGCCGGGACATTTTTGCCATGGTATGGGGAATGGCACAAGACATGGACGGAAAAATATCATCTCAAAGCGATAGACCTGGAGAGTCACAGTTATCTCGGAATTGCCGGTGTGCTGCTCCTGCCATTCATCCTGATCTATGCAATCCGAAACCTCGTCCTGCGACGTCGACGCGAAGAGCTTTTGAACGTATCCGACACATCACCGGGCGTGATGGTATGGGCGGGCTTTCTTGTCTGGTTCATGGCGACCGGATGGTTTTATATGGCGGGGGGGTCGATATTGATTGACACGTTTCCGGTCCTCGGGCAATTCAGAAGTCTCGGAAGGCTGGCATGGATCTTTTACTTTGTTTACAATTGCTTTGCTGTTTGGTTTGTCTATGAAGGCATCAAAGCATTGCGCAGAGGTTGGTTAAAAACCGCATGCATTGGTTTGGCTGCTTTACTTTTTACCACCTGGATGTATGAAGCATCTATTTTCACACATGAGTCCACAAAACATGTGTATCATGATAATCACATCTTACGCGGCGATAAACCTTTTCTCGAACTGCTGCATCAGCATGGTATGAAACCTGATGATTTTCAGGCTATCCTGCAGGTGCCGTTGATTATTATTGGCACAGAAAATCTTCCGGTACATCGTGGCCATTGGGAGTTCAATAATACATTACAATGTGCCTGGGAGACCGGATTGCCGATCGTGAACTACAACATGTCCCGGACATCCGTGAGTCATGCATTGAGTCTATTACAATTGATCAGCACACCGGACATTCCAAAGGTGCGACTTACCGACATGAATGACAAGCCATTATTACTCACCGCACATGTCGCACAGCTTCTTCCGACCGAGCAAGGACTGATCGATCTGGCTGACTCACTCGGCATGGTAGGCACAATGGGTCTGTATAAACTTGATATCAGCGACTTCAATGAACCCATGGCACCAGATACCACACACTGGGAGATTCTCGTCGATGAAAGTTTTGAACAAACACCCTCTGTTCATGCATTCGAAGGGAATGGTGCGCATACTTCAATAGCCGATTCCGTGTACCTGACCTTCGTAGACAC
>DATDQA010000307.1:0-29940 GCA_035292505.1 Saprospiraceae bacterium | reverse complement strand
AAAGGGAAAAAAGAAATTACTGTAAATAACAACTTCATCGTGTTGCTTATAGAGAGCTACAACGTCCCCCTCAACTCCTGCTCCCTCTCAATCGCCTCAAACAACGCCTTAAAATTTCCCTTGCCAAACGACCTTGCTCCTTTGCGTTGGATGATCTCATAAAAGACGGTGGGTCTGTCTTCCACCGGTTTTGTAAAAATCTGTAACAAGTATCCATCTTCATCACGATCGATCAGAATATTGAGTTTCCTCAGGTCTTCGAGCTTCTCTTCTATTATTCCCGCACGCTCCAGCACGTCTTCATAATAATTCTCCGGTACATACAGGAAATCCACACCGTTTTCTCTGAGTGTACTCACGGTATGAATAATATTATCTGTCGCTACAGCGATATGTTGTACTCCTGCGCTACGATAAAAATCGAGATACTCTTCAATCTGCGATTTCTTCACGCCCTGCGCTGGTTCATTGATTGGAAACTTGATGTATTCATTGCCGCTGGCAACAACCTTACTCATCAACGCAGTGTACTTGGTGGAAATGTCTTTATCATCGAATGTAATGAGCAGTTTGAATCCCAGAACATCCTGATAAAATTTCACCCATTTGTTCATTTGTCCCAACTCAACATTCCCCACACAGTGATCGACATATTTCAGACCTACCGGCGTGACTTTGCGCTCACTTTTTCTGGGCTCGAATCCCGGCATAAAGGCTCCGGTGTATCCATTGCGTGAGACAAACGTGTGTATCGTCTCACCGTAAGTTTTGATTGCACTGAGCTGTACACGACCCTTCGCATCCTGAATTTCATATGGCTCGAAGGCAGTCTCTGCTCCGCGTTCGATTGCTATTTCGTATGCCTGGCGTGCATCATCGACCCACAGTGCAAGCACTTTCACTCCATCACCATGCTTCGCCACGTGCTGGGCAATTTCATGCTCAGGAGATAACGCAGAAGTGAGTACAAGACGAATCTTGTCCTGCTTCAGCACATAACTCACCCTGTCCCGGCAACCCGTCTCGGGACCACGGTAAGCGATGAGTTCATAACCAAATGCAGATTGATAATAGACTGCAGATTGCTTGGCATTACCAACATAAAATTCGATATGATCAGTGCCGTTGATTGGGAATGAGTCTTTCATTTACTAGGTTGTTTCTAATTTGCTTCTAAGTAGTCTCTAAGTTGCTTTTCAGGATATTAAGCTTAATTCTTTTTGATTCCTTCGCCTCACCTCTCTTATGATGTAATATTCGACATCAATATCTCTCCTGTCGGCGCTCCATTGCTCAACCAACTTAAATAATAGTTTGGATCTTCTATTTCGGCTGCATATTCTGTCAACAATAATGGTCGGAATGTGTCTACCATCACCGCAAGCTCACGTGTCTCTTTTGCGCCGATACTCTTTTCGACTGTGCCCGGATGTGGTCCGTGAGGAATGCCGCCCGGATGGAGTGTAATCATACCACGTTCCACGTGTTTTCGGCTCATGAAATCACCATCTACATAATACAAAACCTCATCACTATCAATATTCGAATGATTGTAAGGCGCCGGTATTGCAAGAGGATGATAGTCAAACAAACGTGGCACAAACGAACAGATGACAAAATTGTGTCCGTCGAATGTCTGATGCACCGGAGGAGGCTGATGTACACGGCCCGTGATAGGTTCGAAGTCGTGTATGGAAAGTGCAAACGGATAGACATAGCCATCCCAACCGATCACATCAAAGGGGTGATTCTGGTAGTGATAAGGATACAGATTGTTCTGTTTCCTGATGTATAGAAGAAAGTCACCTTTCACATCATGTGTTTCGAGGTCCATTGGTTTCCTGATATCGCGTTCGCAATAAGGCGCATGCTCGAGGAGCTGCCCAAATTCATTCCGGTATCTCTTCGGTGGAGTAATCGGTCCATGGGACTCAATGATAAAGAGCCTGTTGTCCGGTGTATCAAATACCATCTGATAAATCGTCCCACGCGGCACGACGAGATAGTCGCCATACCCGAAACGTAAGTTTCCATACATGGTGTGTAGTGTACCAGTACCCTCATGAACGAATATCACTTCATCTGCATCGGCATTTTTGAAATAATAGTCGGTCATGCTCTGTTGAGGCGCTGCCAGGATGAGTTCACAATCGTCATTTACGAGGACGGGTTTCCGGCTCTGCAGGTAGTCCGTTGCCGGTTTTATTGAAAAACCCTTGAGGCTGCGGTGCTTCAGTTGCTTATCATGAATGAGTTTCGGCGACATACTGACAGGGTCGCCCACCTGAACAATTTGTGTAGGTGGATTGCAATGGTATAGATTAGAGTAACGGTTGCTAAAGCCTTCAGTAGAAAAGAGCTGCTCACTGTATAGTGATCCATCGGCTTTGCGAAACTGCGTATGCCGTTTGTGAGGAATAGTTCCTAAGGTATGGTAATGCATGATGCAGGCAAAATTATGAATGATGAGTGATAGTTGATGAATGATGAATTTTATGAGTATTCATTTGAGAATTAAGAATTGAGAATCGACTCATCCTTCAGTCAACGTCTTCGCGATATCCGTTCTCGACGCCTGTACAGCCGGAATGACAGCAGCAATAAATCCAATCACAAGCGCGCCAACGATGAGCCAGATTTCTTCTTTCAAAAAACGCATGCCTGTAAAGTTATAACGATATGATTCTTCCATTGCACTGCCAAGCATTTGCATGGCTCCGTGACTCAGGGCGATGCCGATCAGACATCCAATCCCGGATAAGAGCAGACCTTCCAGGATGATCAATAGGAACAACGTCGATCGGCCCCCTCCCATTACTCGCATGAGAGCAAGCTCATATCTCCGGTCTCTCAACGAAGAAAACAACGAAATAAATACGCTCAATCCGGAGACAATTGTGATCACCCATGCAAGCACTGTCAATATGCGTTCGCCGGTACTCATCAGGCTAAAGAGTCGGTTGATCTCCATGGCGGGATCAGCAGCAAGCATGTCCGTATTCTCATTGATATTCCGTGGCATATTTAACGCCTGGTAATTGTGCGCTTTAAATTTGATCAGCAATGAAGTAATATCCAGACTTTCATCTTCTTCAAGTAAACTGAAGGGTATCGACTTGTCAGTCAGCGCTGCAGAATTTCCTTCCTGGATATGTTCTTCCTTTTCAAGACTATCATCATCTGATTTTGTGTCAGAATCTGAATGAAGAGGTGCTTCATGATCATGTTGAGTCAGGCTTTCATGAGTCGTATCGGTTTCATGCGCATGATCCACTTCTCCATGCACAAGCCAGAAACTTTGATTTGTAGTGAGTATGAGATGATCTACAACAGTGCCTTGCGGGGCAAAGATCCCTACCACGGTAAAGCTCAAATGATCTACATGCCCAACATCCACGTCTTCCTCAAAGCCATGTGAGCTTTTGAACTTATCCCCAATTTTAAGTTCCATCGCTTTGGCGACTGTCGCACCGATCGTCACTTCCATATTTGCTTCCCAGAGTTTGCCGGCGCTGAGCTGGGGACGATAGAGTTTAAGGAATTCATGCGTGGTCCCTGCAATATGATAACCTCCATAACTGTCTCCAAGAGAAAGAGGTACTGCGGTTTCAATGAGAGGATGTGTAGGATTGAGAAACGGACGCGCTTCCTTTAGTGAAATGTTACCCGTCGGTGAGTCGATATGATACATGCTGCTCAGAATGAGTTGTAGTGGACTGCCTTTAGCGCCAATGACAAGATCGATACCGGCAAGGTTTTTTTCAAAATTCTCCTGTAATTGCTTCTGCATGAGTAACAATAAGGCAATCAATCCGGTGCCCAATGCAAACAAGACCAGACTTAGCATCATAGCAAGAGGCTTATTCACCAGGTTCTTCCATGCGAGTTGAAGCAGGCTCATAAGACGATTTGTTTTGGAAAATAACCTTTAAGCCTTGCATCATGTGTGACGAGAAGCAGGGTCGCGCTGGCAAGTTGCGCTTGCTCTTCAAGCAATGCGATCACCTCGTGCGTATTTTGATCATCGAGGGCGGAAGTAGGCTCATCCGCAAGAATGACAGCAGGTCCATTCACAAGCGCGCGCGCAATAGCAACACGTTGTTGTTCGCCCTGGCTCAACCGCTGTGTTTTGGATTTCAACTTATGCGACATCCCGAGACGTTCAACCAGTTTTCGGATTTTATTGCGATCAATCTTTCGTCCGGCAAGGCCTTGTGCTATGACAAGATTCTCCTCCACATTGAGTGCTTCAATGAAATGCGGTTGCTGAAAGACAATACCGATTTGTTGTCCCCGGAATTTGTCAAGTTTAGCGTGGGACAGCGCAGTCATCACCGTATCTCCTATCCGCACCTCGCCAGTCATGGGCGTACGCAGACCTGCCAGCAACTGAAGCAGGGTCGTCTTTCCGCTGCCTGACGTTCCCAGCAGGAGCCAATGCTCTCCTTTCTGACAATGAATTTCCGGAAAGGACATTGTCTTCCCTCCAGGATATGCAAATGTCAGCGCATGCGCTTTTAACATAAGCGGTGAAAATAAGGAATACGTTCTTGTGATTTTTAGGAATGGAAAATGCCAGAAACAAGGTGCGCTTTTCAGTTTTGTCATTCCTCATTGCGTGTCTCATGATCTTTGTAGTATTGACCGGAGAATACACTCAATACCAGTTCTTCACCGTGTTATGAAATACCCAATAGCCATCCTTCATCCTGGCAGAGAACAATCCATTCGGCGGCGACATCAGTGGATCTTTTCTAAAGCCATCAAACGGAAAGATAAGTCAATAGTAGAAGGTGATGTGATCTCGATATGCGATACCGCAGGCAATATTTTAGCTACCGGACATTATCAGGATAGTAGTCTGTCTATCAGGATATTGGAGTTTGGAGAGGCAGTCATTAACACGGTGTTCTGGAAAAGAAAACTTCAGTCAGCATATCATTACAGAAAAGGGCTCGGGCTTATTCCACCTACCTGGACAAACGCATACCGACTCATACATGGGGAAGGAGACGAGCTGCCGGGATTGATCGTTGATGTCTACGCGCATATTGCGGTGTTACAGGCACATAGCATTGGAATGTTTCATCAGCGACAGGACATCGCGCAGGCGCTCATGGAGCTTAGCCAACTACACCTACAGGGAGTATACGACAAAAGTAGCGGAGTATTACCGCAGGGCGCCATTTCTGCAAATGAAAACTCCTGGCTTCTTGGTTCGTCAAATAACCGTATTCAAATCTCAGAAAATGGCATTGCCTTTTTAGTTGACATCGCGCAGGGACAAAAGACCGGTTTTTTCCTGGATCAGCGCGTGAACAGGCAATATGTGCGAGAAGTCTCAGGGGGCAAAAGTGTGCTCAACTGTTTCTGTTATACCGGTGGCTTCTCATTGTATGCACTGGCTGGAAGTGCTCAACATGTAACCTCCCTTGATTCCTCAGCGCACGCGATGGAGATACTTGAGCAAAATGTGCGGCTGAATTATTTCAAAGGGGATCATCGCGCCATCAGTGCAGATGTGATGCAATACCTTGGGCAGATAACCGACAATTATGATATAGTCATCTGTGATCCGCCGGCATTTGCCAAAAGCATGCACAGGCGTCATAATGCAGTGCAAGCATATAAAAGGTTGAATGCGATGGCCATGAAACGTGTCAGGCCGGGCGGCATGCTGTTTACCTTTAGTTGCTCACAGGTCGTTGATCGCCAACTGTTCTATGACACCGTCGTCGCTGCGGCAATCGAAATTGGAAGACCGGTGCGAGTGATGTTCGAGATGAGCCAGGGTCCAGATCATCCGGTTTCGATTTTTCATCCGGAAGGCAGCTATCTCAAAGGGCTGGCACTGTATTTTGAAAAGTAGCAGACTGTCTAAAAACGCTAACTTGTTCACGATGAGAGATCAACGTGCCATGCGAAAATATACCGTGCTCCTTTGGGCGATTAGCTCACTCGGTTGTACACATATCGTTTTTGATAGCCCTCAACCACGGGAAGAAAGTTCACTCCTGGAGTTTCCAGAGCAATACCGAGGTATTTTTCTACCCGAAAGCGATGGATTGGATACCCTGATCGTGGCTCGCAATACTGTGACGTTAGTTGAATTCGACGAACGCATGCTCTCGCTTGCAAGTATTGATACATTGAAGAATATCACGCTCAAAGAAGGACTGCTTTACGATGCTGAATTGCCGATCATGCATGGTGTACCCTATAGCATCGAAGACACCGTAGTCAGGTATCATTACTTCAGCCGCCAGGTGATTGGGTTATCAGATACGCTGATTATTAAAGACCTGGAATCTCAATTGGTTGTTAGTACCAATTTCGTCGATGACATTGATGACCACTGGGATGTGGTCCTGGTGAAATCTGCAAATACGGGTGATCTTATTATTTACAGAATCGGGAATCTGAATCCGTCTGATAATCATGATCCATCGGGAAACTATGACGGCCAACTTCAGGATTTTGCAGATATCACGTCGATCGAAAAGATCAATGAGAATACGTTTATGTTCAGACCCACAAAAGAACAATTTCTGAAGCTGATAAAAAAGGATTTGTTTTCGCAAAAGGAGACATATAAACGGATACGCTGAGCCATTATCGTTATTTTTAACTGAGGATCTTTTCAATGATCACACGCTCCTCTGCAACGATCTTCATCTTATTCAGATTTTTAACATCTCTATGACTAGTTACTGGTTACCTTGGATGAATCCCGGCAACCATTTAAAAAAAAGTCTGCACATGATGCAGACTTTCAACTCTCCCTAAATAGATGAGAATTGCTTTTTTAATATTTAAAACTCATAATGAGATATCTTCATTATTTTGTCATAAAATTATAAGTTCCAAAGCCGCGTGATGTTAAAGCCAATTAGAAATTCCCCGTCTTCATAGTTGTTCCGGTTAAACATATTGTTGCGTTGTGGAATGATGCTCGCATAATTTCCACAAATAATCTGGAATGCGTGTGAACTTGTTGAAATCTCCAATCCAAACGAAATATTCGGATTCGGGTTGTTCGTTAAATGTTCAGTAATCGGCTGATCATAATTAGCGATTAGAGACATCGCCGGTGTGATTTTATAACGCCCCGACACAGCGACTGCAAGGTGATCATTATTCATTTTGCCCTGAATGTCACCCTCGTCGTTGAAATACGCTTCTACAGCGTTATAATGAGAAAGACTGGGTGCAACCTGAACTGAGAAGTTCTCAGTTACTTTACGCGCCAAAATTAATTGGTTGAAATACGAGTAGCGATCTGTGCTATTCACGAAATTTTCTTTCTCACGTGTATCGATTGCGACATTGCCAAAATATGTCAGGCTTACAGGTGAACCTCCTTGCCTTGCTTGCCTGAGGATCGCGTATTTAGCATCCAGGTCCCAGGTGATATTTTGTTTGGTGAAGCCAAATCCCAACATCAGTCTTTCAACCGGGGTGTAACTGAAACCTATTCTGATATTCGAAGGCGCATATAGCCCAAATAGATCATCATAACCGTTCTTTACCACTCCAAATCTGTGTTGAATATCAAACTCTAAGGTTCCCTTTATCGGTACCATGACCGACTGATTATCTATCAGCCATACACCCTCAAAAGTGTTTTTAACCGGACGCAGATCCTTTTCAGTACCAGTTGTTTCATCCACTGCATCAGTCTGCGCATTTATTGATACGGCAATGACGGTGCATATGAACAAGGTGACCAAAAAATATAGTTCCGCTTTTATATACTTTTTCATGATCATCATATTTATTTGACAGTGATTAATTGTTTTGAGCTCCTTGTTTAATCCACGCCAGGATATTTGCCGTATAACTGGCGTTGGATCCGGAGAGGGGCATTGGCACTGTTTTTAGTCCCTTCATCCATAAGTAGACCTCGCTTTCTTCCGGGAAGGAAATGTTGATATAGCCACCGTTCGACAGTGAATTATACGCATTTGCTGATGATAAATCCGGCTCTTGGCCACCTGTAGCGTGACAACCAGAGATACTGCAATCTTTACTGAAAATTGGAATAATATCAGCAGAGAAGCTTACATCACCCAGTACTTCACCTGCTGTCGGGAAGATGACTTCATCGTAATAACACCCTCCAAGTGCCAGGACCAAAGCAGCTATGTATACGAGAATATGAAATTTTAAAGTTATCATTTCACAATGTGATTAATGCTATTATTTAATGCCTAACAAGAACAAGATATTCGCTCAATGGACAATAATTTACTTATTAAATTTCAATACTAAATTTGTCTTGATAGAGTGCGCAATCTGTGCGTTTTCGAAAATTGCAAATCCGAATGACTGATCATCAAGGGAAGAGAAATCGACATCCATACTTTCCGTATCTCCTGTTGATAACGCTCTTTTATATTCCAATACCCAACCTGTACCTGTGTAGATACCCTTACAGGTAATATCTCCTCTGCTTCCATCAAATGGCGACATGTAGATGTATGGAATTGCCTTAGCGCCGACTGTGGCTCCGTCCCTCCGGAAGTCGGTATCTGCCGTAGGGTCAATGATACCACCATCGTAGGTGAGAACTCCATTTGAATCCACTGTAGTAATAAGCCTGGCTGTACCATCAGTGATCTCCGTTCCCATGATCCAGTTGTAGTCCGTCCTGTTTGGAATGAAATATTTTGGCACATTCACCGTGATCGCAGGTACAGAACCTGTAATGACCAGCTTTTGTGTGTTGTTTGTGTATCCTGCTGCTCCTGAATCACTTTTCCGGCCATTTGGAAAAGAATTATCCTGATATTGATCATCAAACTGATATGTATTCAGACCGCCTCTGACCGATTTCCAATGCCACATATCAATTCTCTCTCCAGGGTTATTGGTATGATGCCGGCCATAACCGTCATTTGCCCCCATGTTAGCGTGGCAGGATTTGTAACAAGTGCCTGCATCCCATCCAGAAACAGAATTGTCAATATTCCACAACATGGCAATTTTGTCTTCATAAAATGCCGCTCTTGGCGTCGTAGGTGGTGTGGTCGGTGGAGTGGCGAAGAGAGGTGCTCCTGATTCTATTTTCCACCGTTTCGAATTTAGATCAAAATACCACGGCTCACGCTTCAATGACTGTGTCGGATCCCACCATTCAGCCAGAAAGTAAATGTTTTCGTCATCGTATGCTGATCGGAGGATCACAGACGGGATCGTGTTGCCAATATATCCTCTGAAAATATCTCCTCCCGGATCAGGAACAACTGTTTCAAACTGTAATTCCGGGCTGTTTTCCCACATTTCATCGATGGTCCCGTCAATGACGGGCGGCGTGGTAACCTTGACAGATACCAAATCTCTGCCGTTGACCATCGGTGCCTCAATCAATTGATCGTCATTGGTGCAACTCCCAAAATAAAGCACTACGCCAATGATTAAAGTGATGAGTAGCATCGATTTAGAATGACCGTATGTCCAGTTCATGAATGCAATGTTTTAAAGTGAATAAATTGATTTTCTTTTGAAATCCAAAGTTCTATATCCAAAAAACTTGATCCAGTGATATACGTCAAGAGGCACGATGATCTATATCATCTGCTGTCCTGAACTGGTTAAAATCCCCATTGATTGGGATCACAGCAGGATTTAGGCGTACTAAGCTTGTTTCAGTACGTATCCAGTGGATCTCCCTTGTCCGGTACGAAGTGAGGAGACGTATGCCGATCGTATGCCGGGGATTAGCGATGTTTTACAGGCAATAAGACGCGACGCACTCAGGTATTCCCCATGGATATTGGTTCCTGTTATATAGCTCAGAGTGGATGATACATCGTCAGTCCTGAGTCCGCATTTTTATCACGTCGACTCTATTTCCTGTTGAGTACACTCTCAATCTCCCTAAGCTCATCTGCGTTGAACTTCAGTTTATTCAGTCCTTTCACATTCTCCGATATCTGTTCTGGTGTGCTGGCACCAATCAGGATTGATGTCACCCGGTCATCTTTCAGCAACCAGTTGATCGCCATCTGAGCCAGAGTTTGCTTCCGTTCCTTTGCAATTTTGTTGAGTTTCTTCACTTTGCTTAAAAGTTCAGGTGTAATCTGTTCTTTTTTCAGATATCTGGCATCACGAACTGCGCGCGCTTCTTTCGGAAAACCTTTCAGGTATTTGTCGGTCAGGAGTCCCTGTTCCAGAGGTGAAAATGCAATCGCACCAATACCTTCTTCTTCCAGCACCTTCAGGAGACCATCTTCTGCCCATCTGTCCAGCATACTATACCGTGGTTGATGAATAAGCATAGGTGTACCCATTCTTTTCAGAATTTCGGACGCCTGTTTTGTCTGTGAGGCATCATATTGAGAGACACCCACGTAGAGCGCTTTACCTTGTCGTACGAGATGATCAAGGGCGCCCATTGTTTCTTCCATCGGCGTGCGCGTATCAGGTCTGTGGTGATAAAAGATATCCACATAGTCCAGGCCCATGCGCATGAGACTTTGATCACAACTTGCGATGAGATATTTCCTGGAACCAAAATTACCATACGGGCCTGGCCACATATCCCAGCCGGCTTTGGTTGAAATGATCAGTTCATCCCGATAGGGTAAAAAATCTTTCTTCAGAATGCGTCCAAAGTTTTCCTCTGCAGCACCAAATGGCCCGCCATAGTTATTAGCCATATCGAAATGTGTGATGCCAAGATCAAACGCTGTACGTAACATCTTCTGCGCATTGATGAAGCTATCCGTATGTCCGAAGTTGTGCCACAACCCCAGTGATATCAAAGGCAATCTAATCCCGCTTCTGCCACACCGGCGATATTCTATTCTTTCATAGCGTTTGTGATGAGCCCCATATGTGGGGAGTGCGATGGAGTCGTATATTTTCATCTGCTAAGTGGCTGTTAAGTTGTTTCTAAGTAGCTTGTAAGTGTCTTGTAAGCATGCCCTGAGCTTGTCGAAGGGGTGTCGAAGGGTGGCTTGTTTTAGACATTTGTTTAAACGTTGTGCGAGTCTTGAGCTTGATCCTGCACTTGCACTTGAGTCCCGACTACTTTGTAGAGATCGGGTTGTCGCCTACCTGCCCCAAAGGGATGTCTTTGGCACCGTCAGGCAGGCTTTGCTCCATTTGAGTTTGATTCTCACACTAAAACGCGTGCACCGCCCTTACGTAACAATCTGATTGTTTATCGAATTTGCCTTTACTCCCATTGGTAAAGTTCTGACCCCATGCAATGTCTTTCCCTTCTTCAGTTGAACTCCAATAAATATTACTGGTATAGCCACCCAGATGTTTTCTGTTCAGGTATAAGAGGCTGAGTTCATCCTGGGTGGGAAGCCGCCATTGCGTAAACCCCCCAACTCTATAGGAAGCGCATTTTCTTTGTGCCACAGTCCAGGTGAGTTTCCCCAGGTCTTCGGTCGCTGCAATAAGCCCATGTTCTCCAGTGGAATTGACATAAATCACAATCCCTCCCTGATGGATCTGTCCAAGGGCGAATTTAGGCGCTGGCTTTGCCGTTGTGGTACTTTTGGGTTTGGCTGCCTGTGCGGGTTTCTTCGAAGGATCATTTTTTGATGATGGCGCAGGATCGACTGCGGCGGTCATCTTCGCTGTTTTTGCAGCATTAAGACTATCTCTGAGAGCTTGTTGCACCGAATGCAGCGAATCCGATTTTGCTTTCGCCTGAATGGAAAACTTTCCTGAAGGATAATCCTGCAGATACACTGCAAAAGCCGTACTGTCATTTTGTATCAGGGTAGCATTCCAGGCATTACCCTCATCTTCTCCGGAGCCCAATTTTGTAATTGCCCAAATGCCTGCACATAATACCAACACTCCTGCCCCAATCAGTATATACTTTTTTTGACGTGCTCCTGCATGTTGTCCCGGCAGTTCCTGCTGCTCTGTTTGTTGACGTTTCTCCAATAACGCTTTTTCTTTCTCCTGCTGTTTTATCCTTTCCCGCTCTTGCCTTTCCCGTAACGCTTTTTCTTTCTCCTGTTTTTCCTTCTCTCTCTCCTGTTGCTTTTGTTTCTCTCTTTCCTGCTGAAGTATTCTTTCTCTTTCCTGCTTTTCCTGCAACGCTTTTTCCTTTTCCTGCTTTTCGCGTAATTCCTTTTCTCTTTGCTGTTGCCTCTCCTGTTCTCTTTGCTGTTGAATGATTTTTTCTCTCTCTTGTTTTTCACGCAGGGCCTTTTCCTTTTCTTGTCTTTCCCGTAACTCCTTTTCTTTTTGCAGTTGCTTCTCCTGTTCTCTTATCCGTTTTTGTTCTTCCTTTTCTTCTTTTTCAATATCTGATATTGCAGCAAGAGCTAAGGTTTTATAGTTCCCTTGAGGATATTGCTGCAGATAGTGCTGATACAGATTTTTTGAATTTTCAGACTTTGCTTTTTTCCAAAGCAATGAATCCAGTTCATCCTCCTTTTGCTCCAATTCCAGTTGTTTGATCAGAAGTGTGGCTTCAGCTTTATATTCGCCGGTATGGGATTCGTTCAGGTATTTTTTATAAGAAGCAATCGTATTGATTCTGCACGCCTCCTCCCATAAAAAATTATCACGTTGTGCATTTTCGTGGCTCCTTGTAGCTACAGATTCAGGCGTGGAGGATTGCATCCGTACAGGTTCGTTTGAAGGATCCGCAATCTTAGACGCGTCCTGGACTGTAAGATTGAGGGTCTGTACAAGTTGCCTGAACCCGACAGCATAGTCATTGATAAAATCAACCCGCTGCAATCTTCTGAGCCTGAATGGTGCAAGACAATCTTCCAATAATACAGGAATGACTTTTTTGCCAGATTCCAGGGCAAATGAAACCTCATCCATCACATTCGTCGAAGCTGTTGACGCTGGCGTGAGGATGACAAGTACGTACCCGGCAGAACCCAACGCTTTTTCCACTGCCGAATCCCAATGGTTACCCGGAGGAATATCGAGTTGGTCAATCCATATGTCCGCGCCTGCATCACGCAGATCCTTTGCCAGCTTTAAGGCAAATGCCGAATCTGATCGGGAGTAACTAAAAAAAAGTTTCTGGCTTGACATCATGAATACTATGGAAGTTTTCTCCTTTCCTGCTAACTATATCGTCGCGTTTGTCACAGGTTCAGTGGGGAAATATCCGGTTAAATTAGTTAAAGTTCAAGATTTTCAGATTTATCGGCATCCTACGCTGATCTTACGGTTTGATCGCTTCGAAAATCGAATGTAGCCTTGAATGCGCCAAAATCAACGCTGCCAGAGTTCGCTCGTCTGAGTCTCCATCTGTTCGTCTTGTCATTGCATACTGGCAGAGTGTATCCAGGGCTGACAGATGTTCCCTGAGTTATTCCTGAATCGACTTTTTCACAATTCTTTTATGATTCAGATGGGCGATCACAGGAGCCATTTTGAAGGTAAATTTGTCATACTCCTGGGTTTCGGCATCAAGTTGTTCGAAAGGGATCAGATCCCAATGACACTTCAGATTCTCTTTTACAAAAGCTCCTAATTCCCTTTCGGTGATTTTATCGATCAAGATAAATCCATTGATACTTTTTTCTGCCGTCCACCTGTTATGTTCCATCCGCGCTATTTTGTCCCAGATCTGATCTTCAAGTGCTTCGAAATTGAGTTCTTCACCCGTATCCTGATCGGAGAGGTCGGCTTTGACATATCGGAGCTTGATATTCAAATGTCTTGCAGGCAACCGATTGGAATCTTTTTGAGCATCCCGGAGTTTATCCCATTCTTCCTGCATGGATCCTATCGGTATATTGTTTTTTGCAGCGTGATTTTTGGCCCACTCATAATGAATGTGTTTGGCAATAAAATCTTCTTCCTTACGATCATCCACGATGGTTTTTTTATTGCATACTTCATCATCCATGTTTAAGAGTTCAATATTCAATGCCTTCATTTCAACAGCCACATCGTCAAAGATGTTGACTAATGCGGTATTCCTTGGCAGTAATACTTTGATGGGTGGAGTCGATTGTCTGAAATTATTGTACCTCTTGAAAGAACGGATGCCGCTTTCCTTTGCTTCGCCATAAAAAGCAAATAAATGTTGCCGGAGTTTACGGGAGTAATACACGCTTTTCCCATCATCATCCAGAGCTACAATACATAAGGCGAGTTCATCACACGGTACCGGGCAATGATCACTAAAAAAATCCGCATGGGTTTCATACCGGATATCTACGGTTTCGTTCAGATACGGATACAATGCTTCTATTCTCTGTGAAATCAGGGTCCTGTCATCTGCGAGCACAGTGATGCGTGTTTTCTGCAGATTGGCGAAGTGATACATCTGAGCAGCTTCCAGAATGAGATATTGTGTTGCGATATTGTCTCCCATGATCAGGATGTGCGCCGGAGGATCGTCTTCATTGCATAAACTGACATATTTATCCGGACTGAATTTATCCACCATGCTTACGGCAGCAAGTTGATAAATGGAAAAAGCATGATAATCCATTTTACTTGCTCCTTTTCGATATTGATTAGCTTCCGGAATAGCCTTCTCATGAAATTCTTTAAACACATTCATGGTGTAGAAGTCATCAATATGCAAAATGACCTGCAAGATGTTATTGGGTAAAATCTTTTCAGGATATTGATTATAGATGGAGGATGCTTTTTGAGCTATCTGGATATTGGTTTTCTCATCGTTGGTGAGTGCAAGCAGGTATTTGGCGTTCAGAATATTTGCTTTATGCAGGATTTCCTCGTCCGTGGCATTTCCCTGCAGGATGATCACTCCTTTTTTCCGCAAATAACTGAGACTCCCGTGTTCAGGATTGGATTCAATCAACACAATGCGGAAGGATTCCTTTTCATCTTTCAAAAAATTCAGTATCAGCAATTCTGCTTTTTTACTCAGTCCGCAGACGATAGTATGACTTTTCCAAAAACGGATTTTAAAGAGCAGGAAATTCTGATTAAATGGTTCCCAAAGGGCTAGAAAAATTCCTCCTGCGGTAAGAGCAGGTGCAAGAATACGCGCTATTTCAAGGGTCAGCGGGATCGGGCCCGGTACACCGCCCGATTCCAGCACAAACAATTGCAGACTCGCATAAAAACTGGAAAACCAATTCGCGGATATGTCATGGAGTATGTAATACTGATAAAAGCTAATCGTTCCTAACAACAACGTGCAAAGTATCAGTACAGGAAACAGCCAGTTGTATTTTCGCAGGGTGCCTATCATCTAAGTTGTTTCTAAGTTGCGGCTAAGTAGCTTGTAAGTTGCTCGTAAGTGGCTATTAAGTGGCTGGTAAGTGGCTAAGTTCGTTCATTTCTTTAGACATATTAATTCCATATTCAGTATACAGTTCTTAAATATCTACACAGCTAAACATTTACACAGTTACACATTTACACATTTACACTATACGATAAACCCTCCTTTCCTCAAAACATCATCATACACAAGATTCAATAATTCATCCGCATTGAGTGGTTCTGGCGGAAATTCATATTGCGTGTTGATGATACCAGAGAGTTGTCCTATGCATTCTCGGAGGGTAGCAATACCCTGGATCTGATATTCATGTGCCTTGCCCCCAAAGCCCCATTTATGTTCCACCCTGAGCGCAGAGGTCGCCTTTATGATCTCACCTGCCTGGATTTTAAGTGCCACACTGAAGTCCTGATAGATCGCTGTACGGATCAGATTTTTGATACTCGCTACAACTTGTCCATGCTCGGCACGAATCTCTTTATATATCCTGTTCTCTTCCTGTAGTTGCATTTCAGCATCTGAGTTGGTAAAAATGTTGATGCGATCAATGACAGGGACATTTTGTTGCGCTACACGGATGTCCTCCATCTTCTGATCGAGATCATTGTCGAGGGCACGGAGCTGACCAAGCAATTTTTCCAATTCGCGCATGTCTATTTGTGCGCGGACAAGGTTAATCACATCTTTCATTTCAACCGAAGTTATTACGCCAGGTTGTAATTCCGGAGAGATCGTAGATTTCCTGAACGCGCCTGAGCAAACCGATAAAATCGACCTGAAGATCAATGAGCTTGCCCGATTCAATATCCATGATCCAGCCATGGACGACAGGATATCCGTTTTTCAGATATCCATGTTGGAGCGCAGCAGTCTTGATCACATTCATACATTGCTCTTTCACATTGAGCTCCACGAGGAGTCTGTAACGTTCTTCAGTATTCAGGATCGCATCAAGTTGTTGTTGGTACAGGCGATAGACATCGCGAACATTCCGTAGCCAGGGATTGAGTAAACCCAGATCCACTGATTGCATCGCTGCTTTGATACCGCTGCAGTTGTAATGTCCGCAGACAATCACATGCTTTACGCTGAGCTGTTTAATTGCAAACTCGATGACAGACAGGACATTGAGATCGTTGTTGCTCACCACATTGGCAATGTTCCGGTGCACAAACACCTCCCCTGGCCCAGCGCCCATCATCTCTTCTGCGGTGACCCTACTATCACTACAACCGATATAGAGGTAATCCGGATTCTGCTCCCTGGCGAGTTTATCAAAAAAGGCACTGTCGTTCGCTTTCTTCTGCGCTGCCCATTTCTCATTGTTTCGAAAGATCTGTTCGTAACTCACCATGATGGAAATCCCCGGAGTATGCTTTAGAGTAGGGCAAAAATAACAGTCCTTCTTATAGCAGCTTTTGACGTTTCACATACCGACTCTCAACTTGCACTGATGTCGCTTTTCGCGAAACCGGTATTTCAAGCTGCCTCACATTATTTTCTGATGTCAGGCGTGTTTGCTTTATTATCGGCCACGAACCAGGATGCAATATATGCTGTAAATGTCCCGAATAGCCCAACACCCGCAGTCATCAATATTGCACCAATTATTCGCCCTTCTGCCGTCACAGGAAATTTATCTCCATATCCAACTGTGGTAACTGTAACATATGCCCACCAAATTGCATCTCCGGCAGATTTGATATTACTGTTTGGATCGTCCTCAACCTGCAAGACTGCGATAGCAGAAAAAATGATGAGCAATATTGCAATAACAGCTACTGACGTAAATGCACCTTGCGCCTTATTGGCAAAAATATGATTCATGAGATGCCTCGTCGAACGAAATGCCCTGATGACACGGAGTAATCTGATCAGGCGTAACAGACGTCCTGCACGTAAGAAGTCCACCATTGGAATACTTGAAACTAAGTCTATCCAACCCCATCGCATAAACTTTAATTTGTTTTCTGCGCGGTAAAAGCGAACACAAAATTCAACAAAGAACAAACCACAGATGGCGTTATCAATGTAGTTGAGAAGACGTGAAGTTTCTTCCGGGAGAACATAAACAGTATCTATCACTAAGGCTCCTAAGACATATATTGAGAGGACGATTACGGTTAAGTCTAATAACCCGAGTTTATTGTTTGGATTTTCAACTTTTGCGTCTGTCATTGCCTATGATATTCGCTTTTACGGATTGCTGAAGACTTGCATTTCCTGATGCTCTATTTTGCTATGAATTAGGATAAAATTAATAATGGCCATTGACATGGTAACTGCCAATGGCCATTAAATTTTAAAAGCAGGCTATTGCACAGAATCCACCAATCTGCGTATTTCTGATTTAACCAGTGTTCTGGTCTGCTGAATGCG
Source organism: Saprospiraceae bacterium (assembly GCA_035292505.1). Classification (GTDB taxonomy): domain Bacteria; phylum Bacteroidota; class Bacteroidia; order Chitinophagales; family Saprospiraceae; genus DATDQA01. Next base: position 12,356 of record DATDQA010000307.1, on the reverse strand, counting down.
TCGATCGATATAATCTTCGTCCATACCAGGATGTGCTTTTCCCCATTCATCATTCGTGTCACTGTTGATGTCCGGCCATTTGTCATAGAAATCTACCGTCGCAGCTTGATACGGTTGATTTGCACCATAAGGCAGGACCAGGGTGTAAAGACCCCATCCCAAACGTTTGCCCGCATTGATACTTAATTGATGGACAGGTTTGACAAGTTTGGTTTCCATGTCCCAATATGCATGCCACCCATCAACAGGTACATCCATGAAATTGCACACGTGGAACTTAGCATAGCCTGTCGCTCCCTCCTTATAAATGGCGTCGCCAGTCTGCCATACCTCACGATTCACAAGATCTCTGTACTCTTCCGTCTTGTCGATAACCGGCTGCATTTCCGGGGTAATGACTTTCATCGCATCAGCCCATCCGGTGTTCGTAGCTTCAATACCATTCCATCCTTTGACTTCGGTGACTGTCACATAATCATATTCTACTCCCGTGCCACTGGGAAAAGCGATTTCGTACAAACCCCAGCTTATAATTTGCCCGAGCCGGATCCGCTCTTTATGAATTGTTTTCCAGGTTTGTTCGCAGGCGAGATATTCATCAAACATACCGGGCTTAACCTTCATATACTCGAGGATGTACCAGGTGTTCTCAGTTTCCTGCGCTCTGAGGAGGAAGCTACACGTCATGAGTGCCAATAAGGCAACAATAAACTTTGCTGTTTTCATTTGAAAAATGAATTTGTTGTTGATGAATCAAATAGTTAGTCTAAACTGCCTCTCAAAATGCAGATGGCTCAAGGTAGTTAAATTAATAGCTAAAGATCGACGTATCGAAATAGTCGGATTTTGATTTCGCACTGCAATACATGCGTTTCTCTTACACCTGATAGTTTGGCACCACCTTTCCTTTACAATATGCCCCTTCTTTTCCGTGTGAATTATTTCTATTCGTGCAACGCCAATGTCGCCGTCTTCACCACAGACACGCTATCCACTTGTGTCCATGCAAAGACGATCTTCGTTCCGGTCTTTTCCATGACCGGAAATCCACTCTGACGTGATTCGCTCGTGTGGGTAATCACTATGTTCTCGCCACGCTTTTGCTTTGGACCTACCGTGGCGGCCACTACCTGCGCACCATGATCGGTGTTCTCTATCCAGCTCACAAACGCTTCATTCCGCGAAAGCATTACGATATCCACGCGCCCAAGAGGTTTGCCTTCATCTATGCGCACTGGATTTGCGAATGTCTCACCACCATCAAATGAAAAGGCCACTTTCACCTGTGCAACACCCTCCGGCGCACTGAACCAGGCTACAGCAAGCGTATCACCGACAGCCGCAATAGCCGGACCGTTTACCGGACAACCTGCTATCTTCCAATTGTCGGTATAGATTGTTTTTGGTGTTGTCCATTGTCCTTTCCGGAATCTAACGATCGAGATATCCCTCACCTCTTCAGCACTCCTGTCCCGGTACACAACAACAATCCCTGAAGAGGCTATGACTGCATCTGTCTGACAGCATTCACACACCTGATCATCAAGTTCATGTTCATAAGAAATGTATCCTTCCGTATCGAAGATTGCACAGCGCAAAGTCATTGGACCACCATGTCCATGATCATGATTTGCATGGGGCGTATCGCTACTCACCATCTTTCTGCCATCAAGCCATACGGCCAACATCTTATACTGAGGAAGTGGCAACAGTGACACAAAACCATGTTCTGCTGCGACACTATCGCGATGAGGTATGAATCTCTGCCTCCAATGCCGGCCATGGTCCTGAGACTGGGCAATCTGGATGTCATAGTCATATGTTCCCGAAGCACTCTTCCGAAGCCAATGGACTGTAAGGAAATCATCATTGCCGCGATACACAGCCAGTGACGGGAAGTCTGCCCAATTTACAAACCAGTCTGTCCCTAATGCGATGGTACCCGGTGTGGACCATTTATCCCGTTTCATAGTCGAGAAGTACAATGCATCGGTGGTATCATTCAGAAATTCAATCCATGTGAGAAATATCGTTCCGGTTTCAGAGACAAAGAGATTCGGCATGCCTCCTTCCTGGCACAAGACAGGAAGTTCTTTTAATGAGGCAGTGGAAATGTCGCTATGATCCGCGGGATTCCGACAGTTGCTGAGGAGGAATCCCATGAGAACGGCGCAGAGAATTTTGAAACGATTCATTGACAAATGTAATAGTCGATAAATATATTCCAGATGCATGCCTGCTCGAATTTCATTATTCAGAATTTGAGGCCACAAATTGTGACCTCAAGTTTGTCAAGCCTCCTCATTTTGTCGAAATCCAATCTTCTTACGTTTACTTTGCGTGACTTCAACCTTATCCTTCTGTAAGAGGTAGTTGATCGCATCGTAGACATCTTTGAATTGTTTGTTGTACTTCGTTTCTAGCTCTTTTAACTTCTCTGTCAGATCCTTGTGGGACAATGCATACTGCCGGATATACACGAAGACGCGCAGATCGCGATATTGACCTGAACTGCCTTCTTGCTATTCAGCACTGAGGAGAGCATGGCGATACCTTGTTCGGTGAAGGCGAAAGGCAGGTATCGTCGACCTCCCCAAGCCGAACTGGAGGTCACAAATTGTGACCTCAAGTTTTCGAATTCGGGCCGTGTGAGAATGAACATAAAATCCTCCGGGAAACGAGTAATGTTTCGCCTTACGGATTGTTTAAGAACTTTCGTATCTGTTTGATAAAGTTCGGCCAGATCGAAGTCAAGCATTACTTTTTGTTCCTGACCTCATAGATCCGGCTTTGGATGGTCTGTGGCTGCATGGTTTGCAAGTTTGCGGTTGACAAGTATAGGAAAATTCCAATTTGGAATTTCGAGATCACAACCTGTGATCAGAAATTCTCTAAGATCACAGATTGTGATCTTAGAGAACAATTCTTACTTACTTCTAAAAACCGCTATTGGTATATAAACGTCTTTTTCTGGTTACCAATCATCACCTCAAACTCTCCCGGTTCAGTTACAGTTTTTAATTGCGCATTGACGAATGCAAGGTCATCTTTATCGAGGGTGAAGGTCACCGTCTTACTTTCACCGGTCTTCAAGCTGATTTTCTGAAAAGCCCTCAATCGCATCATGCACGGAGTCACGCTGGCGTAGAGATCTCGCGTGTAAAGCTCGACTGCATGCTTTCCATCCCGATTACCGCTATTCTTTACAGTAATACCTACCGTAAGTTTTGCATTGCCACTCAACGTGGTACTGCTTAGTTGCAGATTACTGTATTCAAACGTAGTGTAGCTTAAACCATGCCCGAAAGGATACAACGGATCATAGCCACTATTGATATTATCATTGAACACTTCACGTATTTCTTCTGTTGGCTTCCTGTCATACAGAACAATTTCTCCCATACTGCGCGAATACGTGAACGGTAAGCGTCCGTCAGGATTATAATCGCCAAACAAGACATCGGCCACCGCTTCTGCAGTTTTCTTTCCACTCCAATAGGCCATCAGTATTGCGTGCATTGATGGTTCAATGTTTGTGATAAAACGAGGCCTTCCTTCTGTGAGGACTAATATCACAGGTTTACCTGTCGCAGTTGCTGCGTTGGCCAATGCAATCTGATTATCGGGCAATGCAAGATCTCGTGTATTACCAGGACTTTCGGCGTAAGCATCTTCGCCAAGACATAATATGATCGCATTAACACCGGTTGCGGCAGCAGTCAGATTTGCTACATCATAGTTCATCGCATTGTCAAATCCTTTGCCCGTCGTTGTTGCGACATGTGCAGCTCCCAGTTTATCGGTGATCGCCTGAAAAATTGTTTTGCTATCGGCAGGATACCATTGTTCTTCTTTCCCCTGCCAGGTATAACTCCAGCAGCCGTTCAAGGCGCTGATACTTTGTGCAGATGGACCGGCGACCAATACTCTTGCGCTCCTGGATAAGGGCAATACGTTGTTTTGATTCTTCAGCAATGTCATCGCTTCATGTGCAGCATCCAATGCGAAAGTCTGGTAATCAGGCTTACCAAAATTGCCTTCTGCAGCCGGCTCCGGATAGGGATTATCGAACAGCCCGAGTTTGTATTTCAATACCAAGATTCTTTGCACGGCATCATCAATACGACTTATAGGAACCTCACCAAGCTTCACTGCTTCTATCAGTAAATCATAGAACGAGAAATCGCCAGGCACCATACTCATATCAATTCCGGCATTGACCGCTATGACAACAGCCTCCCTGGGAGTCGCTGCTACAAAGTGTCTGTCATGAATGCGTTTGATATCCTCCCAATCGCTGACTATCACACCTTCGAAGCCCAATTCATTTCTCAGTACATCCGTCAATAAGTACTTGCTTGCATGCACTGGCTCACCATTGATCTCTCCTGAGTTGATCATGATAGTAGAGGATCCGGCATTCACAGCTTCACGAAATTGCGGGAGATAATATTCACGCATTTCTATTTCTGGCATATAGGTGGGCGTTCTGTCTTTTCCTGATCTGGGTGCAGAATAACCCAGGTAATGTTTCATACAACTGGCCACTGCCGTAGGATTCCTTAATCCATCTCCTTCGTAAGCTTTGATCACAGCGGCACCCATTGTCTTACCGAGATACACATCTTCTCCATACGTCTCTGGAAAACGCGACCACAGTGGTTGACGGCCGATATCGAGCACGGGAGCAAAATTCCAGCGCACACCAGAAGCTCTCAGTTCATTGGCAGTGATCTTTGCAGCCGTTTTTGCCAGATTCACGTTTCGGGTTGCAGCCAGAGCAATACTTTGCGGAAACAAGGTCGAGTTCAATGTATATGTCTGTCCATGAATGCCGTCGAGTCCATATACTACAGGTATTTTCAGCCTGGTGTTTTTTGTCTCATCCTGTATCTGCGTAATGATCTGCTGCCACGTATCCACGGAAAATCCATGTGCGGTCGTATTCAGGATAGATCCTACGTGGTAATCAACAACGGCTTTCTTCAATGCAGCCGGATCGATGTTTCCATCCTGGTTGCCCCAACCATCTTTTGCAATGACGGCGAACGTCACCTGTGTCATCTGGCCTACTTTCTCTTCAAGGGTCATTGTCTTGAGGAGGGTTTCGGCTTTTTGGAGATCGGACTGAGCATTGAGATGAAATAAAATGAGTATCGAGGGAACCAGGAAAAGTATTTTTTTCATAAGAACTAAGTTTGAACAAGAAATATAGAACTATTAACGAAAACTGATGATTTGCTTCTGTGCACCTTATGTTATCGTGATGTCATCACAAATTGTGATGACATCATCATCGAGAACTTGAGGTCGCAAAATGTGACCTCAAGTTTATCAAGCTTCCTCATTTTGCCGAAATCCAATCTTCTTACGTTTCCTTTGTGCGACTTCAAGCTTATCCTTCTGCAAGAGGTAGTTGATAGCCTCATACACATCTTTGAATTGCTTGCTATACTTCGTTTCAAGCTCTTTGAGCTTTTCAGTAAGATCGCGGTGGGACAAGGCGTACTGGCGTATAAACACGAAGGCGCGCATGATGGCAATATTTACCTGGATGGTTTTTTTGGTGTTCACGACAGAGGATAGCCTCGCGACGCCTTGTTCTGTGAATGCGAAGGGAAGGTATCTACTTCCCCCTGAACCCAGTTTTGAGATCACAAATTGTGATCTCAAAATTTTAAATTCCCTTTTAGTTACTTCGAACATAAAGTCTTCTGGGAAGCGATTAATATTACGTCTTACAGCCTGTTTTAACGCCCTGGTTTCGGTTTGATAAAGAACTGCGAGATCGAAGTCCAACCCGCCCGGATGACTGGTCAGACGGGCATCACTTTCTGACCCCTGATCTCATAAATCCTGCTTTGAATGAGTTGTAATTCCTTCATCATAGTGGGTATTTGGTTTATACAAGCTAAAATAATGAAAATAGAAGATAGCGCTAGGACAACCTTTTCAAGCGCCTCTGTTACACCATCACGGATGTTTAGGCGCTTAACAAACCAAACTTACCAACATGTTGGTCGTTTTGTCATTGCTTTAATATCTGGCCCAATTCCGGCTTGTTTTACACCCCTACAGGGTGGAAATGCATATTGCACTTTTCGCAACGGGCTGTGCCCGTTGCTATTAATGTTGAGCCCTTTCAGGGCTTTCTTTTCAAGCGCAGTCTTGAAAAGAACTTAGTATCTTACATTCTCAGGATTGCCATCATTCATTTTAAGCAGCAATCCAATTTCAACCTTTAGAAATTAATGATTACTAAACCTAGACTCCCATGGAAGAAGAAAAATCAAAAAAACCGTTTTTAGTAAAGCTTGCAGACCGACTCGTGAAAGACCAGCAGGAACTGGATGAACTGGCGGTTCAGCTCGCACTTGGCAAAGCGGAAGTAAATGACAAGTTTGAAGAAGCCAAGAAGAAAATGAAGAAACGTGTTCGGAAATTGACAGCCACCGTTTCATCAAAGTTTGAACAAAATAAAGAGTGGGTTCAATCTTTACAAGAAAAACTCTCCAACCTTGCGGGCCACCTGGGCAAAGGAAAGGCTGAAACGCAAGCAACCTTTAATGAGCAAAAGACAAATATTCTGCAAGGACTAAATGAGGTAGAGCATGAAATACAAAAAAGCCCTGAAGTTTCCAAACAGTCCCGTTCCTTTGCAGTGGCCTCAGAAAAAATTAAACTGCAAATGGATCTTTTCGAAAAGAAGTTGGGCGCAGAAAAAAAAGAACTGACAAAAGAATTTCATGAAGAAATGGATAAAGCCAGAAAGAAGATCCATTCCATCGCTTCAAGAATAAAAGAAAAGAAAGATGATGTGGATTTGAAACTGGATCATTTCAGTGATGAACTGCGTGAATCCTATGATCATCTAAAAAAGGCGATACGGTCGTTGTAGCGTTCATTTATTTGAAAAATATAAAAACGAACCTTGTCCTTTTTCAACAGATATGTGATCGCCGATTCCTGTTAAATTCTTTTCTAGCTCGTTCAGTTTTTCCGTCAAATACATTCAATGTCCAATGCGTCTTCTTCCTCATCTTGTCACCGGCTTATTGAGTATTTGCATTGCTTTGGGTCTGTTTATCTGGTATGACAACAGAATTCAGGATCGTGAAGCCGATATCGCCTGCGCACCGGATATGATCTCCGCAGCGGAGAAAGGGTTCCGCGCAGTCGTTTCCATCAATGCGAAATATGATCCAGCCAGGCGCCCTGATTCGACCATGCAGGAAGATAAATCGGGGTCTGGAGTACTCATCTCTCCGGATGGTGATATCGTCACCAACTTTCACGTAGTATCTCATACTGAGCGTATTCTCGTCACGCTCTCCAATACACATGTCTTTCAAGCCCAGGTCACCGGTACAGATTCACTCCATGATATCGCCCTCATCAAAATCCATGGACATCATTTGCCTTTCCTTGAATTTGGTGACAGCGATTCTTTGCAGGTCGGTCAAAGTGTCATCGCCGTGGGTAACCCGCACAAACTGGATTTTACGGTGACCAGCGGAATTATCAGCGCACTGAATAGGGATCAACGTGTCCCCGGCAATAATACACGTGCTTATATCCAGACAGACGTACCTATCAACTCAGGTAATAGCGGCGGTCCGCTGCTGAACGCCCAAGGTCAACTGGTCGGGATCACAGGGATCATGATCACTGTGACCGGTCAATACGAAGGGTATTCGTTGGCGACTCCCTCGAATATCGTGCGTAAGATCGCAAACGATCTGGGACAATTCGGCAAACTGAACCAAGGGTCTTTAGGTATCTCTATCCGGCCGGTGACCCATGAGATCGCGGAGCAGGCAGGCATGCAGGAAATTACAGGTGTCGTCGTCGACATCTTGAAAGATGGAGGAGCCGCGGACAAGGCAGGCGTGAAGTCTTTGGACATTATTCTTTCAGCAAATGGCCGCATCGCCGAATCAACGGCTGTCTTCCTGGATCTGCTAGTCCTTTACTCTCCCGGTGACACCCTGCACCTGATCGTCAACCGCGACGGCCGCGAATTCCCGATTGATGTCTCTCTGCAGGAGCCTTCGCAATCGATACAATAAAGACTATTCTCGCTTCCAGCACATGAGATGCGGTTTTAGGTGTTGAGCCGAATATCTTTTCTATTCGGCTCAAATATTTCGCATTTTTTGAGCCGAATAAGCCTATATTTGGCTCATGAAGGTGTACAACTGGCAACAGGATGACTGGCCCAATTTCAGATACAGGCTTGATGTGGTGGAGCCACTGCTCTATCAATTCGCTGAAATGACCGGGCAATCCGAAGGCATCAGCAGGAATTTGCCGGACGATGTGCAGGTAGAACAACTCCTGGACATTCTCCTCATGGAAGCCATAAAATCCTCCGAAATCGAAGGCGTACATCTCTCCCGTCAGGACGTGCTTTCATCAATCAAAAAAAATCTCGGCTTAGCAAACAATGATGTCCCTGTCAGAGATCAAAAGGCATCAGGAATTTCAACAATGCTGACGAATGCAAGAAAGACGTTTCAACAGCCGTTGTCTGAACAGGTGCTGTTTGAATGGCATACCCTATTGATGGCGAATGCGAAAGATGTCGCAATCGGCCAATGGAGATCGCATCCAGAATCCATGCAGGTAGTCTCCGGGGCCGCAGGCAAAGAGAAAGTACATTTTGAAGCGCCAGCATCAAATAAGGTGCCGGAAGAGGTGCATGCGTTTATCGAATGGTTCAATCGTACTGCGCCCAATGGAAAGTCGCCCATTCATAGCGGTCCGGTCAGGTCCGCTATCGCACACCTATATTTTGAATCGATCCATCCATTTGAAGACGGCAATGGAAGGATAGGTCGCGTCATTGCTGAAAAAGCCTTATCACAGAATTTACACCGTCCGATTCTCTTTAGTCTCTCCTCCGTCATCGAAGCCGAAAGGAATGCATACTACCATGCCCTTGAAACAGCCCAGCGATCAAATGAAATCACTGCATGGCTTATCTATTTTGTCAACACCATCTTAAAAGCTCAAGAACGCGCCTATACGAGTATTGAATTCACTTTGAAGAAGTCAAAGTTCTTTGACCGATTCCGGGATCTGTTGAATGTGCGACAATTCAAAGTCATTCAAAAGATGTTAGGGACGGGTGTAAATGAATTTGAAGGCGGCATCAATGCCAGAAAATACATCAGTATTACTTCCGCATCGAAGGCAACGGCGACCAGAGATTTACAGGATATGGTTAAAAAAGGTGTCCTTGTGCCCAAGGGTGCTGGCGGGAGAAGCACGAGTTATGATTTGAATTTGTAGATGCACTACTGCCGTGCGAACTTGCAAACTTCGCAGAAGGTGGGGTTGAATCTGTAGATGCGTTACTGCCGTAGCGAAGTTGCAAACTTCGCAGAAGGGAGTACGAGTTATGATTTGAATCTATTGATGCGCTACTGCGGTGCGAAGTTGCAAACTTCGCAGAAGGTGGGGTTGTTCCGGTTGCTCCGGCTGTCCCGGCTGCTCCCATTTTGTTTTCGATTTTCATTTTGATTTTTATTTTCATTTTCATTTTCATTTACCATGATTATCCATCTCATCGACGGCACCTATGAACTCTTCCGGCTTTTTAATAGACAACCAAGTTTTAAGGTAAGTGAAGCTCATCCTTCATGGCCAGCTGCTGGTCTACATTATTGCAGAAAAGCCCTCTACCTATCCAGCCAGAAATGTTTACTCTTTTTGTAAACTAAATTCACTATCTTGGCGTTGAGATATGAAGGTAGGTTTTAAGACAAAGGAACTTGAGTATTTGTACGTCACCCCCATGAGTGAATTACGAAGTAAGCAGAAGTTCTCGAAGGAGGTGATCAAACAATACCAGGCAAAAGTGAGGATTCTCACTTTCATCGACAATCTAAAAGACCTTTATCCAATTCGGTCATTGAATTTTGAAGTACTGGCCGGAAAGCGAAAAGGACAATACTCGATCCGGTTGAATAAACAATTTAGAATGATTATCGTGAAAGCTGAGGACGACATGGTAGAAATTGAAATTATAGAAATATCAAAACATTATGAATAATAAAAGAATATTAGCAAACGATTTGGTCCCCGGATCAGCCATGCGTCCTGGAGCGCTTCTACGTGATGAGTTGAAGGCAAGGGAAATGAAGCAGGTTGAATTAGCAAATGCATTGGGTATTGCTAAGAATGTCATGTCAGAGATCATCAATGGTAAACGCAATATGACTTCCGATCTGGCTGTGAGGTTAGAAGAAGTCCTTGGAATCAAGGCCGAGTTTTGGATGAGACACCAGGTTGCTTACGAAATTGATAAGATAAGGATCAACAAGAGGAAGTCAGCTCAAAAGACCCGACTTTCTAAGAAAGCAACACGACAACCTGCCTCAATCTGAGACATAAATGATCAAACCCAAATGTCATTCCTGCCGACGTTCCCATTTTGATTTTCATTTTGATTTTTATTTTCATTTTCATTTACCATGATCATCCATCTCATCGACGGCACCTATGAACTCTTCCGGCACTTCTACGGACTACGTTCATTCAATAAGGGTAAGGACAAGCCGTTTGGTGCTGTTGTCGGCGTATTGAATGGAGTATTGCAGTTGATCGAAGAAGGCGCGACTCACATTGGAGTTGCGACAGATCATGTCATTGAATCATTTCGCAACGAGCTCTGGTCCGGCTATAAAACCGGATATGGGATCGAACGGACACTGCGTGCACAATTCCATCCACTGGAAGAAGCATTGGCATCGATGGGTGTTGTCGTCTGGCCGATGGTTGAGCTTGAAGCAGATGATGCTCTTGCTTCTGCCGCGCTCATTGCAGCTGCCGATCCTGATGTTCTCAAAGTCTGCATCTGGACTCCTGACAAAGACCTTGCCCAATGCGTACGCGATGACCGCGTCGTGCAGATTGACAGGAAAGCAGGCGCCATTGTCAATGCTGACTCTGTTCGCAAGAAGTATGGTGTGAGTCCTGAATTGATCCCGGATTTTCTCGCACTCGTTGGTGATAGTGCGGATGGCTATCCGGGTATCACAGGTATTGGTAAGATTGGTGCAGCGCAACTGTTGAACAAACACGGGCCAATTGAAGAATTCCCGCAAAATCTGTTGGCGGGACAACGTGAACAGGCATTGCTGTTTAAGCGCCTCGCCACCTTACGTTCCGATGCACCGCTGTTTAAGGATGTCGGCGAACTGCGATGGCACGGGCCCAAGGCTACCTTCGCTGAGCTCGCCACAAAAATGGGCGAGCCACGGTTGCTTGAGCGGGCGAATGCTGTGGCTGCGAAAGTCAATCAGTAGAGTAACCGCACTTGTATCATCTTTGAGGATTAATAATTGAGTTCACTCCGAAAAGCTCTTAGCTTTATTTTTCCCTATGCAATATTTTGTTCCTAAAAATTCCATCGTTCGAAAAATCTGGAGCAAGAGCGATACCGTCATCTTCATTTTCGCCGGCTCTGCCGCAGAATTTGCGCTGAATAAGGCGGTTGACTGGTTGTATTATACTGGTAAGCTTCCTGCAGATCCGATTGGCCGCTTATTCTCTACTGTTGCCTATGCACGGCAAATTGTTTATTCTGAAAATGAGGCTGCGCTAAAGGCGATTGATAACATCACCGGTGTTCATACGGCAATTGAAACCAGCCGCCAACAACAAATTCCGGATTGGGCCTATAGAGACGTTCTCTTTATGCTGATTCATTATTCGATCGCATCCTATGAATTACTTGAAAGGAAACTCTCCGATGCTGAAAAAGAAGACGTATTTGATGTGTTCGCTAGAATGGCCGTACGCATGCATTTGAAAGGGCTTCCTCAAAATTTCAGCGAATGGAAAATCATGCGTAATGAACACCTGAAGCACGATCTTCACAACAGTGATTATACGATTAACCTTTTTAAGCAATACAAAAATCATCTGGGCTATGTGCGTTATCAGCTTTTGTTACAAGGCCAGATATTAGTGGTGCCACCACACGTGAAGCATTTATTGGGCCTTGGAAATTTTTCGTGGTTGAGGTTAGTGATACCTTTTTATAAATTCAGCAGAGCATTAAGGCTGGACCGGGCATTGAAATGGTTGATCTTTCCCGTGAGATATCAAGACCAGATTAAAGGCCTGGATTGGATTGCTCAATGATCAAAAGTGAGTCCAATCCGAAAAGTGCTTCACTACCCCCTACCCCCTAAAGGTGGAACCGCCGCCCGCATAATACATTGAAATTCAATGTGCGTGGACTTCCCCTTAAGGGGATCGAGGGGTGCGGGAGGACAAAAGATGACTTTTCGGAGTAGACTCAAAAGTGGAGATGGAACCGAATTGCACTTCTAATCAGCTAATTC
>DATDQA010000306.1:0-5027 GCA_035292505.1 Saprospiraceae bacterium | reverse complement strand
GGGCAGAGGGCATAGAGCAGAGGGCAGAGAGCAGAGAGCAGAGAGCAGAGAGCAGAGGGCAAAGAGCAGAGAGCAAAGAGCAAAGAGCAAAGGGCAAAGAGCAGAGAGCAGAGGGCATAGAGCAAAGAGCAAAGGGCAAAGAGCAGAGAGCAGAGAGCAGAGAGCAGAGAGCAGAGAGCAAAGGGCAGAGAGCAAAGGGCAGAGAAGCAGAGGGCAGAGAGCAAAGAGCAGAGGGCAGAGAGCAAAGAGCAGAGAGCAAAGAGCAAAGAGCAGAGAGCAGAGAGATGACGAGTATAGGAAATTATTATTATTATTACAATTCATTTAAACCGCAAGACCATGAAACCTAAATTCAGATTCCAGGATTTAGAGATTTGGAAAGAGGCAATTGAAATTGGCCTCGTTTTATTTGATATTGCAGACCGATTGGAGCATCAGAAGTTGTTTCGGTTTGTCGATCAGATCAGAGGAGTTGGCATGTCGATCTCTAACAACATTGCGGAAAGCTCCGGTGCAGATTACGTTGGTGAAGAACGAAAACTCCTAAGGGTATCACGAAGAGAGTGCTTCGAAGGCGCAAACATTCTTATTCTGCTGGAAAGAAAAGGGCTACTCTTCGCCGAAGAGCTAGATCCGATTCTAATTCGATTGGACATCTTAAGCAGAAGGATTAATAAGTATATCGATAGTTTGAAGTAGTAAAGGGCAGTACGATCTTTCGAATTGCAAAATTACTCTATGCACTATGCTCTTTGCCCTATGCTGATTTCATTTCCTAAAAATGAAGTAAACCGCCAACACAAGAAAGATAAATCCAACAACATGATTCCACTTGAAAGTCTCTCCTTTGAACACAATCAATGTGAATCCTGTAAAGACAAGCAAAGTGATCACCTCCTGAATTACTTTCAATTCAACCAGCGAAAACGGTCCCCCATGCTTATGAAAGCCAATCCTGTTAGCCGGTACCTGGAAACAATATTCGAAGAAGGCTATGCCCCAGTCTGATGAAGATGATCGATATCAGCCCTAACTTGCTAAACCACTTCATTTCGCTGAACTTCAAATGTCCATACCAGGCCAGCGTCATGAAGATGTTGGATAGGATCAAGAGCCCAATAGTGAGAAACCATTTCATTATAATAATATTTAGATAAATGTAAGGATGTTTAAATGTTTAGGGTATGCCGTTTAACGTGTAATGTATAATGTGTAATGTTTGAGGTGTCTTGTTACTACCTGGCAGACTTTGAAGATTGAGGCGCGTTCACGTTCCAGGTTGAAGTCGTGCCACATATATGCTACTCACCAGCCAATTACTCGAGACCAGGCTAACGGCCAAGAGCCAAAAGCCAACGGCGTTTTCAGTACCCAACTTTAGGTATAGAGTAAGTGATAACGGGGCACTACCTTCGCAGCACAGGATATTACGTGAATAAAGTGAAACTCAGTGAAATACCGGTCGGTACGAGTGCAGTGCTTGTAGAATTCGAGACAACCCCACTCCATCTTCATCTGCTGGCAATGGGTATCGGACCGGGGATGATTGTAAAACTTGTGCGCCGGTTTCCGATGCACGGGAGTCTGTACATACAGATCGGCAACAGGCATGTTGTCATGCGCAGTAAAGAAGCGGGTCAACTGCAAGTCACGAAGGCCAATTAATCTCATACATGCCGGTCATCGCCCTCATTGGTAATCCAAACAGTGGAAAGTCTGCACTCTTCAATGCACTCACAGGCATACGACAGAAGGTCGCCAACTATCCCGGCGTGACTGTCGATCTGAAATCAGGTAAGATCCGTTTACAGAACAACCAGGAAGTCACTATCGTGGACATGCCAGGTTTGTATAGCGTGTATGCTGCTGGCGAGGACGGCAAACTCGTCGTACGTGCATTGCTTGACAAAGAGCATCGCCATCATCCGGATGCGATCCTCTATGTGGTAGACGCGACACAAATTGAATCGCAGCTCTTGCTCCTCACACAACTTTCAGACCTGGGCTTTCCTGTCATTCTCGTAGTCAATATGATCGATGCACCCGGTTTTATCATCGACTATCAAACGCTCAGCAAGAATCTGCAAATACCCGTGATCCCTGTCAGTAGCAGGACATTGGAGAATGTGGAGAAAATTACACACGCTCTCCCTGATGTATTATCGCAGTCGCATCCTATGCGCAAAGCTTTCTATGCGATACCTGAATCAGTAAATGGCTCTGCGTCTTTGGTGAATGGTCATGATACCGCCTACAGGCATTACCTCAACGCGATCTGCAAACCCGAACGAAGTGATACGCAAGTGAATGGAAACAAAAATATCCTTGCTGCCCAGGTAGAAGAGACACTTACCCGCTCCGATCTGATCAAACGCCTGCTTGCAGGATCGGTGAAGAGCCTTAGTGGAAAAAATTTCAGTAGGAAGATCGATCGCATTGTCACACATTGGCTCGTGGGTCCGCTCATCTTTGTCGCGATCATGATACTTGTATTCCAGGCCATCTTTGCATGGGCCTTGTATCCGATGGAAGGGATCGAATGGTTCTTTAGTAAAATGGGTGCACTCATTCACCAAACATTCGGAGAGGGGTGGTTGACATCTTTTCTTGCTGATGGATTGCTTGCGGGTCTAAGTGGTGTACTCATGTTTGTCCCGCAAATTGCGATTTTGTTTTTCCTTGTCTCTATCCTGGAAGAGACCGGTTACATGGCACGTGCTGTGTTTTTATTTGACAGGTTATTGCAACGTTTCGGGATGAATGGCCGCAGTATTGTGTCGCTCATCTCAGGAGGAGCCTGTGCGATTCCTGCGATTATGTCCACACGTACCATCGAAAACCAACGAGAACGACTCATCACGATCCTTGTCACGCCCTTTATTTCCTGTTCTGCACGGATACCGGTATTCACAGTGCTGATTGCTTTCGTTGTACCATACAAGCGTATCGGCGGCATCTTCAATTCGCAGGGACTGATGTTCGCAGGATTGTATGCATTAGGAGTCATTGCAGCATTAGGATCCGCCTGGATCTTCAAGCAGATATTGAAAGCACGCGATGCAAGTTTCCTGGTATTGGAATTACCGAAATACAGGAGACCAGACTGGTTGAATGTTTGGACGGAGGTGAAATCCAAAGCCGGATCATTTATTCGTGAAGCGGGCAAAATCATCATCATGATTTCACTGATCCTCTGGTTTCTTGCCTCCTTCGGTCCCGGTGGTGCAATGCGCAATGCTGAACACGCGGCGCGCGCAAAAGCAGCAGAAGAAAGCTTTGATCAACACGAGACCGACAACTTGATCGCCAGCTATCGACTCGAAGCTTCCTTTGCAGGCATATTGGGCAAAGTGATCGAACCTGCGATCAAACCTCTCGGCTATGACTGGAAAATCGGCATCGCCCTTATCACTTCATTCGCCGCACGCGAAGTCTTTGTGGGGAGTATGGCGACGATTTATAGTGTAGGTTCAGATACGGATGAATTCCGCCTCCGTGAATTTCTCGCCAATGTCAAAGACCCTGATACCGGTAAAAAAGTCTTCAACTTCGCGACTGCTTTGTCGCTCATCTTATTCTACCTCCTCGCATTACAGTGTATGAGCACGCTGGCTGTGGTACGCAAGGAGACGGGGACGTGGAAGTGGCCAATCGTGCAGTTTTTGTTTATGGGAGGATTAGCTTACCTGGTGAGTTGGGGAGTATATCAGTGGATGTCTTAAGCAATTCCACTTCAATACATTATCACTTCTTCCCCTCCCTTTTCAAAAACACAAATCAACATTTTAAATATTGGCTGAAAGGGAGGGGCAGGGGAGGGTTAGCTTACCTGGTGAGTTGGGGAGTATATCAGTGGATGTCTTAAGCAATTCCACTTCAATACATTATCACTTCTTCCCCTCCCTTTTCAAAAACACAAGTCAACATTTTAAATATTGGCTGAAAGGGAGGGGCAGGGGAGGGTTGGCGTATTTGGTGAGTTGGGGAGTGTATCAGGTTGCCTGCTGATAGTTGGGGGCGGTAGGGCAGGAGTAAAAGCTAATGGCAATTCCAAGATTGTGAAGAGATTTTTTGTTTTGTACTACGGCTTGTATTCGAGTATGCGTCTAATTTCTATTTTGAAAACTGGTACATCGTTTTGAATGATCTGCCAAACTTCTTCTGCGTCAACACCAAAATAGGCATGAGCAATAATATTCCTTAAACTTTTTATCTGGGACCAGGGTACTTCGGGGAAATGATCTTGAACTTGTCGGCTTATTTTCTCCACAACTTCACCAATCACCACAAGATTCATTAGAGTTGCATCAAACGCCATTTCATTTTTATAAACTGATCGGCGTTCTGAATTCCATGCGTGAATATTTCAATCTTACGAAGAGCCGCAAGCCCAGCTTCCAGATTGGCCCTGTCTTTCTCAGACAAAGACAGCATCTTCCAGGATTTGCTTTTTGTAATAGGGCTTGATATACTTCTCCCTGCAGATATCAACTTCAAGGTGAAATTGATTCTTGAATAATTGTCTGAGCGCCTGTTTGATTTGAAAAAGGTTCTCCGTACCGGTTTCAAATTCCACGATGAGATCAATATCACTTTCAGATGTTTGCTCCCTGTGTGCTAAGGAACCAATGACACCAATCTTACTGAGATGATACTTGCTCATCAACTCAGCCTTGTGACGCTCGATGTAGTTCAGGATATCTTTTCTTTCAGTCATGACGGTACACGAGAGTAGATCAGTTGCCAAATTTACAGACTTTGATTGACAAAAGAGGTGTCGGCAATACAGGCACTTGTCTCTACCTATCGATAAACAGGCGCCGGTAGGTAGAAGCATGCCTTCATCTATGGCACAACCTTGTTTATCATCTCGCCGTTCAGTCCACTTTTCATCTCATACTGCAGTCTATGGGCGATCAACAGGCTGAGCACGGCAAAGGCTGTAAATGCGAAGAACCCTATTCGCAGACAGGACATGTTGGTGGTCAGAATGTCAATATTTGGTGTGATGTTCTCTACTTGTGTTA
>DATDQA010000305.1:0-4128 GCA_035292505.1 Saprospiraceae bacterium | reverse complement strand
CGCATTGACAATGACAGATGACAATTGTGTTCCATCTTCCCATAAATATTGCACGCCTGTGATCCCCGCCTCGACCACAATCGAATCCCCCTGGCACAGATCCAGTGTATCTGGCAGATCGACATCCGGAGGATTGGCATTCGAAATGATCACAATAGTATCGGACGCTGTGCTACATGCATCGGAGATCTGCAATGCATACGTCCCCGGGCCTATGATGATCAGTGAATCTGCACCGGACGTTGAGCCTGTCGAAACGTCCGTCCATAAGTATAAGACATCATCCACATTCGCATACAGCACACCTGTCTCTCCTGGACAAAGGCTAAAATCAGCGCCGAGATCAGGAGGCGAAAGGGCCTGCACATAATTAATAGTAACAGAGTCCGAACCTGAGCCGCAGACGTTTGTCACTGTGAGGTAATAGGTACCTGGTTCCGTCACGAGAAATGTATCAGCATCGGACACTGAGCCTGTCGAAGTGGCCCACTGATAACTTCCCATCAGACCGCCGACGTCAAGCACAAACATCTGACCGGGGCAGAGCAACTGATCATCCGGAAGTGTGACAACCGGATCGACATCTCCGACAGAGATCACGATCTCATCGCTCATCGCAAAGCAGTCATTGCTGATCGTGACACTAAATGTCCCCGGACCGGTCACCAGGTAGATCGATTGCGTTGATCCGCCCGTCCACTCCCAGGACTGTGCATGTTCTACATCCGACAGATTGAGTGTGATGGGAAACTGACCGGAACATACAGTGATGTCCGGACCAAGAGTAAACTCCGGCTGATACAGGACAGAGACAAGCATCTCATCTGTTTCTGTATAGCATGCGTTGGAGACGGTCACGGAGACGAGGCCTTCACCGGTGATTGTATAAGAATTTCCTTCGATATCGTCATGCCAGAGGAAATCACCCAGTGCAGGATCAAGTTCTATCTCAACTTCCTCACCATCGCACAGTGTCATCTGATCCGGCCCGAGATTGAATACGATCGGCTGTACAAACTCCACTTCTATCTCATCCGAAGCTTCACCACACATGTTGGAGATCGTGAGGGAGTATGTGCCATCATCTTCAATTGTATAGAAGGCGTCATCACTCTGATCCTGCCACTCGAACACGCCGAGCGATGGGTCAAATGAAATTGTGAAGGCATCGCCATCGCAGATCAGCGTGTCCTCTCCGAGAGAGAACTGTGCAGGAGGGTCGAGGAAAGAGACATTGATCGTATCTGAAGTCATGTCGCAATCATCTGTCAGCGTGACGATGTACATCCCCTCCTCCGTAATCGTATAGTCGCTATTGCTGCTCTGATCATTCCATTCATATATACCGGCATCAGGATCGAGTGATATTTCCAGACTCTCTCCGGAACATAGAAGGGTATCATTCGGAAGAGCAACAGGTGGGGCATCCGGGATGATAGTCACATCGATCTCACCGTAAGAGAAGGCGCATTCGTTTGAAAGTGTGATGTAGTAAGTCCCGGACTCGGTGACTGTAAGGGTGGGGTTTGTAGTGCCATCGCTCCACAAGTAGTTTTCTGCAGGACCGGGATCTATTTCATATGAACCACATGCCATTGCCTCGTCAAGGATAAACTGGTCAAACGAAGACTGCAGCTTAATTACAGACATTGAGTCAAGATAATAGTATGCAAAATATATGTAATCACCACCAAGCGCACAGTCTGGGTCATATACGGTTTCTTCATTATTACGAAAATTCCCTATGGTAATATATCTCTCACCTCCTTCAGCGACAAAACATCGTGAAATGCGTACCCAATTTTCATAGTCATCAAGAAACTCACCGTTCACCTCAATCTGAGGAGAGTAGTCCAGAAATCCGCAGTCTTCTTCGTTACAAGGTTCATAGTCAGGTGGATCAATGGTAAATAGTGCGCCGATCGTTTTGATATAACAGTATTCTTCCGCAGTACTAATATAGAAGGTAACGAGGTAAGTAGAATCAGCAAGCAGCGGTGCATTCAACGGCGCAAGAGCATATTCTCTATCGTCATCAAGGTCACGGGACTTCAGACCAACATATGCATCACCTGAAACAGGCCATTGATATCCCCAATAATTAGTTGGTACTCCTGCATTAAGCGGCGAATTGCATACGTTGAGATAATCCGTAGTACCCCCATTACCCTTTACCCAAGGGATGCACTGGAGAGGTTCCCCTTGATTAATGCCAAATGGACATTCTGTATACTCTTCAAAACTTGGATTGGGAACGAGGTTTTGTGCAAAACAACAACTAGTTGCACAACCCACCAGCAGTGCTTGCAGAATTGTCTGCTGTCCGATTTTAAACGGTAATCTTTGACTTCCAAGCATTGTCCGTCAATCTTTGTGGCACAACATTGACAAGGTACAAATTTACCTTGAGGTCCTAAAGGCACTTAGTATAACCATGGGTTATACTGATGTCAAGTCAAACCAAAAGAGTCTCTTGAATTCTCAAATGACTGGCAAAAGACGCAGAGTACATAGAAGTCTGAAAAACATGAATAAAGCCAAGCTAGCTTGAATCTATTTTTTTAACATACGAATTTGACTTAGCGTTAAATTACTAGTTACAGTTGGTGTCATCCACCTCACAATCACCGTCATTCGAAATGAAAACCTTCTCCGGATATACACCGAGATGGATTGATAGTGTTTGCGGAGTGCCATCTTCAGCTTGACAACTCACGATGAAATCAGCCTCATCCGTAGAAGAGAAATTTTGAATACGAAAGAAGGTATGCGTTCCCATACAAAATAGTTTCCGCGGTGTGCCAACACTTAGTGTAATGAGCTGGCCGCCGCCGCTAATACTGCCACAGTTAGAAGAAGTTTCCGAACATGCGCTGGCACCGTCCTCTGTTCCACAGAAGAGTAATGATGCAGCATCATCGCCATCCAGTTCTACAAAACAACAGCAATTGGAGCATTCATCGCAATCATCAGCCCGGGTTGAGACCTTTGCATTACTTGTGTTCAGATCAGTCTGTTTGTCAGTCAAATGGCATCCAAAGAGAACAAGAACGCTTGTCACGGTGGCTAACAAAGTCTTTACGGGAATTGTTAAATACTTCATGATAATAATTTTTGAAAGATGAATTAATCATAATTGGTCAAAAGGAGTGAGCCGCTAACAGTCACAGTCATTGTCATCCGCCAATCTTTTAAACTCCTTGTCCCTTCCATCAATACCTAACTGGTCCGGTCCGGGCACACTGTGCCTTCAGCCTCGCAGATTTGGCGATCGTACTATTTACGTTTCAGGGGTTCAGGCTTATACGAATGGGTGCAATACAATCGAGGGCAATTATGGGGTTTCCACATTTATTGTCAAGAGCCATTTAGAGCCAAAGAAGGCCAAAAGAGGCCAAAGAGAGCCAAAACAGGCCATTAAGGACTATCACTTAAATTCACTTTATTCCACTTATTTAAATGGAACTAAAGTGCCTTTATCAATCCATATAAACGAAGGTGGGCCAAGTGCTTTATAGATCCGCTTTTGATCTTTAACCAAAATCTGGCCAGGAGGAATTTTGATCCTTGCTTGTAGCAGTTTCCGTCTTAATACCTTGACATCCAGTGCATATTCAACGGCTATTTGCCTCCTCGTTTTAGGAAATGTTGGCTTGGGTAAATGTTTCATGCTACACCTGGATTAAAACAAATTGAGCTATGTGACAATGGCCGTTGCTTTGTCAAAACCATAGTCTTAGTTCTAATTCCGTAGGTGTATTTAAGGTACGCCGTGATTTGTTGGATCAAATCAAGGTCTGTGTAAATATAGGAAATAGATGCTATATACTAAGATATCGATCTGAAGTAGGTCTTCCTGCTAATACGAAGAAGTTAGGCATCTCAATGATCTAATCAGTCGTACAAGTAAGTTATCGTATCAACGTCACATCCCCAGAGAGGATCTTGAACCTTTCTTCAGTCCCCTCTAATACATCCACTTGTAAGAGATATACATAAACTCCAGGGGGAATCAATTTGCCTTTGAATATTCCATCCCAAACAACTGGCATCTCCTTCGTCTCAAATAGAACATCCCCCCATCTATCAAATATCCTGCATGTGATACCAGTTACATTGGGAGCATTC
>DATDQA010000304.1:0-2883 GCA_035292505.1 Saprospiraceae bacterium | reverse complement strand
TCAAAGGTTATTCCGAGTTATCCACAAAACAAGAGTTGCTAACAAAAAGAAAAAAGTAGCAAAAAAGAAAAAGTAGTAATGGTAATAACGATACTTACTCTCTATTCAAAAAGTCAACCTATTTCAGGCAGGTACAGACTGGAGACTGGAGACTGAAGACTGAAGACTGAAGACTGAAGACTGAATACCGCTTACTTCCTAACTGATTCTTCTACAACAATCCCTTCCTTCATCGCATAAGCTGAAATGTAGAACACGTCCTGACTCAGTTTTCGGAGCATAAACTCAATGAGGTGTACAGCAACCACAATATACTTGGCACGCGATTCAGGGATATCAGGATGCGCAAGGCGCTCTTCGAGATCAAGGGCGACAATTTCTTTATAGATCGGAGTAAAGTGTCCGGGTTTAGCGGTAGAATAGGGGGGTATGTCGGGATCTTTACGCGGATCGAGAATTACTTCGACAACCTCAAATGTTCCAGAAGCACCAACAAGAATTGTATCAGGTGAATCCCGGATATACATCAGAAGGTCGCTGAACGTCTCTTCAAGATGTCGATCCATTTCGCCGATGGATAATTCGCTGATAGGTTCTTCCCGGTGAAAGTCGGCATAGAGTATTGCCACGCCGACGGGAAAACTTGAGCAAAACAATACTTCATTGTGTTGTGTCAAAATCATCTCAACACTGCCACCACCGATATCCATAATGAGTGCCGGTCTATGTATTTTGGGTAAGGCTGCCAATACACCCTTGGCAATCAGTTCTGCTTCCCGGAAGCCGGAGATGACTTCAACCTTGATGTGGGTTGTCTTAAACACAAGCTCCAGAAACTCCCGCGCATTAGTGGCCTTGCGTAATGCCGCAGTGCCAACAGCCACGATTTCATCCACATGATGAGCATTGATCCGGTCTCTGAAATGCTGCATTGTGAACAGACCCCGCTCCATCGCCTGGATACTAATCTGATGGATGCCCTCCGAAGCGAGATTGACAAATACACGTTCACGATCCAGTGTGATCCATTTCGAGAACCCGGTGATCTCTACTGTGAGAAGATGGAATGTGTTTGTACCAAGATCTATGACGGAAATTCGGCGGGACATATACGATCAGGATTAAAACACATATTCCCCACGAAACGTCAAAAAAAATGGTCGCAGTGAACTTGCATTCAGGTCTTTTTTACGTGCATTGAGCAATAGGGTGATGGAACGGGAATACCTCGCGGTGATGATAAAGTGATTCGATAACCGGAATCCAAAGCCCAATAACCACGAAAAATCGTTTGAGCTGAACTCCTTTACCAGGAGATCAAAATCCGCATCACCGGTGTTGAAATGATCGAATGTTGAAGCTTCAATCAACCTGCCATAAGAAAATCCTCCTGCGGCATAAGCCTGGTGATAACCCTTTTCTTCGTCATACCAGTCCGCGTACGTGAGGTATACCGGCAACTCAAGATAACGCAAGGTGATATTAATGTCCGGATCTGCGACATCATTAAAGATATCCGGCCTGCTGCCACGTCCGGAATACAACAATTCAACTGAAAGTCCCGCTTTCTCCGTCAGGTCAACTGTACCCCGAAGTCCACCGTGGAGTCCCACTTTGTCGAAACCGGCAAGTTGATCACCGGATATCTGCGATGCATTTGCACCGAGGACAGCGTGCAGTCCGAAAATGCTCTCCTGTGCCACCCCACAAAAAGAGAGCAAACACAGCACCACAAAACTGAATACAGAATACTGCATCACACTCATTGTCAGTTTCTTCGACTTTCTTAATATTTCTGTTAAACTTAGGATCCGCTAAGAACGCGAATTATCGCTAACTCATTCGTGGACACAAGATTATTCTACATTCATTATTCTACATCATCATTCTGCTTCATCACTCAATATTCAATCTTCCCCTTTCGGCGTATTTTGTGTCCACTTTCAACAAGGCTTACAACACATTGTATGTTCAAATACACAAAATATCTGCTCGAGAAGATCGAACTGCTTTTTGAAGAACTAGGATATACAATCCGGTACGAGCGAGGCAGTTTTCAAAGCGGCTATTGCATGGTGCATGAACAACGCATCGCGGTCATCAACAAATTCTACGATACGGAGGCCAGGATCAATACACTGCTTGAAATCCTTGATACCCTTGCCGTAGACGCTTCTTCACTTACTCCCACCGGACAGCAGACATATTTCAAGATCAGATCTGTGCTGAACCCTGAGAATGTCACACCAGAGTGAGCTGTCGGGTTTGCATATCACGGTTCTAGGTACCGGGACATCACAGGGTATTCCTGTGATTGGTTGTACATGTGCAGTGTGTACTTCTACAGATCCCTACGATCGCAGACTCCGTACATCTGTAATGGTTCAAAGCGGCATGACTTCCCTCCTCATCGATGCAGGACCTGACTTTCGACAGCAGATGCTCACCTATCGCTTGAGCAGGATCGATGCCATCCTCCTGACACACGAACATAGTGATCACATCAGCGGTCTCGATGATGTACGCCCTGTCAACTTTATGCAGCGGACAGAGATTCCGGTATTTGGGCTTCCCCGGGTATTGGATGCTGTGCGACGACGATTTGATTATGTCTTCGATACATCCTATGCATATCCCGGTTTGCCAAAACTGGGGTTGAAAGAACTTCAGGTCGGTCCGACAGTAATTGCCGGAGTACCTATTCAGGTCATTGATGTCATGCATGGCCCATTGCCAGTGTTGGGATTCCGGATCGGGAACTTCTGCTATATCACCGATGCAAAAAAAATACCCGACAGTGAACTCGAGAATCTACAAGACCTGGATGTGCTTGTCCTCAACGCCCTGCATCGAAAAGAGCATTTTTCCCACCTGAACCTCACT
>DATDQA010000303.1:0-18794 GCA_035292505.1 Saprospiraceae bacterium | reverse complement strand
AAACCGCAAGGCATTCAGTGCATTGGCCGGAGAAGAAACGGTCAACGGACTTCTCGAAGGTATCCTGACTTCTGATTTGTACAATACTGTGAATAGAAACGATACTGAAGGTTTTCACCGGGTACAGGCAAGGATCAACGGAATGGATGTCCCATTCAAAGAGAAAGTCAGTACACTGGGCAGAATGCTTTATAGTCAGTCACAGGGGGACATGAATGGCTATTTGAAATATGCAGCGGTATATAGCAAGAAATACCACTGGCATGACTGGAATATGTTGAATAATCTTGCATGGGAAATGTATCTCAGTGAGCTACTCCAGACTCCTAAACAAATGAAGCTTGCCAGAAAACTTGGTAAACGCGCAGTAGCACTTGAAGCAAATTATTACACGACGGATACCTATGCCGCGACATTATATAAGAGTGGTAAATACGCCGAAGCATTGAAATGGGCAAATACCGCAGTCGATCTCGCCGGAAAGGCAGGCGAGGATTATAGCGTGACAGCAGAGTTGATCGAAAAGATCAAAGCAGCAATGAACTAATCAGGTCATCTCTCTGCTATGTCTTTGAAATCGGAGAGGTCTGAAATACACCGGCTTCCGGCACGTGGCCACTATGATCGCGAGACGATCTACGGCATCCTCGATGCGAATTTTCTTTGTCACGTCTCTTTTTTGATGGATAGAAAACCTTTTATCATCCCGACTGCCTATGGTCGTGATGGTGATGACATCTATCTGCATGGTTCGGCAAAAAGCCAAATGCTGAATCATTTAGCAAGCGGTGCTGAGGCTGCAATTGCAGTGACACAAATAGATGGCGTCGTCCTTGCGCGATCGCTTTTTCATAGCTCGATGAATTACCACTCGGTCGTTGTCTATGGCAAAGGACATGAAATCACAGACCCCGATGCCAAGATGGAAGGATTGCGTATCATCTCAGAACGGATCTGGCCTGGACGCTGGGATGAAGCAAGAATACCCGATGAGGGTGAGCTCAGCGCGACAAAAGTGATCCGCATACACATCACGGATGGTGCCGCAAAGATTCGTACCGGCCCTGCGAAGGACAATGCCGAAGATTATGCTCTTGACATTTGGGCGGGAGTCGTGCCGGTGGAGATGAGATACCTGATTCCGGTTACGGATGACAAGTTTGACAGAGAAATGAAAATTCCACCGACCGTTATGCGCAGAATTACTCACTAAATATCTACTTCACGACCAGCACGGGTACATGTGTCGTCAGGGCAAGTACTTTCTCAGTGACACTTCCCAGGAGCAGACGTGCGACCTGCGAATATCCCTTCGCTCCCATGATGACGAGATCAGCAAACGTTTCGTCAACCGTCTCCATGATATGAGTGCCGATGCTCGATCTCACTCTCGGAACCAATAGTGTCTCAATCGCATCATGATAAGCGGGCACATGCAGGTGCAGGAATGTCTCAAAGGCATCTCTCCTGTTTGTCTCGATCATTGTCCGCATTTCCCCTTCCGATCTTTGAATTTTATACCAGCCCATGTCCGGCACATCATACACGTAGACACAAGTGATCTTCGCCGGTAGCGTAAGTTGCATATTGAGCTCAACAGCCATATGCAATGCCTTCGCGGAGTTTGCAGAAAAATCGACCGGTACCAGGATATTCGTCAGCGAGGGTTTTGCAAGGTCGGGAATGACCAAAGTGTTGCAGGTTGCATGTCGTGCCAGTGTCTTCGCCAGAATCCCGTGTGCTCCGCGTTTTGTGCTGAGGCCGGTGACGATCAGATCTGCATCGAGCGTTATTGCTTCTTCCAGCAATTCGTCTAAGGGACTTCCCTGCCTGATTCCAAAATCGGTTTTAATGTTCTCCCTCAATTCCAGTTGAGCAAGGGTCCTGAGTTTCAGATCCTGAAGAGCCTTTGCCTGTGCCGTATTGTCTTGCACCAGGTGGATCGCTTCTTTTTCCAGACTTTCCCAAAAGTCCGGCATCGGGAGCACATGAAGAAAAGACAATCTCTCAACCGGTGCAAGCTTGATGAAAAAATTCAGGTATTGCAAAATAGACCTGTCCGTCGCACCAACTTCAAGTGCAATCAACGCACGACGAATGGCAAATTCAGAGGTCTCATAATCTACGGGGCTATATTTTGTTTCGATCATGGCCTGAATGTTTAGCAATGCGTTTTACAATTGTTCAAAGTTCGATACAGATTAATAAGTTCTGGATAAGGATCGTCATTACGGAATATGATTTACATCAGCAGTGGCAATACTGTTCGCTGCTTACTCCTCACGTTCTGATTTATCCGTGCGCCGACGCTGTAGCCAGCTATAGCGCAAGCGTCCGTAACACCGTGTCCGTGTGCCGCGCGCCGATGCTGTAGCCAGCTCTGGCGCAAGCATCTGTAACTCCATAGCTTCAGCGACGGAGCGCTGATGAGCAGGGAAGACATCCTCACCGTTTCACATTCTCACCTTCTCACCTTCTCACCTTCTCACCTTCTCACATTCTCACCTATGCTCCCATCCCAATGCTCTCTGCACCTTCACCTTTGACCTTCTTGCGCAAGGCAATGAGCTCCGCCTTGTAATAAATTGAGACGATGATAAGTACAACTGTCACGGTATAGAGAATCCAAAAACGGTAGTCGCTGAAACTCGGCGGACGGACTTGTGCTGCTGTGTGTATAGGCACTTCCGGTCGCTGAATACCTCCCGAAAGAGAGACACGTGGCTTCTCCGCGTCTTTGATATAGGCAAGGATGCTGCGAATCTGATCCTCATTCAGGTTCTGATCGGGCATGATTACCGAGTTGTATGTATTAAACAATGCTACTGCGACGCTATCACCGCTCTGTACCATTGTCTGTGACGAGCGGACAAACTTCAGAATCCAGGCTTCATCATGTCTTTGATCCACACCTTTGAGTGCAGGCCCCACGAGACGTTGTTCAAGCTGATGGCAGGCAGTACAATTCAGCTTGAACAGATTACCACCTTCCACGACCATGAGCGAGTCAGCAGCACTCAGAGATCCGAAGCCCATTATAGCAATCAAAAACAGGCAATAAAAATCTTTCATGATTTGTCCTTTTTCAGTTTTGCAATATCCTCGGAGAGTTGATTCATCGACTTCGCGTCAAGTCCATTGTAGTAGCCCCGAATCTGACCAATGGCATCCACCAGGACGATATTTTCACTATGTATAAAATCATATTCTCCTCCGTCACCCTCACTTGCGGTGAGAAAATATCCATGCCGTGCAAGACTATAGATGCCTTTCTTTTCACCAGTCAGAAATCTCCATTGTTGGGTACTCGCATTCAGGTTTTCTGAATACTTCAGGAGTCGTTCGGGAGTGTCCCGCAAAGGGTCAACAGTAATACTTAGAATCATCACATCGGGGTCATTGCGGTATAGCTCATGCACAGATTGCAGATTTCGCATTATCCGCGGGCAGATCGAAGGACAACTTGTGAAGAAGAAATTCGTCACAGTGACTTTTCCCGCCGTGACAGCAGACGAAAACGCACCGCCATCCTGGGAAGTCAACTCAAAGGGCGGTATCACAAATGCTTTCTCTTCGCCTCCTATCTTCTCCTTCGGACCATAGACAGGAAGATCTGCGAGACGATGTGTATAGAATTCCATCCCCCAGGCTAAGAGTCCTGCAGTAGCAACCACAATGACCAGATAGAACCAGATACGCGACCCTTGCTTCATGTCTTATTCTGTCTTCTGATAAAGTTCCAGCGGAGCAGGATTCTGAGGACTATATGGAGGCGCCTTATCACCAGTAAACTTCAACACATCCCTGAACGCCGGAATGTAGGCCAATGCAATGACAAGAACCATCAATACCAACCATGGCCTGAAGTTGTCCAGGATCCCGATACGTGGTTCGTCATGGAGTACAGCATATTCCGGAAACTCCAACCCCGGTTCTTCCGTCTTCTTTGTGAAGAGAAGTTTGATCAGGACAATGAAATATAAACCCGCTGCAGAAAACATGATCACACCACCAAACAAAGCCAACGCAGTGGTGGGCACCCAATCCGGCCTGAATAACGGGCTCTCGGGATCGAGATAGCTGATACCAAGATTTGTACGTCTTGGTTCTCCCAGCAGACCTCCCCACATCAGTCCTGTAGAAAAGATCAGCAGCCCAATCATCCATAAGTGCGGTACAATCACCGCAATATTTTTCATAAAAGGTGATAATACTCTTCCTGTGACATTGGTAAGAAGATAGAGGCTCATGCCCAGGATCGCAAGGAATACCGGACCTGCTACAGTCATATGAAAGTGCCCGGGCATCCAGGCGGTATTGTGTATGACACTGTTCAAACTGTATGACGCATTGACGAGTCCTGTGAGCCCGCCAAAGATGAAGAGAATCAATCCCGTGATCAGGTAAGCAAACAAATACCTGTCCCGATCGAAGTACGGTAACTTGCCAAGCCATCCAAATAGAGATTTCGCGCCGCGCTGCACACCGGCATACTCTAATGTCGCTGCGAGGGTGAACGCTGTAATAAAACTCGGAACAGCAATTCCGAAGGTGAGTATCGTATGCACCATTTTGATTCCACGTGAAAGCGAAGGTTCACTAAACTGATGATGCACACCCACGGGGATCGATAAAACCAGGAAGAGGAAGAAAACAAGACGTCCGGCATTACCAGAAAACAATTTGCCACCAGCCAGTTCTGGTAACATCGTATAAAACATGATGTATGCAGGAAGTAACCAGAAGTATACCAGGGCGTGTCCAAAAAACCAGAAGAGTGTCCGACAAAGAGGAACATTTACATCCGGTGTCCATCCCATTGACCATGGAAGCAACAATACCAGGACCTCATATGCTACCGGAAGCGTACAAACAAACCAGACCGTAAAATTGACCAGGGTACCGAGTACAGCTAACGGCATCTTTGAGCCTATATTCTCCCGTCTCCACGCAAGAAACGGAGGTATCCATGAGAAGTAAGCAATCCATGACCCAACAACCAGCAGTGCAACCCCGATATAAAACAACGGATGGGCTTTCAAGGGAGGGTAAAACGTATACAGCACCGATGCTTCACCAGTCAGCATTGCCCATGCTGCCAATAGTGTCCCGATAAGCATCAATGCGAATGACAGCCAAGCCAATGGCGTGCTGATCTTGCGCTTGAGATAGTAGGTCATACAGGCATGTCCGAATGCAACGGCAAAAAAGGTCGTGAGCACGATTGCATTGATCACGCCATGCAAAGTGAGTCCTTGATAATATTCGAGCGCCGCAAACTCCCGCATTGAAATCATCCCTGAACGATACAATGTCTGCATCAGGCCATGATAGATACCCAATGCAAGGAGGGTCAAAGGAATCGCGAGCTCGAGGATGATAACAGCGCGCAATCCTTTACTGATATTCCATTTCACGATAGAGTGTGTTTTTTTTGATTGTTCCTGATCCTGCAAGGTTGATTACTTCGTTGGGTAGTTGACGATGACCTCTGCTTTCATATGCTGGTGTCCTGATCCACAATATTCATGGCATAGGATGGGATAGACACCAGGTTTATCAAATTTCACAGTTGTCTTGTTGATTCCCCCGAAGACGGCCATCATGTTCACATTTTTATCGGAGATGTGAAAGCCATGGACGACGTCCTTGCTGGTGAGGTAAAAATCCACTTCGGCACCGACAGGGATGAAGATTTCGGAAGGTTCAAAACTCCACATTTGCGCGCGGACAAATACCTGGTAGGTATTCTCATCCAGCGCGGTCACGCGGGGCTCGAGGTATGACGGATCGTAAGGAATACACGCCGGCAGGTCGCTGACACCCCGGCTGACGGCCCGCATCACTGCTGCCAGGAATATGACGAGGAGAACTCCTGTGAAGACGAGAATACGTTTTTCAAACTTATCCATATCAAAGTACTGTTTTGGGCTTAGCTTCTGCTGAGCATAAGAAAATAAATACCAAACCAAATTGCAGCGCTGAGCATAGCGAGAAGAATGAAAAAAGCAATAGCCCCACGGGGAATGAATTTTTCGTTGTCCATCATGGTGTGTTGTATGATTATTTCTTTATTTCGCGTACGTTTCCTCAACGCGGTAAAAATCCCTGCTTACCGAGGCCCAAGAGTGATCTCATTTCTGCAAATGATCTTCATCAACCTGCATCACAGGATTTTTAAAGTGTGTGTGCCTGGATTGCAAGAATCGGTGTCCGGAGATGGTATGCAAACCGTTTTGTCATGCTATACGTAAACATCTCTTGTAAGCGACTGCGCTTGTGAATGAGCATCGCCAATATGTCAATCTTATGATTTCTGACAAATGCCTTCACAGAAGCTTCTATGTCCAGGCTATCCAGAACATGAAATTCGACTTCAGGAAATTTCTTTCTAAAATCATCTACGCGATGGGAGTATCTGGCGGTGTGTGATATGTCTGCATTGACACAGGACACTTTCGCTCCAAAGATCTGCGCAAACCCGACGACTTTTGGCAATGCCCGTTCATCCTCATCAAGCAGTTCGGTCGTGACGGCAATCTTGTCGATGCCCCCGTCGAATTTCGCCCCAATTGGAATTGCAAGAACCGGCACATCCGCGTTCTCCATGATTTCAGCAGCCACGCTCCCCAGGAACATCTCTTTGATCATCCCGGCGCCAGTCGTTCCCATGATGACCAGGTCGATGTGGTTTGCACGAATTGCATTGAGTATCGCTGTCACAGGCTCACCTTGCTGAAGTACATGAGACATCTCTACGTCTTTGGCATTCTCTCTATCGGCAATTGCACGCAGAGCCGGAATGCTATCCTTATAGTTTTCGAATTCTTCCAGAGAAATGCTATCGTAAATATGCCGGAGTGTGTTCGGTAAACTCACACCCCGAATATCCGGAAGCTCGTAAGCATGCAATGTCACAATCGAAGAACCTTTTGCTTTGGCCATCTGTAAGGCATATACAAATGCATTTTCAGCGGCGTCTGAAAAATCTGTAGGGAATAAAATGTGCATTGAAGAAATTGGTTAGCGGTGTAATTCTGACAAATATTCCGCGCCATACGCATAGACCACCAGATCATAAGGCGTCACAATGCCCACAATCTTTTTTTGGTCGTCCACTACCGGTAATGCATGAAACAGGTTTTCTTTGAAAATATCTGCGGCAAACTGTACTGTGTCTGTTGCACGCACTGTTGCCACAGGAGTTGTCATCACTTCTTTCGCAAGGAGCGAATTAAAAATCGCAGCGTTCATTTCTTCTGCCCTGTGTGTTTTGAATAGTGTGAAATGATGCTCCAACTTATAATAATCAGAAGCGCTGATCATACCTAACACTCTTCCCTTTTCCACGACCGGAATGTGGTGCACATTATTTGTTTTGAATACCCGCACAACTTCCGTCATGACGGTATCCGGACCGACAGTCAACACATTCTCTGTCATAATCACGCGTACCGGTACGTGTCTGTCAAACATGGCCTGATCATTTAATACCTATCAAATATCGCTAAAATCTTCAACCAGTACGTCATCGCTTACAGATGGTCCATAGGCGTAGGAAATGAGATCATGAGAAGTCACGATGCCCACGAGATCGCCTGAGTCCACGACCGGCAGAGCATGAAAACGATTCGCCAGGAAAATGTCCGCCGCGAGTCCTACCGTATCGTCCGGATCGAGCTGCATGGGGTATTCAGTCATGATGTCTTTCGCAGTGTAGACATGATCATCACAATCCACGCGTTCCCGACCATCCAGGGTAAATGAAAGTGTATGGCTGATCCGGTAGAAATCAGTTTTACTTATGATGCCGACCAGTTTTCCAAACTCAAGGACCGGAATATGATGGAAGCCATATTCTTCAAAAATCTGCCTGATTTTCTGTAGTCGTACATCGGTTTCGACTGTCACAAGACGCTTCGTCATGATTTGTGACACAGTTGTTTCCGGATTCATAATTATCTTTTTTATAAATAACCGTTTATAACTCTCTCCTCAACCAAATTAATCTGTGCATTATCTAATTGAGACTGCTCTCTTTACTTCCGGTTTGTCAGCAACAATTTTTGGAAGACCCAGCAGCAACAAACCATTTTCATACTTTGCCGTAATCGATTCAGCCATCACATTTTCCGGCAGCCAAAAGGACCGTCGGAAAGAGGTATGACTGAATTCTTTTCTTGTGTAATTTCCTGCCTTTTCTCCTGTTGAAGACCTGGCTTGAGCTTCTACAATTAGCATTCCTTGTTCTACATGTACGCTGAAATCCTTCTTTTGCATCCCTGGTGCTGCTACTTCCAGAGTGTACTCCTCCTCACTCTCGACGACATTGACAGCAGGCATGTGCAAGGCATCACGTGCGGGTAGCAACAACTTTTCATCATCCTGAAAAAAACTATCTGCCCAACGTGGGAAATCCAGGCAGAAATTCCGGGGTTTCCAATTGATGAGTGACATAGTTTGTAGATTTAGAAATTTGAATTGATGAACAACATTGTTTACAAATGTATCTCCGCAATTCCCCTACATCGATGAGAAAGGTCATAGATCTCCTTGATCTTTGTCATCTTGCGTATCGTCGTGGAATTCGCTTCTTGTCAATCTCTTTTATTTTGAAATACAAACTTACAGTATGAAACACATTCAAAAGATCATTGTTCCGACTGACTTCTCAGAGTCCAGCTCACGGGCTTTCAGCTACGCACTCTGGTTTGCCGACAGGGTCGGAGCGTCCATAGATTTATTACATATCGTTTACCCCGGCACAGATGTCATGGACTTTCCTGCCATGGCGGCACAAGTGACAAAGGTCCAGGTTGAAACAGCACAACAGGTGATGCAGGCATTTACCAATGAAGCTCTGACGCGGCTGCAGTCTACCACAGATTTCGAGCATGTGCCGGTTGTTCGGCCGCGTGTCGATGTGGGGACCCCAGCCACCCTCGTCTCCGCTCTGGCAAAAGAGCTCGAATCCGACCTTGTTGTGATGGGTACACGTGGCGAACACAATCGCCTCGAAGTCGCCTTCGGAAGTGTCACTACAGCTATCCTTAAAAGATCGCCTGTACCAGTGCTTGTGGTGCCTTCTGAACTGGATGCGATACAGATCAAGACACTCGGATATGCGACCAGCCTCGACGAATCAGATCCCTATCATATCTGGCAGGCCGCACAGATGTTGTCACCATTCAACGCATTCTTGAAAATCGTGCATGTCCGGACAAGTTTTGATGACAAGAAGAATATCGATCTCCCTGCATTAGAGACATTCCTGGCGGGTAAGGACCTTGCATTGCAAGTGAGCTTTCATGAATCAACAGACACTGATATTGAAGAAGGTCTGGAGAATTTTGTCTCCTTGCATAAAGTTGATCTGCTGATCATGTATTCTCCAAAGCGCAATGTCTTTGAACGTATTGGGCATCGTAGCCTTACGCGAAAGATGGCACTCTTCAGTCATATACCGATACTGGTGATGAAGTGAATGCACGGGTGACTTAAGGCGCCTGAATATCATTCTGCTGTCTAATCATTGTTGACGACTGAAGTCGCCGGCACATTTTTTATCTTTCCAGCATGTGGAAACTTTTTCTCTACGCAGCACTTTGGATCACATTGACATTAGTGTTGAATCGTTCCTGGCAGCTGGGTGACATAGTTCTCCCACCTCTTGGCAAATTCTTCTCTCCTGGCTCTGGATTCTGGCAAAATGCTGAGCCGAAGCATGCCCGGACACACGATCAGGATCTCTTACTTGATGGCGTCATCGAAGATGTACGCGTCGTTTTCGATGAACGGATGGTGCCTCACATCTTTGCACAGAGCGACAAGGATGCATACTTTGCACAGGGATATGTGACTGCCATGCATCGACTCTGGCAAATGGACTTATCATCACGTGCCGCTGCAGGTGAACTCTCACGTATCCTCGGACCTCGCATGTTGGAATATGATAAGAACCAGAGGCGTATGGGTATGGGGTTTGCTGCAGAGAACGCCGTGAAAGGATGGGAGAAATACCCGCAAGACATGGCCATCACCAATGCTTATGCAGCAGGTGTGAATGCATATATCAGATCCCTGGATCCAAACGACTATCCAGTAGAATATAAACTGCTCAACTATGCACCAGAATCCTGGACACCTCTGAAGTCCGCATACTTCGTAAAATCAATGGCAACGCGTCTTTGTCTTGAGGAAGACGACCTTGAAAATACTCTCCTCCTCGAATGGCTTGGCAGAGAAAGATTCAATGCACTGTTTCCGGAGCATAATCCTAATGATGACCCCGTGATTCCGGTTGGTACTTTATGGGATTTCCAGCCGGTAGGCGTTATCAAGGATTCCCTGCCAACAATCTCTGTTACACCCAATGAATCGCGTGCGGAAATGCAAAAGGATTATCATGAAGGAAGCAACAATTGGGCAGTCGCAGGTTCCCGTACGCAATCCGGTAAACCCATTCTTTGCAATGACCCTCATCTGGGACTCTCCCTGCCATCTGTGTGGTATGAAATACAGATTGTAACTCCTCACTTTAATGTGTATGGCGTTTCATTGCCAGGTGCACCAGGGGTCATCATTGGCTTTAATGAATACCTCGCCTGGGGGATGACGAACGTCGGTCAGGATGTCCTCGATTGGTATTCGATTCAATGGGCAGATTCCAGTCAGACTATGTATCTTCTCGATGAAAAGCAAGTCCCTGTGGAATTCCGTTTTGAAGAGATCGCCGTACGAGGAGGCAACACGGTAATTGATACCGTGAGATACACCGTATGGGGGCCTGTACGGCAAGATGGGCCACATGAAGGTCTTGCAATGCGCTGGCTTGCACATGAGATGCCGGACACCCGCGAGGCAAGTATGTTTGTTCGCCTCAATCGCACCAGGACGCATGCTGAGTTTGTGTCTGTACTTTCGGATTTTCAAACCCCGGCACAAAACTTTGTCTTTGCAGACAAACAAGGGAATATTGCATTGCACGTCGGCGGTAAACTTCCATTGCGGAGTGATCACGGCGGACGGCTGGTACAGGATGGGTCGCATTCAACAAGCGGCTGGACCGGCTTCATTCCGGCATCACATAATCCTTCTACGTTGAATCCTTTCCGTGGTTTTGTCTCAAGTGCCAACCAGGAAACTACGGATTCAACATACCCCTATATCTGCCATGGGGGCTTTGAAGATTTTCGCGGCAGGATATTAAATCGCTATCTCACTGCATTGAAGAACGGCACACCGGAGGAAATGAAGTCTTTGCAGTACAATACCGTGAGTCTGAAAGCAGAGGAACTTCTTCCACATTTGCTGAGTGCAATATCAGGAGGAACAGATGAAGAAAAGCACGCTCTGAACATGCTGAGTGAATGGAAATATGATTACAACCCTGCATCTGCTGCCCCAATATTATTTGAATTGTGGTACGATGCGTTTTATGAGGCCTTATGGGATGATTTTTATACGATGGAGGATTCGATGTATATCTATGCACCTGAAGCATGGTGTACCAATCTGCTCGTACTGAATAATCCGGGATCTGAAGAATTTGATATTGACTCCACTCCTGTCCGGGAATCTTTTCAAGACATTGCACGCAGCAGCTTTAGGAAAGCGATGGAAGCATATGATGAAATTCATGATACACAGAGAACCTGGGGTAGATATCGTGAGACCACCATCCGTCACCTGGCCAATATCCCTGCATTCAACCGCACCCTTACAGCAGCACCAGGTCAAGGCGATGCACTAAATGCCACAACGCGTACCCATGGACCTTCATGGCGCATGGTCGTACATCTGACGGAACCAGTGGAAGCATTCGTAGTCTATCCGGGAGGCCAATCAGGTAATCCCGGATCACGATATTATGATACAATGATCAGTTCCTGGGAAAAAGGCGAATACTATACAGCAAAGTATCTGAAGACACCTGAAGACCTGGAGCCTACCCAATCATTGTATTTCAAGCATTCCGGTAAATGAAAATACTCCTCGGCATCGCGGCTACAGGTATCGTCACTGCACTTCTCCTGGACAATTTTCCCTGGTGGAACTGTGGGATCATCGCTTTTATCGTCGGATTCGCGTTGCGGCTGAAAACTGGTCCTGCATTTATAGCCGGTTTTACAAGTGTGGCGCTCACATGGGGAATCCTGGCTGGATGGATCGATGCGCAGAATGCAAGCCTACTCAGTGGAAAAATCGGTGAGCTCTTCGGCGGATTGTCCCCTTTTATCCTTGTGATCATCACGGCGATCGTCGGTGGGCTTGTCGGTGGCTTCGGAGCAACGACTGGAGCTCAATTGGCAAACTTCGTTTTGAGGTCAAAGGCTAAAGCATCCTCTACCATACGATGAAATGGTATCTTTGATCGGAAAAATTTGTTGCTACGGATGTGATTGTTGATCTAGCGTCACATTTATAACATTCTGAAAAATCACATATCAAACATGGAAGATTGGAGATATAAAATCGCAAAGAAGAGAGTAAAAAAAGTTAAAGGTTTCTTCAGCCACTTTACGACATGGCTTGTTTTTTGCGCGTTCTTTATCTTCCTGAATGCTGCCAGCGGTGGAGGTAGTTTCTGGGCAATCTGGCCGATTATGGGCTGGGGTCTTGGCGTTGCCTTTCATGCAATCGGCGTATTTGGGATTCCCGGACTGGGGAAAGACTGGGAAGAGCGTATGATCGAAAAGGAAATGGAACGTGTCGAGCAGACAGAACTTCAAAAACGTGTCGGTACTTCAAACAGACTTCCTCCGCGTACTGGTGATGCCGAAGATGGGCTTGAATTGAAAGAGGTGCGCAAGGCGTGGAAGGATTCGGATCTTGTCTGAAAATTCTCGATTCTTAATTCTTGATTCTTGATTCTCAATTCCTCTTGTACAGTATCGCTAAATGGCGACTCTCATACTCCCGCATCTGTATTATCTTCTGAAAACCATTCTATGTAAGCCGTAGCTGTTTCCGCAAGCCTGACATGAGACAGAGAAACATCAGTCGGAAGCACGGGTAGTATCCGCTCTACCATGTAAAGAACAAGATTTTCACTGGTAGGCTGAAATGGAAAAAGAATGACCTTCTCATACTGGTCTTTCAGACTTTTTACTACTTCAGGCGGAGTTGCAGCATTCAATACGAGGGCGTGATCAAGCGCTTCAACGACATGGTTTTCTATAATTTTTTTCAAATCAACAAAATCCAGCACCATACCATCTTTCGGATGCTCTTGTTTATCCTTCGGTACGCCTTTCACTGTCACAAAGAGCTGATACGAGTGACCATGAATATTCCGGCATGCGCCGTCATACCCCAACAATGCATGCGCCATCTCGAATGTGAAGGACTTCGTAATCCTGATCATTGGGGGTGGAAAGGTATCTTGTCTTCTATTGGTGTTCATGCGATAACATTTGTGTCAAACAAAAGGCGGAACATCCATTCCACATTGGTTCATGATTCATAAATAACTATTCACGTACGGAAGTGCCGGCAGAAAGAAATCCGAGCACCGCAAGGTATTTCAGGAGCCTCAGCAAGATCATGAGTTTGATCAATATCCAGGATGATAATGATCAATAAATCCTCCTTGTAGTATCTTTCGAAACTCAAAAATCCCAGATGCAACATTTCCAGATTCGTCGCTTTCGTGATCTCGATGGCTGCTTCATTCTGGCTTCCATAAGTACCATCTTCCATTACAGAAGATTCATCACGTTTAAGAGTTTATTGTTGAATAGGACCATGCATTTATCAACTTTGTTCATATGACTAAGGGTATACCTGAATCTGACTGGAAGATTTTCCGTTCGCTGTACAAAACAGTGCTTGAACGCTTCTGTGAACGTGTGCTCACAGAGGTTAAGCGGCTATCCTCAGATGAAGCACAAACTGCGCATGAACGGTATAGCGCCATTTACAGACTGATGAGAGAACGGGACAAGATACTGGCAGACATTTTTGATAGAATGAGTCGATCTAGCGCTTTACTGCAGCTCACTCTCATGAACACGTACGGCCTTTTGGCCGAGGATGAAATGCAACAGTTTAGTGAAGAAACACGCCGGACAATCCAGCGATTAATCTAGCTTTTGTTCTGGTACTAACTCGAATTTGCTTCTTTGCCATGGCCAACCGGAAATATTTTCCCTGTTATGGTAGATTCAGCCCCTCTGTTTAACTTATCTTTGGGCGACGCAAACACCACCATGGAATCCAAACCTGCTGTAAGAAAGGGCGTGATGTGCATTGTACTCATCATGATAGCACTGTCCATAGTCTGTGCACAGGAAGCTAAACTCATCCCACCGCATAAGCTCATCAGGGAATTTGAGCATGCCATTGAGATCATCGAAGCCCATCCCTCTCCCTACCGTAAGATCAGCGAATCTGCCTTGCAGGCGATGATAGATTCTACGGCCGAGCTCCTGGATCGACCTATGGACATTGTGGCATTTTATAAGCTGGTAAGTCCGATTTATGCTACTTTGCGTGACGGGCATACCTCGGTGCGGATTGCTCATCATTGGCTAACTTCCTACTACAAACGAAAAGGTATATTTCCTTTTAGTATTTTTTTTAATCATGAGAACGTACTTTATCTCATCCAAAACTTTGGACCGGATAGTACCATCACACCTGGTGCACAAGTCCTTGCTCTCAACGGGGTCACCGTTGATTCCTTTCTGACTTACGTAAGCAGATATATCTCATACGAATCAGAGGCCTTCAGAAACGGCATTATTACCGAGCAATTTGATTTATATCTTTTATTAGCCTTTGGCGAAATTGATGAGATCTCCATTACATATCAAACGGATCAAACTCATATGCATACCCTTCAGTTTATGTCATACGGCGGATGGAAGAAAGCCCGTGACGACGAAGAAGTCCGGATAGATCACCTGATTGAAAAGGGAGAACCGTATGAGTATACCTTGCTCACGAAGGGTATCGGCTTGCTCAAGATTCATTCCTTTGCCATTTCCAATAGGCAGAGCTTTGACTTATTTCTGGACAAGGTATTCCGAAAAGTAAATACCGATGACGTGCACTCACTTATCATCGATGTGCGGGGAAATACCGGAGGAGCAACATACGGTGTGGCGGATTTAGTACACCGGTTGACCACCAAGAGCTTCAAAGTCACTGCCCTGTCAGAAATGAAGGTGAGTAAATCCTTTCGGGACTATTTTCAGGATATGGCGCCTGGCGTAAATTTCTATCGGGTTTGGCCGATACACGCCCAACATTCCTTCAGTATTGGTGAACTCTTTCGTAAAGATGTAGGCGAGTATATTGTCGAAGGGGATTCACACAAAGAATCGCCCAAGAATATTTACCAGCGATTTACCGGAGATTTGTACCTGCTTACAGATGAGCGCTCTTTCTCCGCAGCCACAAGTCTTGCCGCCATCTTCCGTTGTTATCAATTAGGTTTTATTGTGGGTACTCCCACCGGAGGTACGCGCGTGTTTCATGCGAATAATATGTACAAAGAATTGTTTTCAGGTGAGCTATTATGTTCTATGGCTACGACAAGGATTTATACGCCCTGTTTTACAGATGACGAAGACACGATAGTTCCAGATATTACGGTCAATCCGACGATTTTTAATTTGCTGTCAGGAAGGGATGCTGCTCTGGATTATACTGTACATCTTATAAAAAAGGTAGAGAAATCCAAAGAGGACTGACATGATTTATAATTACAGGGAGTTGAAAAGTTTATAAGTGTATAAGTTGATAAGTTTAAGAACACTGTAAGGGAGTATGCAGGGGGAATTACAACCGGTCGACGTGTGTGGCTGGATGGACGCGATCCTACACCTTTGAATGATAAGTACCTGATGGTTTTCCGGCGTCAAGGAGATGGGACCTGGAAGATCGCCCGGCTGATGTGGAATCAGAATGAAGAACGTGTTACGTGGTGCGAGTTACGAGTTGCGTGGTGCATTTGCGCTTGAACTTGAGTTTGCACTTGCGTTTGAGTTTCTCTAATCTTCCCTAAACGGTCTTCTCTGTACCCACTCCACTTCCGGTTCCAGCATGCCATATATCTGCGGAACAAACAGGTTGATTAAGGCATTTTGGTATTGCAGATAAAACTGCATGTAGGTGGGCTCCGCTCCCACTGAGCTCTTGATCTCCATCGCTGTACGGCCATAGATGATCCTGTGCACACCGATATCGATACTCAGGGAGATCATGTCGAGCAGCATGTTCATATAGAGTTGCCTTTCTTTATTGACTTTCTCTTCATAACCGAGGAAATGGGCTTCGATCTCGTCACCATTGATCACCAGGGAATAAAACGCGATAAGTCTCTCTCCATCAAAATATCCAAAGATTTTGTATTGATCACCCAGTTGTTTTTTGACTGAAATGAAATAGTCAGGATTCAGGCTAAACAAGTTAAATGATGCATTGTCGGCAATGTCGTGATAGTATTCACCGATTTTATCCTTGTGCAACTCAAGATCTTCTACCTGGAGTTCGCGCTTGATGACTCCTCTGCATTTCCTGAATGCGCGGCGTACCCGAACCCGATACTTAGAGCCCAGGGAATTTATATAATCATCGAATGACTTCCATTTCCGCGACAACTCCATGATCATGTTTGGTTGTGCATGAAAGCCGTGATAGACACGTGTGTTCTTGTCCATGTGGAGTTTCTTTACGGCAGGTGCGAAGAAGTCTTTCACAAAAAGGAGGCGCACTTTAATACCTTCTTCCTTTAAAAGTCTGACGAGTCGATGTAAGGTGTGATCAACGACGCTCCATTGGTCCTCCTCATTTACCTGCCCGCTAAACAGAAAACCATGACTTCCGGTCACAAGCGTATTGCCACAAAGCAGCGTGGTGAATTCCGCACGTGCCGCAACCGCATTTCGAAACCTTGTCCAGACGCCTGGACTTGTCTTTACTTCAATATCATCCCGATGATAACTAATGCTCTTCTTCGCCTGAAATTTATCCAACTGTGTATAGACGATACCAACAAGGGCTCCTGACTTCCACACGGTGAAATACCTGAACTGCATATGGAGTGGCGGCGCTGCATGCAGAGCACGGAGATAGGCTGACGAAAGAAAGATGTTCGAGGATGTGAGCTGATCCCAGATTGGAGCAATTTGGTCAAGTGTACGATGCAGTCTGATCTGATAACCCAGCCATTGAAATTCAATTTCCTGGTCGTCAGTATGTGGTGTGCTCATTCTTTCAATTTCCAATCCGCAATTAATTGCCTTGCATAGTGTTCATCCCTCCATCCGGTGAACCCAAACATCTCTCGACCCTGATAGTTCAGAAACCATTGTTGCAAAATATGCCGGCTCGCATCGTACTCTGTGATAAAATCGACGAAGTTGTAT
The DNA here is from genome assembly GCA_035292505.1 of Saprospiraceae bacterium. Lineage (GTDB taxonomy): Bacteria > Bacteroidota > Bacteroidia > Chitinophagales > Saprospiraceae > DATDQA01. Next base: position 1,419 of record DATDQA010000303.1, on the reverse strand, counting down.
GCCTTTATTGATTGTAAAGTACTGTCAGCAGGGATAGCGATTACGACAGGATAAGAAGCCCCGGCCTTACTCAGTACGAGCGTAGCCACAGGGCTGATTCCGACTATCGATTGTGCCTGCAGCGAGGGCATCATGACGAGCACCGGTAATGGGATAAGTTTTCCCAATACTGAATCCATCTTGCCACAGCCTGCGATAAAACCATAATTCCCGGGAAAGGGTAAGAAGTCGACCGGATGATCAGAGATGGACAAAAGGTGACCACCGGTGTCAATCGCCTGTAATTCCGTCGTTCCTGCCGGAATCTCCACGACAGCATAAATCCCGATACTATCGACGATCTGTAAAAGTGGTGTGGGTGTAAACCTGACAAAAAGTGGGGGTGGCTGTTGGGGCTCCTTCTCCTTGCAGGCGCAAAGAGAAGTCACTATCAAAGCAATGATCAATGCTGTGCTGATGTACTTTGCAGGAATCACGAAACTGTCGCCCTGAGAGTACTTCTGCAAGCGGCTTCGCTCGCCCCCAACCCTTAGCGCTTCTGCCATCGGCGGACATAGTCGCCTTTGACGGACGCAGTCCTCTGAACAGCTCCAGCACTCGCAAAAAGGAATGTCCTCCCGCAGTTGTGTTGTTCCCGCCTGTTCGGATGTCTCTATCTTCATCATATTAAACATGCAAAGTATGCACGAAAAACAGTACTACAATCCGGAAGACCTGAAGAAATTTGGCAGTATCACTGAATTCCAGGAACACCTTGGTGCGAAGTTCTTCGATTATTATAACGAAGTCTTCAAAGAAGGTGCGCTTACTGAAAGGGAAAAAGCACTGATTGCATTGGCAGTCGCGCATACGGTCCATTGTCCCTACTGTATCGATGCCTATTCCAGGACATGTCTTGAGAAGGGTGCGGATGAGGAACAGATGATGGAAGCTGTACATGTGGCGGCTGCGATCACGAGTGGATCAACCTTAGTGAATGCGGTGCAGATGATGAATCATGTGAAGAGATTGACAATGTGATCAGTATGTTCTTTTGTTTTAATGCCGCCTGACGAGCGGGCTTGACCACCTGTCTCGGTGAGCCGGGACCGATCGCTTCATTGCCTCCCACGCAACGAGTGCCAAAGGCATCCCTTTGGGATAAGTCAAGTCTTCAAGGCCTGTCCAATGTAAAACTGTATGACTGTTATTATTCTTGCGCGTGAGGTCTTCTGAGAATATAACTTGATACGAGTGGGTTAAATACCTAAATTCTTTTCAAGATAAACTTGAAAAGAAGGCCCTGAAAGGGCCAAATATCAATAGCAACGGGCAAAGCCCGTTGCAAAGGTTGAGTTTGGCTTATAGCCCTGACGGGGCTGAATAGAAACTCTCATCTTTCCACTCCGAACCTACCACCATGATGTACGTTCAATTGCC
>DATDQA010000302.1:0-12247 GCA_035292505.1 Saprospiraceae bacterium | reverse complement strand
ATGACACTCGTCAGCGTCATCACGCAAATGCAACATCCGATGAACTGCCAATAGCAATTTCTCATAATTCAAAAATACGGCCTTAGAGTGGTGAGATGGAGGAGTGGAACTTACCGAGAATAATGTCAGACGTGCCGGATTAAATATTCTGAAGTTGATTCCTCGCCATCAGAATTTCCTTTAATTCATGCAAAACAGCATACTCATTAGGCAGAACCTTTTTCAGAGCTTCCTTCATTGCAAAGAATGCTCCATGGTCAGCAATAAATTTGATTTTGGAAGCCACGATCTTCACATCGCCTCGCACGAGTTTACGCAATGAAGGGATATCATGCCAATCCCCCTCTACGGCAACTACATTCGTCATGGACCCATCGTTTTCCTTGAGCGGATCCAGTGGGATGATTTTATGGTCAAATTCATGACCTGGATATTTCGCGATTTCCTCAAAAGGAATTTTCCAGTTCTCTTCTTCGAAGCCTGTATTTACAAGGAAAACTTCAAGCCCTTTCTCATGACAACGATAGATAATCAGGCGAACTTGGTCAAGTACATGCATTCTCTTCTTTGAATTTGAGGGCAATATAGAGAATTTCTTTACCCATTATGGAGCTGGAATGGTGTTTTTCCAACAAGATTACTCAGCATCGGACATTACCCGATATCCAGGCCATGTGATCGTTCTATCATGGTTAGAAAGGCAATTGCCATGAGCAAGAGCTCCTCTTTGTCATTCAGACTATCCATAATCTCAAAAGCGCGAGGATTGACACGGTCGACACGGCGTGGATCACGCATATGTGCGACTTCCCTATCCCACACGACAACGGTGAAATAATCATCAGAAAAACGATTCCGGCGTCCCAGCAAACGGCGACGATGGCTGTACATGAGCCATTCAGGCGTGAGATACCCCACGTGTTCGCCATCTATGAAAAAATCAGTGCGTGTCTTCTGCTTTTGATAAATAAACTGATGAGACAAGGTGGCTGCGTAAAACAATGCAAAATGGCCACCCTTGATGTAGTTTTTATACGCATAGGTCAACATGGGTTCATGATAGATCGAATGAAATACCCCTTTGAGCAGACGGTTAAACGATTGCTTCACCCATTTATACTCACGGTTCAATGAAAGTAATTCCATCTCTCTCTCCTCTTCCCACGGAATGACTTTGTCCCGCCATGGGCGTGTTTCATCTGCCATCACTGTGAGATCTGCCAGAATCCGTCTCTGGGATGGAGGTGCTTTCAAAAGCTTCCGAATGATGTCTTCAAGCATGAAGGATGAAACGCCGTTCTTTTAATGCGATGCGAAGATATGTAGTAGGGAGATCAGGATATGTTTCAGGGACCGAATGGTGATTCAAAGGAATGAGCGCAGTCTTTTACGGTTGAATGATTTACGTAGACGGCGTAGCGCACGTTCTTTGATTTGACGCACACGCTCTCGCGTGAGCCCGTAAAGCTCTCCAATCTCTTCAAGTGTGATTGACTTCTGTCCGTTCAAACCGTAGTAGCTGTTCAACACATCTACTTCACGCGGAGAAAGAATTGAAAGTCCATGAAGGACTTCCAGCTTCAGCGACTCCTCCATCAACTTCAGATCAGGTTGCATTTCATCGTCCGTGGCTACCAGATCGAGCATTGTAGAACTCTCTTCATCCACAGACACAGGGGCATCGAATGAGATATGTCGTCCCCCTCCCTGGAGCATCGAGGCTACTTCGTTGGGAGTAATATTGAGAAGATCTGCTAATTCCTGATGAGAGGGTTCCCGTTCAAACTCCTGCACAAATGACATATAGGCATCGTTCACTTTGTTGTAAGAACCCATTTTGTTCACGGGCATTCTGACGATTCGGCTCTGCTCAACAATTGCCTGTAGAATCGACTGACGGATCCACCATACTGCATATGAAATGAATTTGAATCCCCGTGTCTCATCAAAACGTTTTGCTGCTTTCATTAGTCCAACATTCCCTTCATTGATGAGATCAGACAGGGAAAGCCCATGATTCTGATATTGCTTGGCCACCGAAACGACAAATCGGAGGTTTGCCTTCGTCAGTTGCTCCAGAGCGATGTGATCTCCTTCCCTGATCCGACGTGCCAACTCAGCTTCCTGATCTACTGTAAGCATATCGATCTTCCCGATATCCTGGAGATATTTATCAAGCGCCAGGCTTTCACGACCCGTGATTCTATTTGTGATTTTAAGCTGTCGCATATCTCGTTATTATCCGGTAGAATGGTGTACCGGGCTTCCTACCTACAAGTTTCCTCCGCATGTTAAAGTTACAGAAAGAATACTGTCTCTAAAAAGTTTATGCAAACCTACGACGTGAGCACTGATCTGCTACGATGTCTTTCAATTTACGAAGACAAAAATCCGCATCATGTCTGAACCAGATCCCTGCTTGCAATTTTCTTGTGCACAAGATGCATTAATTATGCGCTTTACTGCTCTTTTTCTTAGGAGCGACAATCACGATCATCCTTCTACCCTCCATTCTTGGCAGATCTTCAGCAGATCCGATATCCTCGAGTTCTTTGAGGAATTTGAGCAGGATCAACTCACCACGTTCTTTGAAAACAATGGTACGTCCACGAAAGTGTACATAGGATTTAACCTTGTGGCCTTCCTCGAGAAACTTTCTGGCATGACGTAGCTTGAAATCGAAATCGTGCTCGTCCGTATTCGGGCCAAAACGAATTTCTTTTACAACCGTTTTAACCGTCTTGGCTTTAATTTCCTTTTCCTTCTTCTTTTTCTCGTAAAGGAACTTGTTGAATTCTATAATACGACAGACAGGTGGCTCAGCATTCGGTGAGATCATGACAAGATCAAGGCCGAGCTCCCTTGCCCAGTCCTTTGCAGCTCGCGTCGGGTACACGCCAGGTTCGACTTGTTTATGTGCAATCGTCGAAATCTCATCGAAGTTGTCCCCTACAAGTCTTACTTCATGTACTTTGATGTCCTCATTGATTGCAAACTGGTAGCGTGGGTCTGGGGTTGCTGTGTAAGGTCTTTTTTGTCTCTTGATCAAATTTTAAAAATTTCGTGAATAAATAAATAGTGTATTCTCCCTGACAAGACATGTTGTCGGAAAGTAGAATGATACTCAATAAATCATCATGATTCCCTTTCCAAAAATCATTCCTTCACATCTGTGCTGATTTTTGCATAGGATACGATCAACCCATCCTGGGCTTCATTGAGCGACGCGGTGAGATGTGCCCCTTCAGCCGGACTCTCACTCAGGATAAACTCCGCCAATGGGTCTTCGATGTATTTCTGAATTGCGCGATGTAAAGGACGTGCCCCAAACTGAGGATCAAATCCTTTCTCCGCAACAAAATCACGCGCAGGAGCATCCAGGACAAATTCCACACCCATACCTTCAAGTCTCTTATAAAGCGCCTTGAGTGAAATATCAATGATCTGATGAATCTGATCCCTGTCCAGACTGTTGAAGATTACTACGTCATCGATGCGATTCAGAAATTCAGGACTGAACGTGCGCTTCAATGCATTCTGAATCACCGTTTTTGTATTCTCTTCTGTTGAATCCTGTCTTGCTTTAGTTGCAAATCCGACACCCTGACCAAAATCCTTAAGCTGTCTGACCCCAATATTCGAGGTCATGATGATCAAAGAGTTTTTGAAGTCCACACGACGACCAAGACCATCTGTAAGTTGCCCATCATCCAATACCTGCAGGAGGATATTGTAGACATCAGGGTGCGCCTTTTCGATCTCATCAAGCAGAATGACAGAATACGGTTTACGACGCACGCGCTCGGTCAATTGACCTCCTTCTTCATAACCCACATAACCAGGAGGTGCTCCAATGAGCCTGCTGACAGAGAATTTCTCCATATACTCACTCATATCGATGCGTACCAGTGCATCTTCGGTATCAAACAGGTAGCGCGCCAGTGCCTTTGCAAGCTCTGTTTTGCCTACTCCCGTAGGTCCAAGAAAAATGAATGAGCCGATCGGCTTCTTCGGGTCTTTCAAGCCTACCCTGTTGCGCTGGATGGCTTTTACGATTTTTGTGATCGCCTCGTCCTGACCAATCACAACCTGACCGAGGTCAGAAACCATTCCTACGAGTTTATTACTCTCACTCTGGGCAACACGCTTTACCGGGATACCTGTCATCATAGAGACAATTTCAGCGATATCATCTTCGTCCACAGGATACCTCTGGGTCTTCGCAGATTCCTCCCAATCTTCTTTAGCTTTTTCCAGTTTACGGACAAGTTTCGATTCATTGTCCCTGAGATCCGCAGCCTTTTCATATTGCTGGTTTTTCACAGCTTTGTTCTTCAGGTCTTTGATCTCCTCGATCTGCTTCTCCAGCTCCTCAATATGCTTGGGCACATGAATGTTCTTCAGGTGTACTCTTGCACCTACTTCATCCAATACGTCGATCGCTTTATCCGGCAGGAAACGGTCAGTGACATAGCGCTCACTCAGGCGTACACACGCAAGAATTGCTTCATCTGAATATGTGACATTGTGATAATCCTCATACTTCGATTTGATATTCTCCAGAATAATGATCGTCTCATCAGGTGACGGAGGATCTACCATCACTTTCTGGAATCTGCGATCCAATGCTCCATCTTTTTCAATGTACTGGCGATATTCATCCAATGTCGAAGCACCTATCACCTGGAGCTCGCCGCGAGCCAATGCAGGTTTGAAAATATTCGAAGCATCCAAAGAACCCGTCGCCCCCCCCGCACCTACAATGGTGTGTATCTCATCGATAAAGAGGATCACATCCCGATTCTTCTCCAATTCATTCATGATCGCCTTCATCCGCTCCTCAAACTGACCACGATATTTTGTCCCTGCAACCAGGGCGGCCAGGTCCAGCATCACGATACGCTTGTTAAAAAGATTACGGGAGACTTTTTTCTGAATGATCCTCAACGCCAGTCCTTCTACAATAGCCGTTTTACCGACGCCGGGCTCGCCGATCAGGATCGGATTATTCTTTTTACGACGGCTCAGGATCTGTGAGACACGTTCGATTTCTGTTTCACGGCCGATGATGGGATCCAGGTCGTCTTCTTCTGCAAGGCGGGTCACATCCCGGCCAAAATTGTCCAGAACTGGAGTGCGCGACTTCCCCTGACCTCGCTTAGAGTATTGCATACGCTCGCTCTCCTCCTCCATCGGGACATCCTGATCTGAAGGTGCTTGTCCATAGATATCCGGACTTGCAGCCTCCTGTTCCTGAATTACATATTCCAGCTCTGTCCGGTACGCTTCGTAGTCGATATCGAATTCTTCCAGGATCTTAGATGCTGTATTTTCCTTGTGTCTCAGGATAGAGAGGACAAGATGCTCAGGAAAGATTTCCTCACTTTTCAGGTTTTTTGCTTCGAGGGCTGTCACCTTGAGGATTTTCTCCAGGTGCTTGTCCAGAGGAAGCTCACCCAGGTTGACCTGGGCGATTTCATTCGGAGCATCCTCAACACTCCCCTCAAGCTTGAATTTCAGTTCCATCAGGTCCACATCCATCTCATGTAATACCCGCATGGCGAGATTGTCACTGTCCTGCAACAGGCCCAACATGAGGTGCTCGGAACCCAGGTAATCATGACCCAGCCGTAGCGCTTCATTTTTGCTGAGGTGAAGGATGTGCTTTACTTTGGATGAAAATTTATTCATTGAGCAACTCTGATTAGCCTTTTATTCCAAGTGACAAGATACTTACTCTCACGAAATATGACGTCCCACAAATGCCTTTGTTCAATATTCGCGCCAAAATTAGAGGAACCTTAACAGTTTTTCCATAGAGCAGGCCGGGGCTTCGAAAAACCGGGCCGAGGTCATGCGGGCCATTCCTGGTTTTTGTCACCTCCGATCAATGTTGACATTGGGCAAAAATAGGATAAATTTGCGCGGCTAATCAGTAAGAATTTCAAACGCAGGAACTCCACTATGAAATATACCTTGGACAAACAGGATCGTTATGCCACCATCAGTCTGAATGAAGAGAATCTGAATTCTCTGATCGCTCCAAATCTCAAATCAGAATTCGTGTTTCTCCGGAACGAAGGCGTACGTAATCTGATCCTGGATTTGAGTGAAGTGAAGTATGTCGACTCGTCCGGACTCAGCGCAATACTGACCGCAAACAGACTCTGGAAAGATTATGGCGCATTTGTGATCTGTGGAGTAAATGCCCCAAGTGTACAAAGACTGATTAAGATTTCACGACTTGATACCATTCTCTCGGTCATGCCCACACTTTCAGAAGCGGTGGATTATGTGTTTCTCGACGAAATCCAGCGTGATCTGACACAGAGCGAAGAGGAGTAACAGGTCTCTTCGTTCAGCATGAAATTCGAAGTCACAATTCTTGGAAATAACTCAGCTTTCCCCGCACAAGGCAGATATCCTTCGGCACAGGTAGTCAATCATCATGAAGAATTGTTTCTGGTTGATTGCGGAGAAGGTACGCAGATCCGCATGTCGCAATATTCGATCAAACGTTCCCGTATTCATCATATTTTTATCAGCCATCTCCATGGTGATCACGTCTTCGGTTTGCCCGGATTGATCAATTCCTATCATCATCATGGGCGCCATGTACCATTGCATATTTATGGTCCTGTTGGTATTCGTGCAATGATCGAAACAGTATTACGCCTCAGCAATAGTATGATTGACTTCGAACTCGTGTTTTATGAAATTCAGTCTGAAAAAAAGCTGAAAATTTATGAAAACAAAGACTTACGCGTATACGCGTTTCCAATTAAACATCGCGTGCCCACCTATGGCTATATGTTTCAGGAAAAGAACACAGTAATTAACATGAGCAAAGAAGCCATTCAGAAATATCATCTTACGATTGACCAGATTAAAACAGCCAAAGAAGGCAAACCCGTGACTCTGGCATCTGGTGAACTCCTTAGCAATGACATACTCACTCTACCATCACCTGTATCACGGAGTTACGCGTATTGCTCTGATACTGTCTTTGACAAGGCGATCGTACAGTGGATCAAGTGTGTGACTGTACTCTATCATGAAGCAACATTTCTGCATGAACTCGAACAAAAAGCTGTTGAAAGCATGCACTCTACGGCGCTCCAGGCTGGCATGATGGCACACATGGCGAACGTCGGCCAGTTGTTACTTGGGCATTTTTCCAGCCGCTATGACGATCTTTCTCAATTTGAACAAGAGGCAAAAGAAATATTCAACGCAGTACAGATTGCAGAAGAAGGACACACCTATCCGATTGACGTTGCCCACACCTTAAATCCTTGAGCATTTTTGCACACGAACCTGGTATCCTGAAATTTGATTGCAGACTACATACTGCAAAATCTGTATAAAATTATATGTTTATTCTTATTTTATCTTTGCCGATTCAAGGAAAGATCGCGTAGCTCAGCTGGTAGAGCAACGGCCTTTTAAGCCGTGGGTCCTGGGTTCGAATCCCAGCGCGATCACACCTCTTTATTGAACTTCTGTTTCACGCCCGATGCACAGTCTCCCGTCGGAGTGTGCTCAACAGAGCGTGCTACATGTTTCAGGACATGCAATAATAAAATTATTCAATCATAAAAAACGGTGCAATTATGAAAACATTTTTCTCATTCTTCTGCCTGTGCATGGCAGTTTTTTTTACCAGTCTACAGGCACAAATGACGACACCTGCTCCAAGTCCATTTAGCAAGTTGGAGCAAAAGGTAGGACTCACAGATGTAACTATCGAATATTCACGACCAAGTGCAAAGGGTCGTGTTGTATTTGGCCAACTTGTTCCTTTTGGCGAAGTCTGGCGTGCAGGTGCGAATTCAGTTACGAAGGTCACCTTCAGTAATGATGTGAAAATAGGTGGCACAGATCTGAAGACTGGCTCATATGCACTCCTGATTACACCAAACAAAGAAAGCTGGCAGATTCACTTCTTTCCCTATGACAAAAGCAACTGGACCTCCTATGTAGGCGAGAGTGCACCTGCTGCAGCTGCAGTCATGACGGCAAAGACTATGGCATTACCCTTCAGCGTAGAGACTTGGACAATGGGTATTGGAAACCTGAGCAACAATGGAGCGCAGCTGAATTTCATTTGGGAGTCGACATATGCCGGAGTGGAATTCACAGTACCTACTGAGACAGCAGTGATGGCGAGTATCGAGAAGACCATGGCAGGTCCAGGAGCTTCGGATTATTCTGCTGCCGCGACCTATTACCTGAGCGAGGGCAAGGATCTGAATCAGGCTCTTGCATGGATTAATACAAGCCTTGAAAAGGGAGGAGACCGATACTGGCTTCTTCGGACCAAAGCTTTGATCCAGGCCGGTCTCGGTGATAAGGCCGGAGCTATAGAGACTGCAAAGAAATCAACTCAACTGGCTCAGGAAGCCGGAAATAATGAGTATGTGCGTATGAATACAAATTCGATTGGGGAGTGGATGCAATAATTCCTACCGTCCTTCAAGTCAAAAAGCCTGCATCATTATCGTGCGGGCTTTTTTGTTTCCTTCGGACGTTGATTTCAGGTTAATAACCTCTTTCGACGAAAGATCATTTCGATTGTAATACCCACCGATACAACAACTGTGCAGCCAATTACATTGTACCATAGAAATCCAATACCTGAGAGGAAATAGCATCCCAGGACGGTTGCTTCCGCCAATAACGCCGCAATGAACACCGCCGTGCCACGCACATACTTCACGTAGAATGCAACAAGAAAGAGGCCAAGCAGAGTACCATAGAAAAGGGACCCAATGATATTGACAAACTGGATGAGATTCTCAAAGAGCGCACCAAACAGTGCAAAACAAATGGCAATGCATCCCCACAGTAGCGTGAATCCTTTTGAAGCGCTTACATAGTGCAATTCTTCTTTGCCCCGGGAAATAGAACGTCTGTAAATATCCATACTTGTGGTTGTTCCCAGTGCGTTGAGCTCTGCGGCCGTCGCTGACATGGCCGCGCTGAAAATGACTGCGAGTAATAATCCAATCACACCAACCGGCAGATGATTCAGGATAAAGGTGATGAAGACATAATCGCGATCATTGAGTTCTGCATCAGGCCTCGCTGCAGAAATCACTTCTTTTACCTGACTACGCACTTCCTTTTCATATAGCTCAGTTGATATGAGCGCTGTACGGACTTGTTCCAGTCGCAGATCCTCATTACCTCGCAAAGCCGAAATATACTGTCGGTTTAAATCCGACTTACTTTGATATACGCTATCAAAACGCAACTGCAGGCTTTCAAGATCAGGCTTGTATAAAGTTTGCATTGCAGCATGATACTCTGGTTGATTGAAGAACACAGGTGGCTTATGAAACTGATAAAACACAAATACAAGAATACCCGTCAGCAGAATAAAAAACTGCATTGGAACTTTAAGCATACCATTGAGTAGTAAACCTAATCTGCTCTGCCTGACAGAGCTACCCGTCAGGTATCTCTGTACCTGAGATTGGTCTGTGCCGAAATAGGCCAGTTGGAGAAACAATCCGCCCGTAATGCCGGCCCAAATGGTATATCGACTTTCAAAATTCAATGAGAAGTCGATCGCCTGCATTTTCCCCGTAGCGCCGGCAATATGAAACGCTTCTGTGACCGTGATATCCTCTGGAATATACGTCAACAAATAAATAAATGCGACGGTCATACCCGATAGGATGATAAACATCTGTAGCTTTTGTGTTTGGTTCACTGCCTTTGTTCCACCTGTCACTGTATAGATAATCACCAGGATCCCAATGACCACAATCGTGAGATTAAGGTTCCAGCCCAGAATACTGGACAGGATGATCGAAGGAGCGAATATTGTAATCCCGGCAGCCATCCCGCGCTGAATGAGAAAGAGTATTGCTGCCAGGCTTCGCGTCTTTAGATCAAACCTTGATTCGAGATACTCGTATGCCGTATAGACCTTCAGCTTATAGTAAATGGGAATGAAGGTCACGCAAAGAATAACCATGGCGATAGGCAGTCCAAGATAGAATTGTACGAAGCGCATTCCATCCGAATAGGCCTGACCTGGAGTAGACAGAAATGTAATGGCACTCGCCTGCGTGGCCATCACCGAGAGACAGATCAGCCACCAGCGTGAATCCTGATTACCCCGTAGATATCCGTGCAGGTCACGCGAACCACGTGTTTTATAGACTCCATATACAATAATGAGAGTCAGGGATCCAATAAGGACCAACCAGTCGATATTACTCAGTACTCTATACCCCATTTAACTGATTGGATGGAAGTACAGGGTGAACAGGTACATGAGAAGGATCACCAGGATATGCCAGATGATGACAAGTGAATACCACCTTCCCCATCTGTCGCTCCTGATATGGGCTGCAGATTTTTCACTCTTTTGACCGGTCACGATTTGCCATTTTGTCCAAGTGCGACGAGATTTGCAAACAACCGATATGCTCCTGGCACTCCATCAGGGAGCTGGCGGAAAAAACTCAGACCGGTATAGACGAAATATCCTTTGCCGTGTTTTGCCACCAATAATCCACCGGATATTGGCTCCTCACCAGGATCTGCCATTAAAAGCAACGGCTCGAATGCGGGATCCCATGTGTCAGCGAAATACAAGCCTCTCTCCTGCACCCATCCTTCAAAATCTGCAGCCGTCAATTTGTTTGGAATATTCAATGCGGGATGTTCAGGATTTAAGAATGTCACAACAGAATGTTCGTTTGTCACACGTTTGCGTCCGATCTTCAAGGGATAAGGAGCAAGCTGATCTGCATTCAGCCCATTCGCGGTATTATACTGCGTGATCAGCGTACCTCCCTCTTCCACATAATCAAAAAGGTGACCTTGAATAAATTTGATTCTTTCCAGGGTATTATAGGCGCGAATACCAAGAATCACGGCATCGTAGCGTCTCAACATTTCTTTTCCCGAGATATCCTCTAATGGAACGACATCCACTGTATAACCGATTTGCCCGAGGCTCGATGCAACATCATCACCTGCGCCATGAATGTAAGCGATGCGTTGTCCCTCGCATTTAAGATCTACATATGCCGCGGTTGCTGAAGATAGGCGTAATACTGTCTGGGCCGGGATATGATCATAGGTGATTTGAGTAACCATTTGATTGCATACCCGTCCATCAATATGAACTTCAGCAGTTAATTGACCATTTCTTACCTGAGGAGAAGGTGATACTAAGAATTCATAATGCGTCTCATCACCCACGTTCATTAATGTGACTTCGATTCCCAATGGCGTCACATTCCAACCCGGAGGGGCATTCAGGTAGAGATTACCTGTGACTGCAGATTTAGCTGCTTTGACTGTAACTCTGACATTCTTCCCATCGGTACTATTAAAAATGTAAACAGGAGCCTGGATATTGACAAAGACCGGTGGTACAATTTCAAACGGCCGGTAAACTTCACCCTTGACAGGATCAGTCTCCTTATAAATCACTGGGATTGTATAGGAGATCGTATCCTCTTCTATTTTCAAAGACAATCTGATTGCTACTGTCCTTGGTCTTTCGGGTAAACCTCGCAACAATTGATCTTCTACTGTGTACATGCCGATCGAGCCAGGCCGTTCCAACCAATAAGGGGTTGAATTGGGTTGATCCTGAGGGATCAACACCTTTCTTGTCGTCGTAAGACGTTTATTAAAACTCAAATCAGCAGTCCAGTCCAAATCTTTCCTGGCTGGTAAAAATTCAGATTGCAGCAATTGCATCGGAACAGTTGAGCGATTTATCACTTCAAGACTGACACTCACAGAATCACCGGCAACTACATGGTACGTTGCAGCATCTGCCTCCATAAAAAGCCCCAATGCCTGTGCGATGACTTTGTCAACTTCGATAAGCTTACGTGATCTCCAGACAGATGACTTGAGATTTATCATTGCCTGTCTTACCTCAAACAACGGTTTCACGCTGAGATGGGGCTTTTGGAAATCAAATTCGGATATGATTTTGGCAAGCATTGCTTCGATGCGTGCTCCGCCAGCGACTCTATTCCATGATATGTCAATTCCTTCGAACAGGTCTGATTTCAGCACTGGTAAATTCCCTTTCAGAAGTTCGAGATATTCTTTTTCAGTTCCTCGCGTACCACTCGATCCAAATCCCTGACTTTTATGCATGCTCCGTGAGATTGCCGCGCTTTCGGTGTTGGACCATCCGGTCACAGGGTTGTAAAGACCGACATCTATTTCTGCCATCCGGCTTTTGTCTATCTGGTCAAACTTT
>DATDQA010000301.1:0-3033 GCA_035292505.1 Saprospiraceae bacterium | reverse complement strand
GCAATTTCACCAATGTCTTTGTACAGATTATCAGTTCTTGTGCTTGTTGTTGTCCACTTGTCCTTGTTGTGTCTCATCGTCTCTTGTGACTCACCGAAGCCAGAGCCTCCAAAGATGGAATTGGATCGGCCGGGCAGGTTTGAAGCACCAACCAGCACTTTTTGTGTAATATGCGACAGTACTGAGTGCTGTTGTACCGTGGAAACTTGATGGTAGTCTTATCTTTTTGCTTGTTCACGGATCATAGGAAGAAAGCCTATGCATATAGCCAAGATACACAAGGGAGCGCAAACAACGAATTTTGCACTGAAAGCCTGCCGATGGCTTGACAGAGGACAGACTTGGGTGAATCAGTAGTACTCCTGACATTCCACACCAGCCATTACACAGGTATAAATACCCGATTTTCGCTTTATCTTGTAAAAAACCTCACTTAAAATGCCCTGGATTCCAGAATTTTTACATATGTTCACCAAACTGACTGCTTACTCAAGCAGAACCCGGTAGCACCTTATTTAGAACTTTGAGCGGAGCGTAGACGCATGTCCAACTTGTGGGTTGCCATAAGTTGCTGATGCTAAGACAATTGATGTCTTACCCCATGTTATTCAAAATCGCATTCTTCAATGGGCAAGAATGACTCTGTTCAGTTAACGCAACGACAAGTTGAAGTGCTCAAACTCATCGTAGCCGGCCACACCAGCAAGGAAATCGCAGAACGAATGGGTGTGTCCAAGAGAACTGTGGATGGTCACCGTCTGAATTTGTTGAGGAAAACTGATTCAAGAAATGCCTTGGAATTGAGTGCCTGGGCATATAAGCAGGGCATTGTGGAGTGATATCGTCGTACCTGTGTGGGGGCTTGCCTGATTACTTTATCATTGTCAGGTCACCTGCCAGCACTTTCCTTTCCCCATCTGACAATTCCAAAGTCAATACATACACATAAACTCCTCAGTACATCCTTATTCCTAAACCTCCCATCCCAAATAACCGGTACCGAGTTCGCACAAAACACAGTATTCCCCCACTGATCAAATACACTATACTCAATCCCCGAAAAATTCCAACGCAGGATCGAACTGCACTTCCCAGAAGTCATTCACATAATCAGAATTCGGAGAAAAGACATTCAAGAAAGGGTGCATCCGGTACAACCGGTACAGCCGGTACAGTCTGGTAAAATGGTGAAGCCGGAAGAAAGCAGATACCTATTTAACCAAAGTAACATCTCCGGATAGTATATCTGATGTACCATCTTGTTTTTTCACTGTGATTGTATACACAAATACTCCCGGGTTCAATGCCGATTGATTCATTGCTCCGTCCCAGGCTATAGGCATCTCCCTGGCTAAATAAACAGTGTTGCCCCACCGGTCTGAACCAATCAAAATGAAAATCAAAATGAAAATGAAAATGTCACCTAAAGAGCGATCCGCCTCTGGCGGGAAAATGCCTGCCCGCCTCTGGCGGGAAAATAAAGCAAACAGACTGGTCTATTGAACTACTGTGATGTCTCCAGACAAGATTCTAGTCTCACCATTACTTCCAACCAAGAGAATCATATAGACATACACTCCAGGCAATACATTTTTCCCATTAAACGCTCCATCCCAAACAATGGGCGCTTCTTTCGATTCATACACCACATCCCCCCATCTATCGAATATTCTACATTCAACCCCAACAATGCTCGGATCATTAATAAGTACTACCCACTCATCGTTTATATTATTGCCATTGGGTGAAAAAATGTTTGGCACAAAAATCTCACTGGCACAATCCTCCTCCGCAATTGAAATCTCATCCTCAACTGAATAACACTCAGTACTCACCGTTACCGTATA
Source organism: Saprospiraceae bacterium (assembly GCA_035292505.1). Taxonomy (GTDB): domain Bacteria; phylum Bacteroidota; class Bacteroidia; order Chitinophagales; family Saprospiraceae; genus DATDQA01. Next base: position 1,186 of record DATDQA010000301.1, on the reverse strand, counting down.
GACATCCGGTTGAGAAATAAGAAGCGTTGATAATGTACTCCCCGTACTCCACAAATAATCTGCTGCAAAGCCTTGCGTGACATCGAGGATGAGGGTTTCATCAGGACAGAGCGATATATCACCACCGAGATCCACCAAGGGTTCCTGCGTATCGAATGAAACATCAACCTCATCACTGACCTCACCACAATCATTGGAGATCACAAGAGAATATATCTGATCCTTATCGGCAATGAATGATGTACCATGACTTCCATCCTGCCAGGTGAGAATGTCAGCGGTAACCGGTGCATTGAGGACTATGGATTCCCCCAGACACAACACCACATCTTCTCCCAGATCAAACGGCAGCGGCGCACTTTTATAACCTACAACAATGCTATCCGCCGCACTCCCGCAGTGATTCGACTCATATAATATATATATTCCCGCCGCCGAAACCACATAGGTCAAATCATTGGTGCCATCCTGCCATTCAATGATCGTCTCAGTATCCGCATCGGAGTTGAGGATCAGTATTTCTCCATCGCACAAGGTCGTATCCGCACCCAATTCAGGCGTGGGGATTGTTCCACGCATATCCACCTCGATCGTATCTGTATCGATCCCGCAGGTATTGCTGACCTGTAGATGATACATTCCGGATTGCACCGCAATGAAATGCGGCGCCGACGTCCCATCCTGCCATAAATACGTCACACCAGAGATACCGGATTGCAGGACAACCGTATCCCCTTCACATGCAAGGATATCAGGTCCGAGATCAACCTGTGGTCCATTGGTATCTTCAATGACAATCACACTATCTGTCGATGCTCCACACGCATTCGAGATGGTCAGGATGATGAGACCGGGGACATTCGTCTGATAATTCGACGCATCACTGCCATCCTGCCAGAGATACTCCACATCAGCGATGCCGGGATCAATCGTGATCGTCTCTCCCGGACACAATGACTGATCCGCTCCGAGATCAAGCGCAGGTACATCAGGCAACAGTTCAACGACGACCGTATCAGATGATGATCCACAAGCATTCGATATCGTCGCATAGACAAGTCCCTCCGCATCGACAACGAACTGATCACCTGTCGATTGATCATTCCACAAAATCTCCACTTCCGGTTCTGTGATCGAAAGTGTCACTGTCTCGCCCGGACAGAGCGAAAGATCCGCGCCAAGATCA
>DATDQA010000300.1:0-7132 GCA_035292505.1 Saprospiraceae bacterium | reverse complement strand
ATCAACATCACCAGCCCGACAATTGCACTACCTAATCCTCCATTGAGCCCTGGTATCGAACCGGACTCCTGTTCACCACTCCTTTGTGTCAAAATTGTTGCGACTGCGCCGGTGCTTTCACCTACCATGTTCTGCTTCGAGGTTGGCTTGTCGAGCAACGACTCTTGTTGTCATTCCTCCATCGAACACTGCATTGTACTGGAACCTTGTTGTGATCCTTGCGAAGACAGAGGTGTGGTAGTTCATACCGTGCCGCCGTTGGACAGTTGTTGCCATTCGCTTGATATCACAAACGATTGTGAATACGTCTTTTTCACCAAGCTCGAACTGGAGCTGCTCACGCCGGGTGTGATTTTCGGTTCACATTCGACAGGTGGCCCCTTCCCTGCCGACTGGTTCAACCCTATTTCCACCAACACTCTGATTCAATGGCAGCACATCGCCGGCTCTGTCCCGAGTGGCACGATAACGGGACTCATCAACTTTTGTCTCGATGAAATTGACCAACCGGGAGAGACACCGCAGGTAGTTGTTTTAAACTGGCTTACAACCGGTTCAGATGGCAGAGATAGTATTGCCTGCTCAGATACACTGATTTTCGATTGCCCTGTGGTAGACAACAAGTGCGTTGAAGTTTTGAAACAACGCATGGAATGCAGGGAAGATGAAAACGGGAATATTTATTATACATTGACGATGACCATCCAAAATGTCTCAACACCTCCACACACTACCAATGAGTTGATTTTTACCCAGACAGGTGGTCCGCCTGTCACGGTGTTTCCCAACCCGGTATTGTTCAGCCCGTTACCGTTTGGGGGAATGACAACAATCAATACCTTCATTTTCGGCAGCGGTTTAAATGCAGGCGATAAACTGACTTTTGAAATTCGTCTGCATGATTCATTCAGCGGCGACAATTGGTGTTGCTTCGAGGGTGATTCAGTTTGTGTATTCATACCACCTTGCGACTCCTGTTGCACTGACTATGACTTGTTCTGTCAGAACGTGATGAACGCTGTTTCCGTCAGCATAGACAATGGCTTATGCAAAGCCACCGTCAGCATCGGCAACATGCCCGATTGCGACTACCTCGAAGGAATTAACTGGGGCGATGGATCATTGAACTCAGGCCCGTTCAACTCAGGTGATATGTCCATGCACTTTTATACCGGCAGTGGTACTTATGTCATCTCATATCTGGCGATAGAGCTCGATTCCAACGGGTTGATTTGTTTTGAAAAATTGCTCCGGGATACCATTATACTGGACTGCGTCGATCTCTGTCCCAACAATCTCGTTCCGAACCCCAGTTTCGAGACCTTTATCACTTGTCCAACAGGACTCGCACCACCGTTCACGGCCGCTTCATGGACACTCCCAACTGATGGGTCGGCAGATTATTATAATAGTTGCGCAAGTGGAGGGAGTGGCGTGAGTACGCCGGGTAATACCTTTGGCTCTCAGGTACCACGCACCGGAGCAGGCTACGCTGGTTTTATCCTCCGGAGCGTAACAACCGACTATCGGGAGTATATTGAGGTGCCGCTCTCATCGCCGCTCATAAACGGTATTAACTACCAGGTTTCGTTCTATGTAAGTCTATCCGATGCTTCGCAGGATGCAATCGACAAGATCGGCGCCTACCTGTCGATAGGGTCGGTTGGGCCGATAACCGGTTCATCTGTGTTGCCATACGTGCCCCAGGTCATCAACCCTTCTGGTAATTATATTACCGATAAGTTCACCTGGACACTCATCACGGGTACATTTGTCGGCGGCGGCGAGACTCATATCGTCATCGGGAATTTCAACGACGACATTTCGACAGTACCGGTCACAGGACTCGGCGGATTTTATCCTGGTTCGTATTACTATGTAGACGATGTGTGTGTGGCCAGAACGCTCGTCGGTGTGGATGACCCATTACAAGGGCAAAGTATTCGCATCTATCCTAATCCTAACTCTGGCGTGTTCACAGTCGAGTTGTCCGAACTTGCCACACAGGGTATGTCTTTACGCGTTATCGGTCTTACCGGGCAGGTTTTATTGGAAAAGGAAATTGAAAATAACAGCTCATTACAGACTGTGAATGCAAGTAACTTACCTGAAGGCATGTATATTTTACAAATTGTGTCTGAGGGTCGCGTGATGCGTGTAGGTAAGTTTGTAAAGCAGTAAGTAATCGTTGTTGTAAAGCCAGGTGATAGAAAAATTGATCATCTGGCTTTTTTTTATACATCATCAATTTATTGGAGTATTAAATTAACAGGCTCGCATCACAGTCTGCCCCGCAACTAGCGGCAGGCTACTCAGAGCAGACAGGCGCGTTCTATTCTTTCCGCTTTTCTGCCTTTCCGCCTTTCTACTAATCTCATCAGTTTATTTCGTGTTGTAACTTTCAACAATCAAAAACACACCACCTCATGACTCCTCCCTCCCCCACCGACGAAGCCCATGGCGAAGTCGGTTCTTCGACCGACGTAGCCCATGGCAAAGTCGGTGACTCCCACCTCATCTCTCACTTGACCCTGCGCAAGCTCCTGGGTTTTCTCGGTGTCTTCATGCCGCTCATCCTGATCCTCGGGGTCGTTGCGCTAAAGGCGCTGCTTGATATCGGTCCTCACGAAAACGATAAGGTCTTTCAGCCGTCGATCAGTCATTACTATCATACCATCATGCGCAATGCCTTTGTCGGAATCGTGTCGTCCTTTGGGTTCTTTCTCTTTACCTATCGTGGATACAAATCTGATGTATGGTGGAAGAGAGATAATCTTTTCACAAATACTGCAGGCATCTGTGCTCTTCTCGTTGCATTTTTCCCGACGAACAAAACCGGAGAATGTGAGATCCTCTTCTGTTATATTCATTTTATTTCGGCGACTCTTTTCTTTATCATTCTGGCGTATATCTCGTACTTCCTGTTTACCCTGAGTAACAAGCCACCATCTCAACGGACCATGCGTAAGCAATCACGCAATAAAGTCTATCGCACATGCGGTGTCGTCATGGCATTGTGTATTGTCATTCTGACCATCTATTTTCTCTTCTTTGAAGATTCGTGGCCGGTGAATACGGTCTTCATCTTTGAAGCGATCGCACTTATTGCATTTGGGATTTCATGGTTGACGAAGGGGGAAGCGATACTGGGGGACAGGTGAAGCCGGTGAAACCGGGGAAGCCGGTGAAACCGGAGAAATCGGGGAAATCGGTGAAATCGGGAAACCGGGGAAATCGGGGAAACCGGGAAACCGGGGAAATCGGGGAAACCGGGGAAATCGGGGAAATCGGGAAATCGGTGAAACCGGGGGAAATCAGGGAAACATGGAGGGCTGACCTTGCAAGTCTGACAAATCCGCAATCACATTGCATATCTGTCAAGATTATTCTACATTTGGCCTCATCTTCGCTATGATTCAAAGACATCTCGCTCCGAAACTCTTGGAAATGCGGGGAAAATACCCCGTCCTGTTTCTGACTGGCCCACGACAGTCAGGCAAGACAACCTTGGTGAAAAGTCTATTTGGGAACCTACCATATTTTCTTTTAGAAGACCCGGATACACGCCAGTTTGCTCTCAACGATCCTCGCGGCTTTCTCGCTAATCTGCAGAATGGGGCAGTGCTTGATGAAGTGCAACGCACTCCTGATTTGTTTTCCTATCTGCAGGGAATTGTTGATAGTAATCCAAATGTTTTTTTCGTCTTGTCAGGATCTCAGAATTTTCTCCTCTCGGATCATATCTCTCAATCACTTGCCGGACGGACATCTGTTCAAAAATTGTTACCACTTTCCTATGCAGAGATGCGTGGAGCAGATATTGAATTTGCTACTCTGGAAGACCTGCTCTACCAAGGTGCGTTTCCCAGGATCTATGATCGTCATATCGCGCCTCCGGACTTTTTCCCTGCATATATCGAGACGTATGTTCAACGCGATGTACGTCTCTTGAAAAATATTCCTGATCTGGACGCATTTGTACGTTTCATGGGACTCTGTGCCGGACGATGTGGGCAACTTCTGAGCTATCAATCTCTTGCACATGATACCGGTATCAGTCCAAACACCGCAAAGTCGTGGATATCCATCCTTCAAGCCAGCTATGTTGTGTTTCTATTGCAACCATACCATAATAATTACAACAAACGCATCATCAAGTCCCCTAAACTCTATTTCTACGACACAGGGATGGTGTGCTCAATATTAGGCTTAAATAAGGCCGGGGATGTACAAAACTATCACAACAAGGGCGCACTCTTTGAAAACCATATTATCACCGAACACATCAAGACACAGTACAATCAGGGGCTTCCATTCAGTGCATGGTTTTGGCAGGATCAATCAGGCAAGGAAATCGATCTGCTCATGCAATCTGGTAACGAAACATCCGCTGTAGAAATCAAATCCGGAAAAACCTTTAACCCTTCTTTCTTTCAAAACCTTACCTATTGGCAAAATCTCTCAGGTACCAAACCTGAACAGTGTGCTGTCATCTATGGCGGCGATACATCATTTCAAACTTCATCCGGTCGCCTGATTAGTTGGCGTGAATGGGAAGGAAAGTTGTGAAAGAGGGGGAGTAAGCCGGTAAAACAGGTGAAACAGGTAAAGCCGGTGAAGTCGGTAAAATGTGAAATGTAATCGCAATTTTGCATTCAAGAGTGGCATGGCAACCTGGCGGGTTTAGCAGGGGTATGCGCGCGTGGAATACCTGTAAGGTTTAGGGAACGAGAAGCAATGTACGAGGTATGAGTTCCTTTGATTCGATTGTGTTTTCATTTTAATTTTCATTTTAATTTTGTTTGAAATGTTTTCACGTCATCATGCGATCCCGACTCCAGAATGTCCTCCTCCGTCTGCGACTTCGGCGGAGGCTGTGAGAAGGTGAGAAGAAAACTCAAACACAAACTTCAACACAAACCGATTACCGATCCACCGATTACCGAAGGTGAGAGAGTGAGACAATTGTTTTGTGATCCTATCTTCATCTACATGAAGAACTATCTCTACTCTACTCCTGATCCTGCGAAAAGAGTGACTTTCTTCGACGAGCTCCCACTCTGGTCAGCGCCTTTTGGATGGAAGCTCCTGGACCACATTCAATACAAATCGGGAATTACAGCACTCGACATTGGATTCGGCACGGGATTTCCGCTCATCGAACTGGCCATGCGTCTGGGAGAGAGTGCAACTGTTTATGGCATCGATCCCTGGAAAGAGGCAATTGAACGTGCAAAACAAAAGATAGATTATTACGGTATCTCCAATGTCCGGATCATTGAAGGTGTCGCCGAGTCCATCCCGCATGACAGAGTTTTATTCTCAACTCGAAAGCGGCAGTCAGGCTTCAGCGTAGGAGCACGGCGGAAAAGCAAGGTGAGCGTAGGGACTCTATTATCTTACTTTTGAGTAAAGGCCAAACACTTCAACATGAAACACATTAATACCAATGCGCCCGTTCAAAGCACTTCCTCAATCCTGATCAATGCCCATCTGAAGAAAGTCTGGACAATCCTGACAGACATCAACAACTGGCCTACATGGAACACCGATATCCTTCGCGCGAAGATTGATGGCCCTTTGCATTCGGGTACCTCATTTGACTGGAAATCCGGCGGAGTAGCAATTCACTCCACATTGCATACTGTGGAGCCGCATACCCACTTTGGTTGGTACGGCAAAGCGTTAGGCATCAATGGTATCAACAACTGGACATTGCATTCTGTAGATGGGAAGACACAGGTCTCTGTTGCGGAAAGCATGGAAGGCCCGCTTCCATCGCTGTTAAAAAAATGGTTGAATAAAACATTGCAAAAACAAATGCAGAGATGGCTTGCCGCTCTCAGGGTGGAATGCGAGCAATAGTCTGTTACAGGTTGCGCATTTCTCAAATTGGTATAAATAACAAATTCGTGAATCACACAAATTTCACACATCGAGATCCCGGCGCCGGATCTGGAAAGGGCAATTGCATTTTATGCGAACATCTTTATGTGGAAGGTTCAAATCATGGAGGTTGGCAAATATGCTTTTTTCAGAATCGGAGATACCACTTCTGGCGCGGCTTCGATGCAACCTTACTACCTGCGAGCGAAAAGACAGGAATGCAGATCGTGGTTGACATGAAGGATATCGATAAGATCCTATGGCAAATCAACAAAGCAGGGGGCGCGACGATATTGCCAAAGACAGAAATCGAAGGAGGTCCTGGATTCTATGTTATATTTCGCGATCCGAATAATAAACTCTCTGCAGATTCATGCAAGGCATTAATTTTTTTTGGCCCATGAAAATTCCTGACTTGCGACAAAGACATTAAGGCACAAAGTTGTTTTATACTTTCTTTGTGTCTTTGATGCAGAAAATAGGTTTTCGAATAGAACATGAAGATGAATCTTACGGATATTTCTCTCCTCCGTCTTCTTAATCAACAAATTGCAGCACCTCATTTCACTCGAGCGAAAGACCTCGTCACCTGGATGGGTGCAATACAGGCACAGGACTATCCGATGTCCAAATGGGCCATTGGTCTCAGAACGTTGAAGGCCTCAAATCAAAGTGTGGAGACCGCACTTGATAAGGGTGAGATTCTGCGGACGCACGTCCTGCGCCCCACATGGCATATCGTCCCTTCCGAAGATATCAGGTGGATGCTTGAGCTTACCGCTCCAAATATTTTAACGTCGATGAGGTCAAGACATAAACAACTTGGACTCACCACAGCGATGGTCAATAAAAGCAATACGATTATTGAGAAAGCCTTGAAAGGTGGAAATCATTCCACGCGTGAGGAGTTGGTGAAGTTGCTGGAAAAGGCCGACATCAAAAATGAAGACAACAGAGCCTCACATCTTTTCGCGCTTGCAGAATTGGAATGCCTGATTTGCAGCGGCACAAGTAAAGAGAACAAACGAACATTTGCCTTACTCTCCGAACGTGCTCCCAAGGCTACATCCATGCACAAAGAAGAGGCACTCGCTACACTTGCAAGGAGATATTTTCAAAGTCATGCTCCGGCCAACTTAAACGACTTCGTATGGTGGTCCGGATTGTCGATCACTGATGCCAAACATTCAATCGAAGCTATCAAGTCCGAACTACATTCAGAAATCGTCGAAGGAAAGCAGTATTT
>DATDQA010000299.1:0-6985 GCA_035292505.1 Saprospiraceae bacterium | reverse complement strand
CAAAGTATTTCTACAGAATAACTCATTAGCCATCCGGGTGACCATCTGGGCGACCATCACTCATGACTATCAGTCACTTATGAAACGGCGTTTTACGTGGATGTCTGACCTTCTGCCGATGCCGTCCCATCGCCCATCCGCATCTTCTGTTAAACCTTGCAGGTAAGCAAACTCCCGTTGCCTAGCTAAACCCCGTCCAACCATCCGGGCGGGCTGCCAGGTTTGCACTGCCTCCGAAATCTGAAATCGCTAAACCTAGCAGGTTATGCAAGTGCTCGTTGCCCAACTAAACCCCGTCCGACCATCCGGGCGGCCAGGTTGGCTCGTCCGAAATCCGAAATCCGCATTCCGAAATGCACAACTCCTTTACACTTTAACCACAACTTTCCCCATCGTTTTCCCACTCTGAATCGTCCTGATCGCCTCCGGAAGTGCCTCAAAATCAAATGTGGCTCCAATATGCTGAGCTGGAAGGTGCATCGCCATAAGCTCTCGTACAACGCCGTCAAATCGCTCCGCTTGATGATAGAGCCATATCAGGTTAAATCCAATGACGGCTTTATTTGAGTTTGGTAAAAGCAGCGGATCGATTTTGGGCCTGCGCAGATAACGTGCGAGCATTTTCAGTTTGTTTGGGCTGTCACCATGGGTTGTGAAACTGGCATTGCCATAGATGATCATCCGTCCTTCAGGAGCCAGTGTCCGGAAACCATCCATGAGGATTCTGCCACCGATACATTCCAGAATGATATTCAGGGGCCGGCCATTTAATGCGTGTTCAAGATCCGCTCGAAATTGTTTTGATCTCACAATCCATGCGTCATAGCCTTCTTTCTTTAGCAACTCGATTTTTGTGTCATTACCGACGGAGCCAATCGTAAAAGCCCCGAGCCTCTTTGCAATCCTGTTTGCCTGAATCCCTACCCCACCCGCAGCAGAATGAATCAGCACATTTTCACCTGATTGCATTCTACCGAGTTCCACCAATGCATAATACGCTGTAATTGCCTGCACCAAAAACCCAGCTCCTTCTTCAATACTCCAATCTTCCGGAATACGTGTGATGTATCTCGCATCGATATTCAGGTGGTCAGTATAAGCACCGAATCGCGTGACTCCCATGATACGATCACCTACATTCCATCCCTTCACCTGTGCACCAATTGCATGGATAATTCCGGCGTATTCAAGACCGGGAATAAAATCAGTCTTTGGGGCCGCTTTGTACATTCCCCAAATGGAATAGAGATCGGCAAAATTCAAACCGATAGCCTGGATAGCAATTTGCACCTCATGATCCGCAGGAGATCCCAATTCTTCCTTTCTGACAATGAGATTGTCGATGCTTCCGGCTTGCATTCTGTATGCTCTGCGTTGAATCATACAGGCAGAAATACAAAAAACATTGCGAATACTGTGGCAAGACTTGAAAATAAGTAATGACTCATTTTGCTTGTCATCCGCGAAAGCCGCGAATTGGCGCTAATGAAGGCGAGGCCTTTTCGTGTCATTCTTTTTTCCTGCCCGTCCGGGCCAGGCGGGCGTGAAAATTAGTGTGGTTCGTGGAGAAATCCGGCAGCAGATGAGGCGCTACCTGAAAATACTCATTTCAAAATGTCACAACCTCTCACCCTACGACGAGTCTCATGACCGAGCCAACCGAGAGTCACGGACCGAGGAGCTTACCAGCTTGGAGGTCAGGAAGCCAGCTCGTGTAATGGGTTCAGTAGAGCTGCATAATGACGGTACTGCCTGCTCAACTCTGCAGTCAGCGTGTTGGCTGCTTCGATGATCCCATTGATAAATGTATGATACAAGCTCACCTCTATTGCAGTTTCTTGCAGGAATCTTTCATTGAAGACAGCATAATTCACCACTCCAATGTGCGGGAATTCTGCTCCGCCCTGTACTCCTTCTCCGGTTTCAAACTGCAATGCCCCTCCGGCATTCGCTGTAATCAGCATATAGTCGTCTGTATTAGTGATGCTTTTCAAAAGACGGTGGATCTTGATGACCTCCATGCCATACAGTTTTGTTCTGCCACCAATCCGTATTTCCTCGCAGATGCCTGTATGCACGAAAAATTTGATTCCAATTTCTGATTCCAAATGCTGTGTGGATAGGTAATGATTGAAAGCATTGTATGTTCTGCTGATCTGTCGCATGAGGGCTTTGCGGGAAGGCAGCACTTTCATCGCATAAAAGAATACTGCATCTCCCTCCACTTCGCAAAGTTTCAATCCCAATGTATTTGAGTTGATGATGATCTGGAGCAGATCCTGAGCGTGCTGAATTCCCTTTTCATGGCCGACACGTGTGATGAAACGCGTATATCCACTGATATCGGTGATCAACATGAGTGTTTGTCCTTTCATGGCTGTGTTTTCGACTTTTTCAGACCTATAGACGAGTGCAACTGTGAAAAGATTGCATCTGCATACAGGATTTGAGTCGTACAGATGGTGTCGTTGGTCGATCACAATGTTACAATAACAGTAGATGTTATTTTTGTGTTAACAAAACAGGATAAATCATGCGGATGCAACCTTGTCTTCTTTTTCTTTTCCTCTCTCCTCTCGCGGCTCATGGTCAACCTCGCGAACCCCTTGATATCAGGATGGACTTCGAGGCCTATGATCCTCCATCAACGCTCGTGGTACCGGAACACCCTCGTACAAGAGCTAAATTCCCTTTTATCGATGTACATAGTCATCATTGGCAGATGGCGGATGCAGACCTCAGTATCCTTGCCCGTCAAATGGACTCATTGAATATGGCCATCGTCGTCAATCTCAGCGGGCGTAACAGTGAACTGCTCCGTAAAATGACGCATAATATCGACTCACAGGGATATCACTACCGCATGGTAGTCTTTTCAAATATCAACTTTCAGACCATTGACGAACCAGATTGGGTGGAACAAACATTGAAGCAACTCGCCTACGATTTGGACAGTGGCGCACGTGGATTGAAAATCTACAAAAGCCAGGGTATGTTCCATAAAGACAGCCAGGGTAACCGGATTCCATTAAATCATCCCAGGCTCGATTCAATCTGGACGCGTTGCGGCGAATATGGAATCCCTGTGTTGATCCATGCAGCAGACCCCGCTTTGTTTTGGCAACCACTGGATAGTCTGAATGAACGGTGGCTTGAGCTCAAGCTCAATCCAGGCCGCAAACGCGAAGCTGATGATCCAGCGTCATGGGAAACGATCATTGCAGAACAACATGATGTGATTCGCAGGCATCCGCAAACGACCTTTATCAATGCACACTTCGGCTGGTATGCCAATGACCTTAAAACACTCGGTGAACTTCTCGATGAAATGCCGAACATGTACATCGAAACCGGTGCAATTATTGCCGAACTCGGACGACAACCCAGAATGGCCAGGCAATTCTTTGAGAAATACCAGGATCGTATTCTCTTTGGAAAAGACTCGTATCAACCTGATGAATATCCGACCTATTTCCGCGTGCTGGAGACAGAGGATGAATACTTTCCATATTACAAGCGCTATCACGCCTTCTGGAAAATGTATGGCCTCGGACTTTCCGATGAAGTGCTGAAGAAAGTCTATTATAAGAATGCACTAACGATCATCCCGGGATTAGATGCATCGTTGTTTCCTGAATAGAACTCAGTCCACAGTCCTCAGCCTGCAGTCAGCAGTCAGTCTTCAGTCTGACAGTTCTCAGTCTTCAGTCCGACAGTCCTCAGTCCGTAGAACTTCGGTGTTGACTGAAAGCTGCTGACTGTGGAATGTGGACTGATTTGTGGACTGTTGGATTGTGGACTGTGGGTTGATTTTGCAGAATGCGGACTGTTGGACTGCGGACTGTGGACTGATTTGTGGACTGCGGACTGAAGACTGATTGATTAGTCAAACTGCAACATAGTCCTCTCCGAGATGCGTCGCGCGGCTTCCATGCGCTCATGAATTACTTCATTGGCACCGAGTTGCCTGAGGGTATCCACTTCTTCAGCGAACTGTGAGCGGACAATGATATGCGCGTTGGGGTTCATTTTACGAGTTTCAATGGTGATAGCTTCAGCTTCTGCGGGATCGTGCACTGCAATCACAATAGTTTTTGCTTTATCTACGGCAGCATTTTTCAACACCTCAGGGTCTGTAGCACTTCCGCCATAGATCGGCTCGCCTTCGTGTAGGAATTTCGTCACCATTTTTTCATTGAGTTCAACAATCGAGTATGGAATCTTTTTTTCACGGGCTATCTGGGCGAGAGTCTGACCATTTACTCCAAAACCAATGATCACAAGATGATTCTGTTCTCCGCAGTCATAATTACGTTGGCCAAATACTTCGATGTTCATTTTTCTGATCAAAGGCCGGAGCAAATGATTGATGGAAATCCAGGTCGCGAGATTTGGTGCTGCAACAATCACAAATGGTGATACCGCCATCGAGAAAATCGAGACCGCGAGAAATACCTGGTACTGATCTGTGGTCAGCAACTGCACATCAGTTCCCGCTTTGGATAAAATGAATGCGAATTCTCCCACCTGGCAGATCGACAAACCGACGATCAATGCATTCCGCAAAGACAACCTCAATGCAAGGCTTATCCCTGTAATCACAATTGCCTTGAGAAGGAGCACCGCCAATGTCACTGCCAATACAATAAACAGGTTGGAAAGAAAAAACTCCATGTTCAGCAACATCCCGATAGAAATGAAGAAGATGCTGGTAAAAATTTCTTTCAGAGGAAGAATTCTGCTCAATGCATCATAACTGAATTCTGACTCAGATACCACAAGTCCTGCAAGAAAGGCTCCCAATGCCAGTTTGAGACCAAGTTCGTATGTCACGAAAGCTGTGGCGAAGCAGATCACGAGAATAGAAACCAGGAACAACTCCTGATTGCGTGTGTGCACAATCTGTCGGAGGATCACGGGTACTCCTTTACGAGCAAGAAAAATAATCACCCCCACGATGCCAATTGCCTTGATCAGATCCCACAGTCCTGCAAGTCCGCCCTCACCGGTACCTGCCAGATATGGCACCATGAGTATCATGGGGATAATAATGATGTCCTGGAAGATCAGGATTGACATTGCAGCCTTGCCATGCTCACTATCCATCCGTCCTTTCTCTTGCAGGATATGTAACACAATGGCGGTACTACTCATTGCGAAAAGAAATCCAATGAACACCGACTGTCTCCATGTCATCCCGAAACACATTGCGAGCAGAGCAGTGACGCCAACTGTGATAGAAACCTGCAAGCCTCCTCCAAGAAGAATCAATCTCTTCGATTGCATCAGTTTCGCCAAAGAGAACTCCATGCCGATGGTGAAGAGCAACAGGAGCACGCCAATCTCAGCCAATGTCTCTACCTGTTGTGTAGCGCTTACAAGACCAAGTCCATACGGACCTGCCAGGAATCCGGAAAGCAGCAGACCTACCACCGACGGCACCTTGAACTTTGATGCGATGAAGAGTACGATCGCAGCAATGGTGAAGATGACAGTGAGATCGACGAGGAGATTCATGAGGGGAAAGATAAGGGAGGATTTTTACCATCCAATGTATTTGCAGTGTCCTTGTTCCGAGAGATCATTTAGTCATAGGAAATGATCTATGTTTGTGCAAGATGAAATAAAGGAGAGGTGCCAGAGTGGTCGATCGGGCCGCACTCGAAATGCGGTGTACGGGTGACTGTACCGGGGGTTCGAATCCCTCCCTCTCCGCAAAAACAAAAAATGCGCAGCCCCGCTAATGCGGGACTTTTTCTTGGAGCAAAATGCATCAAGCATAATAAAGATCATTATTAGGTATTGCGAGAGTTGCTTGAATGCATTTTTGCGGAAAGAAAAATGCCGCAGGCTTCGCATTTTTTGTTTTTGCAAGGATCCTCCAAATGGGATCGATGAAATCAATCCCTCCCTCTCCGCAAAATTCATTGAGCCGCCGATTGGCGGCTTTTCTTTTGGAGCAAATCGATCAAACCAAATAAATAGCAGGAACGCGTTGCAGAAAAACTTGGCTTGAAATCGAGTTTGCGAGAAAAGAAAAAACCCAAAGGGCTCAATGAATTTCGCAAGGTACCCTCACCGGGGATCGACAGAGTCAATCCCTCCCTCTCCGCAATGATTTGTATGCGCCCCGATAGGGGCGTTTCTTTTTCGTGCTCAGCGAACAGAGCTTGCTCATGTGAGATGAGTGCGAAAAGAAAAGAGCACGTAGTGCGCATTCAAATCATTGCAGGATCCCCTACTCGGGATCGATATCAATCAATCCCTCCCTCTCCGCAAACGTAATCATCAGCCCCGCGTACGCGGGTTTTTTCTTTGAGCAAAATGCACCAAGCATTTGATGTCAGTCTTGCTGAAGATATACTCGGCTAATAAGGCTTGAGGGCATTTTTGCGAAAAGAAAAAAGACCGAAGGCTGATGATTTTGTTTGTAGGATCCCGCTTAAAGGGATCGATGAAATCAATCCCTCCCTCTCCGCAATGATTTGTATACGTTCGCAATACTCCCCATTATCCCCCTGCCATTGATCAAAATACCCTCCAACCATGATCTTCGTCAGCCCGATATACCATTCCATGACTGAATTTTATACTCTTGTTTTTTCACCGCCTAATTGTTTTCTAAATTAAAAACTTCGCAGCATGAAAAAGAACATGGGATCTGCCGACCGAACAATACGCATTGTCTTAGCAGTAGCCTTTGCCTTGCTTTACTTCACAAATATTGTCACCGGGGTATTTGGCATTATTCTCCTGGTTTTTGCATTCGTTTTCCTGCTTACGGGTTTCATTGGATATTGCCCGCTATATTCTCTGTTGAAATTTTCTACAACTGAGCATAACGTAAAGGTCTGAGACCGTGCAAAGTCTATCAGGAGCCGAAACTTGAGTGACGTAACCTGAAAGTTTAAGTCCCGATGCTCACCTCGCCAGCTTCGGTTCGATCGGGATGTCGCTACGCTCCATTTGTGTTTGTGTTTTTCTC
>DATDQA010000298.1:0-5969 GCA_035292505.1 Saprospiraceae bacterium | reverse complement strand
CATCAAAGGATTCCTGGATGTGATGTCCATCATGTTTGTCGGTCGATTTGGTAAACGTCCGCTCCACCTGTTTGGCACGCTTGGCGTCTTTTTCTTTGTGATAGGCTTCGCGATGCTCTTGTACCTTTCAATTCTGAAAGTCGTTGAGCAGACCGGAGGTATTCATGAACGACCTCTCTTTTATTTCGGTATCCTTTTGCTTATCGTCGGATCGCAGACGTTTCTCACGGGATTCCTTGCGGAACTGATTGTGAGATCGTCGGGAGGAAGAAATAAGTATCAGATAGAGAAGAGAATTGGATAAAAGAAGGCTGAGGCGAAGGCTGAGGCTGAGGAAATCCAAATCCAAATGGAGCGCAACGACATCCCATACCGATCTCTACAAAGTAGAGAGAACGTCGGGACTCAGACTCAAGTGCAAACGAACGGCCACTTCGACAAGCTCAGTGACCGGACAAAGACGAACTGTTAGCAGCCAGAAGCCAGCTGCCAGCAGCCAGAAGCTATAAGCCTAAAATAGCCTTCACATAATTCTCCCAACTCATCATTGCTGTTGCCTTTGCGATATTTTCCGGCTGTATCGGATGCTCAAGAGATTTCTGCATCTGAGTGGCCATCGAATCTATATTTCCGGCTTCGGCGAGATAGCCATTGAATCCACCTTGAATCGTTTCAGGGAAGTGTCCAACCTTCGTGGCGATCAACGGTTTTTTGAAGTTATAACTCAACGATTCAATACCCGATGGAGTTGCATATTCATAAAACAACAAGACAGCATCGGATACCTGGAAATATTTATGTACGTCTTCATTCGCGATAAACTCATTTTTCACCACGACCCGATCCCTGATACCAAGTTGATCGATCAACTGCAGTGGATTGTAGTCCTGTTCATCTTCTTTTTTACTGAGAAGAACTTTCTTCGCCAGCCCGAACAAGAACGACTTCAGTCGCGTATTGAATTTGGATTGATCCAATGTATTCCAGAAAGATTCTCCGCAAATCAACAATGAGACATCGTCCCGTTCCTGCGCGAGTTTGTGAAAGGCACGGATACAATAATGCAGTCCTTTATATTTACGAATGAAGCCAAAAAACAGAAATACATGTTTTCGAAGGCCCAGAGCCCGTTTCATTCCAGCCACATCAAATGCCGGATCGGGTTTGAAGAGATCGTAGACAGGGTGATAGAGTTTCAGTACCGTCGTGCCTTCCTTGCTCCTCTCACCAGTCTCTGTGACGACGAGCTGCTTCTTTGGAAACAATGCGCGTAGTTCATCTACTGTCTTATATGCATGTGCGATATACGTGTCCGCCCATTTGATCCCATAACGTGTAAAGGCGCGATCAAGAATACTTCCTTCTTTCTGAACCACAAAGTGTATATCAAAGATGACCTCGATGTTTTTATGTTTTACCAACTGACGTGCAATGCGCCCTATTGGTAATCCCTGTAACGCAATTGACCATTGAAAGATGACGATATCCGGTTCCAGTCCGGCCATCAGCAGATATGTCTGACGCCAGGTGAACGTGTTGTTGTAGTCCGTAATGTAGTGAACACCAACATTGGTGCCCTCAAGAAGATCGGCTTTACTCGATTTATCCACAAATTCACGTGGGATAATCGCAGGATACTGATTTGTCCAGGAGACGATGTGTACTTCTGTATCAGGCATCCGGTCAAAGGCCTTTGCAAGCGAGGTATTGTAATCCTTGATGCCGCCTTTGAACTTCGGTCCCGGACCGAAACAGATAATCCGTTTCATGGGTTATACAGATGTTGCTTTTTCACGGGCAAGCGCAGCGGCATACATGCGCCGCATTCCTTCCTCCATCGTGATCTTCGCCTCCCAGCCAAGTCGCTGCCTGACATAGTCCATATTGCAATAGCGTGAGTATACTCCCACCGGTTTGTCGGTAAGCGCTTTGATCTTTGGTTGATAACCTGCAATACCGGTAAGTACCTGAATGATCTCAA
This sequence comes from Saprospiraceae bacterium, assembly GCA_035292505.1. GTDB lineage: Bacteria > Bacteroidota > Bacteroidia > Chitinophagales > Saprospiraceae > DATDQA01. The sequence goes on along the minus strand of DATDQA010000298.1, from coordinate 3,988 downwards.
GGAAACTGGTGAGGCGTCCCATGCCGATATTGATCGCAGTCCCATCATGGATATGATCCATGGCAAGAAGAATACAATCCATTACATCATCGATATGCACGAAATCCCTCCCCTGCTTTCCGGTACCCCACACTTCGAAAGGATCTTCACGTCGTGCGGCGCGTTGCGCAATGGCAGGTATCGGATAAGATAAGTCCTGATCTTCTCCATATCCTGAAAATGGACGGATGCATGTCACTTTCACACCATAATACTTTGCAGCAATATGCGAGAGGTATTCGCCGGTAAGTTTTGCCCATCCATAGGTCATATCTGGTTGACCCATATTATTAAAGTCGATATCAGACTCCTTGAGAGCGATCGCACCAGACTCAGTCTGCAGATTCACAGGATAAGCGGCTGAAGAACTCGGATATAAGACACGCGCCGGCTTGTATCTGCAAATCCAAAAGAAAAACTCGGCATCGATCGAAAGATCAAGAGCTACCATCATCGGATCGCCGTCAATCACAGTTCTGCCGCCGACAATGGCTGCAAAGTGAAAGACATCTGCGAATTTTTCGAAGGGAATGCCATATGTCTTTTGTACATGGTCAGGATCGTCGATCACTCGACGCAAGAAACTCCGGAAATCATCTTTAAGAAAGAACAATCTTTGATCCTCTCCAAACACTTCGACGACTCCACGATTACCGGACTTTGGCAGATCAAGCCATTCTGAAGGATGACGGCCGATAAAGAGGTTATCGATAAAGAAGATACCGTCAGACGTGCTTGCATACAGGCGTTTGACCATATTCCTGCCAACAAATCCACAGCCCCCGGAGACAAGGTGCAATCTCATAGAGTCACATTTAGTGCAATGTGGGTGCAAAAATGGAAATATCCGGGGAGATGAGATTGAGCAGGCGAATAAGACTGCACTCTGGCAGGATGAGCAGTGATGGTCGATGGATAAACATACACAGAGCGATTGGTGTCCTTACGTTGAATGAAATTTTCTAATTGTAAACAAGTCGGTAATCGGTATTTAGTGCAGTTGGTAAGTGAGCAGTGTGAACTTATTAGTTTAAAGTGCCTACTTACCTACTACACCCGATTACTGACTACCGCTTACCGATCACCATTCACAAGTTCTACAATCTTCAATCCCTTCTCATCCAACAACACATATTTCCGTACACCTTTGATAATCTCATCCCTGATGTAGCTCATCATTTTTCTCCGCGGAAAATTTCGGCGTACAACGAGGCTGATTTCTCTTACTGGTTTAGGAGGTGCGAACTCACGGAGTTTTTTTCCTTGAGCAGCGTTGAGCCGGGTGGTTGCGAGTTGAGGAATGATAGTGACACCACCGCTGCGATCTACAAGATTGATCAACGTCTCAATACTTCCTGCCTCATAATTCAGTGTCCCTTGTGTATCCTCTTTGATCCTGAGCGCGCAAAGATTGAAGAGCTGATTGCGCATACAATGTCCTTCTTCGAGAAGCCAGAGGTGTTCGGGATTAATATGTTTTGGTAACAGGTACTTTTTCGTCGGAAGGTTTTCGGTTTTCGAAGCATATGCATAAAACTCTTCATAGAACAAAGGAAACTCCTCTAGCGTAGGTTCATGGAGTGGAGTCGCAACCAACCCAATATCTAAATTCCCATGCTGCAGTTCTGTGATGATGCGGTTTGTGATCAATTCGCGGATGGTGACCCGCAGGCGAGGATGATTGACGGACAGAGATTTTAAGAAGAGAGGCAACAGGTAAGGTGCTAGTGTGGGAATGACCCCTATGCGTACTTCTCCGATATGCTCACCGCGAAGTTCCTGTGCCGACTCCTGCAGCATTGTGACATCCTGGAGGATTTTCCTTGCATGCTCAATGATCAATTGTCCTTCCGCAGTTACCATGACTGGGAGCCTGGATCGGTCAAAAATCTTCATTCCAAGCTCGTCTTCCAGTTTCTTCACCATCATACTGAGTGTGGCTTGAGTCACAAAACATTTTTGCGCTGCCTGCGTAAAATGCCGTTCCTGGTCAATCGCAACAATATATTTAAGTTGTTGGAGGTTCATTACATAGACTATATCTATACGAATATAGAAAATATCAGTTTTGTCTACCAGAGACCTTCCCTTATCTTTGACCCATTCTCAATAAAATTCTACACCATGTCAAACGATAAGCAAAAGAAACGTAAACTCACTACGGCCTCCGGTAAACTCTATACCGAGAATGAAAACACTATGAGCGTTGGTCCACGCGGGCCACTCCTGCTCCAGGATTTTATCCTCCACGAAAAAATGGCGCACTTCAACCGGGAACGCATCCCTGAACGTGTTGTCCATGCGAAAGGCACAGGTGCGTTTGGAACATTTACCGTCACCCATGATATTTCAAAATACACACGCGCGAAGATGTTCAACAAGGTGGGGAAGGAAACAAAACTCTTCATCCGTTTCTCTACGGTAGGAGGAGAAAAAGGGAGTGCAGATACTGAACGCGATCCACGCGGCTTTGCAATGAAATTTTACACAGAGGATGGCAACTGGGATCTGGTCGGAAACAACACTCCCGTCTTCTTCATCAAAGACCCGAAGAAGTTCGGTGACTTTATTCATACCCAAAAACGTGATCCGCGCACAAACTGTAAGAGCCCTACAATGATGTGGGATTTCTGGAGTCTCAATCCCGAATCACTGCACCAGGTCATGATCCTGATGAGCGATCGCGGTACGCCCTACGGTCATCGTCATATGCACGGCTTTGGGAGTCATACCTTCAGTATGATCAATGCCGCCAATGAACGTGTGTGGGTGAAGTTTCATTTCAAGACAATGCAGGGAATCAAGAACTTCACGAATGATGATGCTGCTGAAATGAAAGGCAATGATCCTGATTTTTCACAACGTGATCTGGTAGAGGCCATTGATAGAAAGGAGTTTCCCAAATGGGCATTGAAAATTCAGGTCATGACGGATGTTCAGGCAAAAAACTTCCCCTTCAATCCTTTCGATCTCACCAAAGTATGGCCACACGGTGACTTCCCGCTTATCGATGTGGGTGTGATGGAATTAAATCAGATTCCAAAAAACTACTTCGCCGATGTCGAACAATCTGCATTTGCGCCTGCACATGTAGTTGATGGTATCAGTTATTCGCCGGATAAAATGCTCCAGGGTCGTCTTCTCTCCTACCCGGATGCGCATCGCTATCGTCTGGGTGTGAATTATGAACAGATCCCTGTCAATAAGTGCCCTTACATGGTCGTAAACTATGAAAGGGATGGACATATGCGTGTGGATGATAACGGAGGGAGCGATCCGAATTACTTCCCAAACAGTTTTGACGATATCTATCTGGATGAAAAGTATAAAGAACAACCGATGATGCTTGATAGCACTGAGGCAGACTGGTACGATCGCAATGGTGCAGGAGAAGATGATCACTTCACACAACCAGGCCTGCTCTATAGTAAAGCAATGAACGATTACGATCGCCACAACCTCGTTTCAAACATCGTCGGAGCAATGAGTGGCATCTCCGGACCGAAAAAAGATCTGATCATCAACAGACAACTCTGTCATTTCTTCAGAGCAGATGCGCGTCTCGGTGCGGCTGTAGCGAAAGGACTTGAAGTGGATATCGATGCTGTGCTGGCTGGAATGAAGCATGAAGCCTTAGAGGTGTAACCCGGTAATCAGTAGTCGGTAATCGGTACAGTTGATAAGTGAAAAGTATGAACTTAGGTAATCAGTAGTCGGTAAGTGAGCAGTGTGAACTTATTAGTTCAAAGTGCCTACTTACCTACTACACCGATTACTGACTACGGGTTACCGATTTACAGTTTCCCACAGAACGTAGATGCTTTCTCCATCATCGTCCCCAGCATTTTCCCGATGGACAAACATGTATCGAGAAGGTGCCTTGCCGCTTCCCAAGTGATATACTTGCATTCAAAGGCAGTTTCGATCCAGTGTTGCGTTTCGAGCTGCT
>DATDQA010000297.1:0-6042 GCA_035292505.1 Saprospiraceae bacterium | reverse complement strand
ACCGGATATCCTGTCTGCCTGAGATGATAGAAACTCCTCGGATCGACGACAAGATCATTGTAGCCAAAAGTATACCCGCGTTCAGTGAGGAGGATTTTTTCATTGCCTTGTGCTTCCACCTTTCCAACAGGTTTGCTCATATTTTCAGGAGCGAGAAACTGGCCATGTTTCAGGTTGATGACCTTACCTGTTTTTGCGGCTTCAACAACGAGGGTCGTCTGCATACAGAGATAAGCGGGGATTTGTAATACATCGAGCACTTCAGCTGCTGCTGAGACTTGATCCGGATAATGAACATCGCTGAGTAATGGAAAACCAAACTCTGTCCGGATATCATTGAGAACACGCAGACCTTCATGCAAACCGGGACCTTGAAAAAACTCCACTGAACTACGGTTGTCCTTCATGAAGGAGGACTTGAAGATGACAGGCACACCGAGACTTTCCTGTATACCACGGAGGTGCTCTGCAGTACGCCACATCGTATCATGGTCCTCGATCACACAAGGGCCTGATATCACAAAGAATTGGCTGTCACCACATTGGATGTCGCCTACAGGGACGATTTTTGTCATGGGAGGCAAAGGTAAACCACCTTCGCAATTAAGCTACGGTGGCCAAAAGAAAGAAGGCGGTTTCCTTCGCTAAAGCTTCGGCGACCGAGGAAGGCGGAGGCGAAGGAAAGATCAAGTGCAAGTGCAAGCGCAAGTTCAAGTGCGTCCTCAAGTTGCATTAGCCTTCTTCACCGATTACACGTCATTACTCAGGCAATACGACAACTTTTCCCTGATCGACCATATGGCCATGTCGGTCTAGTACACGCCAGGCACAGACTCCCGAATGGTTGAGATTGTCAAGAGCAATCCGCTGTGTACCATTAACCTGTAACATATACCTGAGCGTCATTCTCCCCGACATATCGAAGAGTTCTATGCAATATGCGTCGCTGCCTGCCGGAAGCCGTACATCCAGGTAATCTGTTGTAGGATTCGGAAAGACGATGATCTGTTTTGGGTTTTCTCCAATCAACTGCTCAGATGAAGTGGTAATTTCACAAATTGTATCCAGACAGCCACATGGATCTATTTTTATCAGCAATCCGTGTCCCTCATCTGTAGTAGGGTTGTAGGTATATCCTGCTGCGATAATGTTTCCGCCAGGCAGTTCTACTGCGGAGATAAGGTTTTGAAAAGTAGTATAATCAGCCTGCGGAAAGGCAAGATCTTTTCGTTCCCAAAGAACTTCACCGTTTTCATTCAGTCTGATCATCCAGGCATAGGTGTGATTATCAGGCACTCCAGTCTCATAGTTCCCACCCAGACAGAGATAACCACTCACGGAAACCGGAATAATGTCCTCTACAACATTAAATACGCCATCCACGTCGTCGAGATCGCGTTCTTCCAAAAGTTCAAACTCAGCATTGCGCTTGAAGAATTTAGGCTTCACTTTGAAAGTTCCGTTACTTTCGTTTATATAGAAGTTTGTCGTATAGACCCAATTCCCAAAATCATCACGCAAGATTCCCGCACTCAGCTGATCCATCGAAGTTTCACTTTCCCATTGCCATTTGATATTGCCATTACCATCAATGGCAAACACTGAATTCCTGAACAACCTGGAATCATCAGGTTCATCTCCGGGAGAAATGTAACCGCAGATGATCACTTCATTATCATCGACAATAAGCATGTCATCAAAATAGTCACTATGCTGACCTCCAGTACTGTATTTCTGTTCCCATATTTTGTTCCCAAAGACATCCAGCTTCATTACGAAGATGTCGTACTCGTAGTTCAGTGCACGCGTATTCCCTGCCACCAGATACCCATCATCGATACTCTCGATTTGACGAAATTGTTGACTTCCTGCAATGCCGTCACTAAACTCCTTCATCCAGACGGTCTCACCGGAACTACTCACCTTCCACACCACGTCTTTCTGCCCCTTGCGATTCATCATCAGATAACCTCCATCAATCGCCGGACAAAGCCCTTTCTTTCTTTGACTAAATACGTGGTGATAGTCCGACCAAAGACTATCCTGAAATACAAAATAATCCAGCAATTGACCCATGGTATCAAATCGCACCAACAACGGATGCTGAACAAAACCGTTGTCTACTTTTTTCAAAATTCCTGAGACTACCAATGTGTCATTCTGTCTAAACATATTTGTAAAAAACACACCAGCCATGCCGGGAGAATAAGTAATTCTTTCAGCACAATCGGACTCATAGACATCGGGAATCTCTATGATACTAATTGCATCTATCCATGAAATCGTTCTTGCACTACAGACATCAGTTGCTCCACTCAGTGCTCCTCCGGAAATTTCAATTGTAAGTGAATCTGTAGCCGACCGATAGAGTGGAATAGCGACTTCGGTAAACTCAGGAATAGGTCCCTCGGCCTTCCATGCATATTCATAGACAAGCACACCTTCAGAGAATAGTTTTCCGTTGATCCTTAAGAATATATCGCTCGTAGTATTTGTTGAATGTGGCATTGATCTGACAAAGAGGGAAAGAGTTTTGTCCTTTCCCAACGGAGATCCCAGTTTTACGCCTATACTTGCTTTATTCGTACAGCCATCCCAACCATTACTAGATTCTGAGAGAATCTTTAGACTATACGAACCTTGAACCCGATGTGTATCTTTTTCAAATCTCGGAAGGTTATTATCCTGATTTGTCGTCCACAGTACAGGTAGTTCATTGTTTTGCTCAACAACCCATTCCTCAAATCCTCCATTCGGTATTTGGCTAATACCCTGTACCGCCAATGTGGCCAAAACCATGAGCATCCAGAGTTTCTGTTTTTTCATTCGCTGATATTGTACAAAATACACAGTCCAGGTGATGGAGGTATCGAAAGATACCACAATAGCTACCCCGATTATCACTTCATTTGCACTATGTCATAAACTTGTCAAATCTTTACCCCACTATGAAGAAAATCCTGATCGCCAATCGGGGTGAAATCGCGGTACGGGTCATGCGCACCATCCACAAGATGGGCCTGCAAAGTGTCGCTGTCTATTCCGATGCAGACCGCAATGCGCCGCATGTGTTGATGGCCGATGAAGCGGTATGTATCGGCGCACCTTCACCTTCTGAATCTTATCTCAATATGCCGAAGATTCTTGATGCAGCTCGTACAACAGGTGCTGATGCGATTCATCCGGGATATGGATTTCTGAGTGAAAATGCTGTCTTCGCGCGTGCCGTGACGGACGCTGGATTGATCTGGATCGGACCACCTACCGCTGTGATTGAACTGATGGGAAGCAAACTTGCCGCTAAGAGCACTGCCCTCCAGCACAATATTCCCCTGGTACCAGGTACCGAGTCTCCTATTGATGATGTAGATGTTGCATTAAAGCGAGCGAAAGAGATCGGATTCCCGGTATTGATCAAAGCAAGTGCAGGAGGCGGAGGTAAAGGCATGCGTATCGTGGAAGAAGCATCAGTCTTTCGTGAACAGATGGAACGTGCGATGAGTGAAGCACGGAATGCCTTCGGTGATTCTTCTGTTTTTATTGAAAAGTATGTGACATCGCCCAGACATATCGAAGTGCAGATCATGGCAGATAAACATGGGAACTGTATTCATCTCTTCGAACGAGAATGCAGTATCCAGCGACGGCATCAGAAAGTTGTAGAAGAGGCACCTTCTTCTTTTGTCACACCAGAACTTCGAAAGCAAATTGGAGAAGCAGCAGTACGCATTGCACAGCTCAGTGGATATGAAGGAGCAGGTACCGTTGAGTTTCTCATGGATGCGGAGCGTAATTTTTATTTCCTCGAAATGAACACACGATTGCAGGTAGAGCATCCAGTAACTGAGATGATCACGGGTCTTGATCTTGTCGAATTGCAGATCCGTATTGCACGCGGTGAAAAATTACCGCTCACACAAGAACAATTGACAATCAACGGCCATGCCATCGAACTCCGTATCTGTGCAGAAGATCCTCAGAATGACTTTCTCCCAAGCATCGGACAACTCTCAACCTACAAGCCTCCTGTTGGGGCCGACATCCGTATCGATGACGGATATCGTGAAGGTATGGAGGTGCCTATCTACTATGATCCACTCCTCGCAAAACTGATCGTTCACGCCGAAACGCGCACAGATGCAATTGAAGCCATGGCAGAAGCAATCGATGACTATAAGGTCGACGGAGTAGCAACAACACTGTCCTTTGGTCGCTTTGTGATGCAATCTGAAGAATTTCGGTCAGGGATGTTCGATACGCATTTCATCAAAGATCATTTTCAACATCACCGGCTTGAACAAGATCAAAGCATACTTCACACCGCGGCACTCGCGGCTGCCTGGCTTCAACAAAAGCATAATTCGAGATTGATTACCGTGACAAATACACAGACGAAATGGCGCAACCGCAGGACTGCGGAAAATGAATAAGCCTTAGCCCTTCCCGGGTGTAGGCGTGTGGAATGAAATAATCTCTACAGGCTTACCCCACATGAAGATGGAGACTTCATCTTCGATCAACCTGATAGTACACTTGATGGTAGCACCTTTTACTTTAAGTTGATCCGGCATATGCACCGGTCGCCATTCGTTACCATTCGCATCCGTAATCCCCCAGAATCCAGTACCGAAACTATGATAAGAGACGATGCCGATAATGTTTTTTTTCTTAGACATAACATTGCAATAATGATCTCAAGATACTGCAATCATCCCTTCCGGATTTATTTCACTGGGACACGACCGACAAGAGAAGCTACCGTATGTCTGATCTCATTTAGGATTTCATGACCATCCGGCTTATTGAGATTAGCGGTGATTTTAAGTCGTACAACCCATGCTTCACGTAACTCTTCGATGGGTAAGTGATATGGAAGTACCGCCATGTTGTCTGAGTGCAATTCCAACATCTTCTCTGCGCGGATAAAGTTTATCACGCGTTTCACCACAATTTCTCTGTGCGTCACCAGCACATGAATCATATTGTCCTTAATGCCTTGCTCCCAATATTGTGGCTCGACATATGCGCCAATGACTTTGTCTCCTGGTAAAAGAGTCGGCTCCATGCTCTCCCCTGCAATATCGAATGAACGATAAGAACCATATCGCAGGATATTCTCCGGGAGAGAATATGTGAGAAGGTTCTGCACAAAGACAGTTTCAGTGAGATTATCCCGGTAGCCGGCATGGGCAGCGACAGGTACATGCACGATTCTCTCTTTTTGAAAGATATCGGTGACAATGACGCGTGTATTTACCGATTGATCATTTTCAAACATCTCCCCTTCTCCAAAGAAGAGATACCTGACATTGAGCTTATACATTTCAGCCGCCCGCTTGAGGAGCTCAACAGGAGCATTTCTTTTGCCATTCAGTATCTCGCTCAGTCCTTGCGGTTTGTATTCGAGTGAAAGAGCGAGCTGCCTGGCGGACGGAACCTTATTGCCAGACAGGAGGGTCTGTGCACATTGGACAAATCGTTTTGAGATGATATTTTGTGAAAGGGCACTCATTTATCAAGTCAAATATATCGATTGTTGACATGTGTAGGTAGTTATTTTGCCATTAGTTACAGTTATTTTCGCGGATGTTCGGTTTACCTGGTGCTGGAAAAAGTGCATCCGGGAGTTTGGTTCGGGTCTGACTGAGACCTGAAATAAATGACGCTTTAAGGCAACAAAGTATTTCTACAGAATAACTCATTAGCCATCCGGGTGACCATCTGGGCGACCATCACTCATGACTATCAGTCACTTATGAAACGGCGTTTTACGTGGATGTCTGACCTACCGTCGATGCCGTCCCATCGCCCATCCGAAACTTGTCCTGAGCTTGCCGACAGCGTGCCGCAATAGCTCCAGCGGTGGCGCAAGGATCCGAAATACACAAACTCCTCTACACTTTCACCACAACTTTCCCCATCGTTTTCCCACTCTGAATCGTCCTGATCGCCTCCGGAAGTGCCTCAAAATCAAATGTGGCTCCAATATGCTGAGCTGGAAGGTGCATCGCCATAAGCTCTCGTACAACGCCGTCAAATCGC
>DATDQA010000296.1:0-6361 GCA_035292505.1 Saprospiraceae bacterium | reverse complement strand
ATGACAGATCTCGAAATTGCGCATTCCGTCAAAGCGCGTCCGATTGAAGAAATCGCAGCACAACTCGGAGTGGCCGCAACCGAACTTGAAAGATACGGCAATGACAAGGCAAAACTTCCTCTTCACCTGATTGACAGAGAAAAAGTGAAGGCAGGCAAGCTGATCCTTGTATCCGCAATTTCTCCTACTCCTGCCGGAGAAGGAAAGACAACAACATCAATAGGCCTTACGCAAGGCATGCAAAAGCTTGGCAAGAAGAGCACGGTAGTTCTGCGTGAACCTTCACTCGGTCCCGTATTTGGTATGAAAGGCGGTGCTGCCGGCGGAGGATATTCCCAGGTAATTCCGATGGAGTCCATCAATCTGCATTTTACGGGTGACTTTGCGGCGATCGAAAAAGCACATAATCTGCTCGCCGCGCTTATTGACAATAATCTGCAGAATAAAAAATACAGTCTCGGTATCGATCCAAGGACAGTGAGTTGGAGGCGTGTGATGGATATGAATGACCGTGCCTTGCGGGACATTGTGATCGGGCTTGGCGGTACAGGATCAGGAGTACCGCGTGAAACCGGATTTGACATTACTGCAGCATCAGAGATCATGGCCATCCTATGTCTGTCTGATGATCTTTTGAATCTGAAAGAAAGACTGGGAAGCATCTTCATCGGATTTACACATGCCGGCCTGCCTATTTATACACGTGACCTAAAAGCGCATGGAGCAATGGCAGCATTGCTTAAAGATGCCATCAAGCCAAACCTCGTACAGACACTGGAAGGGACGCCGGCAATCATCCATGGAGGACCGTTTGCAAATATTGCGCAAGGCACAAATTCGGTGATTGCGACACGGATGGGATTGTCTTTATCTGATTATGTCGTGACAGAAGCCGGCTTCGGGTTTGACCTTGGAGCAGAGAAGTTCTTCGATATCAAATGCGTGAGCGCAGGGTTATCACCGAATGCGGTGGTACTTGTTGCCACCGTTCGTGCTTTGAAGTATCATGGAGGGATGGCGCTTGCGGACCTCAGGAAACCTGATGCGGCTGCATTGAGGAAGGGACTCCCCAACCTTGAAAAGCATATTGAGAATATCAAACAGTTTGGTGTGCCACCGGTGGTCTCCATTAATAGTTTTGTCAGCGATTCCGCAGAAGAACATCAATGTATCCTGGACCGGTGTGCTGAACTCGGCGTGCAGTGTGCAGTGGCAGATGTCTGGGGTCAGGGAGGAGAAGGTGCAATAGGCCTGGCAGAAAAAGTTCTTGATGCAATCTCCCATGACGGCAAGGGATTTCATCCAATGTATGACTGGAGTTGGCCAATCATGCAGAAGATCGAGGCAGTGGCGAAAAAAATCTACGGGGCAAGTGCCATCGACTATACTCCACGTGCGAAAGCAGATCTGAAAAAAATAGAGAAGCTCGGCCTCTCAGGTCTGCCGGTTTGTATCGCGAAGACACAAAAATCACTTTCAGACAATCCTGATTTGTTGGGACGTCCAAAGGATTTTGTCGTGACGGTGCGTGAGATTGAGATCGCGGCTGGTGCCGGATTTGTCATTCCGATTACCGGTGACATTATGCGGATGCCTGGATTACCGAATATACCATCTGCGGAGTCGATTGATGTGGATGCGGAGGGGAATATTACGGGCCTGTTTTGAGAAGAAGGCAAAGGCTGAGGCTACCGCCTTTGCATTGCTACGGTGGCCGAAGAAGGCTACACTTTTTCTACCAACAACCTTTCGCCAACCGTTTGGCTCAGCATTTCACTTTGTCTTTTACCATAGCTCACAGTTATGGTATTGTCAAACGGTTCAACAAATTTTATTTTCAGCTTGAGACCCAATCGCAAGTCCCGGCTATTCAAAAATTTGAGAAACTCAGCAGATGTATTGATGACAGCAACCAGTTTGATTGTGTCACCCACCTTACAATCACTCATCTTCCTGTATTGCTTCCATGTCATTTTACCATTCTTGTCTGGTATTGGTGATCCATGCGGGTCCAATTTTGGGTAGCCAAGCAATTCATCCATCTTCTGAAAGAACTCAGGTGACTGAATATGCTCTACTTGTTCAGCAATTTCGTGTACGTCTTCCCAGCCAATGCCCATTTTTTGAACGAGGAACATTTCTGTCAGGCGGTGCTTGCGAATGATCACAGCCGCTTCCTTTTTACCCTTTTCCGTCAACCGCACGGGCTTATAACTTTCATAATGCACGAGTTTTTTAGCTCCCAGTTTTTTCATCATGCTGGTGACAGTTGGCATTTTTATCTGTAACTGCCGGGATAGTTCATTCACATTTACTTCTCCGGATTTGTTGGATAAATTGAATAATGCCTTGAGATAATTTTCCTCAATGAGAGAATTCATCTGACAAATGTAAACATTGTATGCATGCAAAGGCAGCAAACTGAAATTGTTCAGGAAAAAAAGTTAGATTTGTCTAACATATTACTTTTATGACTTAAAGATTTATCAGATGTTCTATCAAATAAGGCATTTTTACAGAATCATGTTGTTCATTGCAATGACAATGGCAGCACTCATGGCATGTGAAAAAATTCTACCTCCTGCGCCAGCGGACGATGAGATTCTGGATGGCCCCGTTGAAGGCCTTACCAGTGCGCAAACCAGACAACATCTTAGCGGTGACATCGCCTTTAACGACCAGGTTTTTACGGAAGAATCAGGGTTGGGGCCTGTTTTCGTCGCCACAAGTTGTGGTAGTTGTCACGCAGGAGACGGTAAAGGGCACCCTTTTACCACATTGACCAGATTCGGCCAAACGGACAGTACTGGCAACTATTACCTGGATCAAGGAGGTCCGCAATTGCAAAACAGGGCTTTGCCTGGATTCATGCCCGAACAAATGCCGCCAAGTGCAACATTTTCCAGGTTTACTCCTCCAATCAGCACCGGACTTGGATTTGTGGAGCTGGTTTCAGATGCAGACATTCTTGCAATGGCTGACCCGGATGATGCAGATGGTGATGGTATTTCTGGAGTGCCCAATTGGAATACACTGCCCTCATATATCACGCCCAATCCGGATGCAATCACACAGGATGGAAAATATATTTGTCGCTTTGGCAAAAAAGCGGGTGTGTACAATCTCTTGCAGCAAACGGTCAATGCATACAATCAGGACATTGGAATCACATCAGTATTCGCCCCAATCGATGTGTATTCGCTGCAGGAAATTGACCTTGAAATTTCAACTCAAACAATACTTGATGTAGTGTTTTATCTGCAAACATTAAAAGCACCAGTTCAAAGAAGCCAAAACGATCCGGATGTTGTCGCGGGCAAGCACGTATTTATTGATATAGGTTGTGAAAGTTGCCATAGACAAACTTTGAAAACAGGATTTTCTCCTATTGAGGCTCTCTCATACAAGGAGTTTCATCCATATACCGATATGCTCTTGCACAATATGGGAAGCGGTTTGGATGATAGGTATACAGAAGGAAGTGCACATGCCTATGAATGGAGAACGGCACCACTTTGGGGCTTAGGGCTCTCACCCAACTCGCAGGGTGGAACATATTATTTAATGCACGATGGCAGAGCACTCAGTATTGAGGAAGCAATATTCCAACATGACGGTGAAGCACAAAATAGTCAAAAGCGATTTCAAAATCTTTCACGATTAGATAAAGATGCGCTGATGAAATTTTTAGAATCACTTTAATGGATAGAAAAGAATTTATTAAGACCACTTGCATGGCATGTGTCAGCGTAACAGCATTGGCAACGATCCTGCAAAGCTGTGCGCATGCAAATTATTTTGCGCAAGCAAGTATTGCAAATAATCGGATAATTATCAGGAAAACTGAATTTGTAAAAATAGGTAAGGAAAAAACGGTACAACGAAAGTATGTACTGGTGAAAACTGACAAATTCAATTACCCGATTTGTGTCTATAAACTCGGACAGGAGGAGTATTCGGCCCTGCTGCTACGATGTACACATAAAGGTTGTGAACTAAACCCGAATGCACGCTTCCTGAGTTGTCCTTGCCATGGCAGTGAGTTTACGAATACAGGTGAGGTACAAAATCCGCCGGCAGAAATAAAACTAAAAACATTCAAGACCAGAACCGACGATGAAAACATCTATGTTCAGTTGTAGAAATCCAGCAATCATTATTTTAAGTCTTTGCATTCCTATTCAGGTCTCAGCGCAGTTGGATAGCATATTGATGACACGTATCGCAGTTGATACTTCCGGGCAAAAATTAAATATGGATGCTACGTACAACCGGCCTTTTCTTTCGACGGGTAAGATGCCAATAGCTCTCGGAGGATATGTTGAAGCGAATACGCAATATGCTTCTACGGATGGGATTTCAGAAGGTCTATCCTTTCAGTTTCGCAGATTGACCATTTTTCTGTCGTCAACCATTGCAAAGCGTATTAAATTTCTTTCCGAGATCGAATTTGAAGACGGAGCAAAGGAAATCAATGTTGAGTATGCCGCAATGGACATTGAGCTTCACCCGCTATTGAATTTTCGCGGAGGCATCATTGTAAACCCTATCGGTTCATTTAATCAAAACCATGATGGACCCAAATGGGATTTTATTGACCGACCGATTTCTGCGACCACACTTATTCCCTCAACGCTTTCGAATGTAGGTATTGGGTTACACGGAAAATATTTTGCGCAGAATTGGATTGTAGGATATGAAACTTACCTCACGAATGGTTTTGATGATAAAATTATATCCAACAAAGAAAACAGGACATCCCTTGCCGCAGGAAAATCAAGTCCGGAGAAATTTGAAGAAAGTAATAGCGGGCGACCGATGTTTACAGGGAAAATAGCTGTCAGAAACAGAGAGATCGGAGAGCTTGGCATTTCCTATATGACAGGTATCTACAATAAATGGCGGGAAGATGGACTTATCATTGATAGTAAACGAGATATGCATGTTGTGGCCATTGACTTTAATTCAGCACTCGCTCATAACAGGTTTACGATCGTTGGAGAAGTTGCAAAAGTCTTTGTGGATGTTCCGGAGACATACAGTCAGGCTTATGGCTCACGACAGTTTGGAGGTTTTATTGATTTTGTCGGCACTGTCGTTAAGCGCAAAGTATTTGAATGGGAAAATGCAAAATTCAATCTGGCATTGCGTTTAGAATATGCAGACTACAACCAGGGAGAGTTCAATGAAACAGGCGGGAATATTGCGGACGATATCTGGGCAATCGTTCCAGGTATTGCATTCAGACCTGTGGGTACGACAGTGCTGCGTTTCAACTATCGCTATCAACGACAACAGGATCTGCTTGGAAACCCACATACCAGGACAGGTATCGTCCAATTCGGTTTTTCTTCATACTTCTAAATGACGAGCACTTTCTTGCTTTGTTGACAATCGCTATCTTGAACACATGTTCAAATTCAACACTTGGTTTTTGCAGCGAGGAGCTTGGATTATTATTACTACATGCAGCAGTTTCCTGTTAAAAGGACAAGACAATAATATTGCGACGGACAGACCGGGAGAGGGGGAATCATCTTCAGTTGTGAGTAGGGGCGTATTACAGATAGAAACAGGTGTGGCGTTTTCAAAGCATGAAATTGAATTCTTCAACGGTACTATTGAAAAGACGCGTGATTTTGGCACAACACTCATACGTTATGGTGTTTTTCAAGATATCGAAGTCCGTATTGCAACAGCGGTGACCAACTATGAGGAAAGCACATTCATCAGAAATACCGGATTACAACCGATTACTGTAGGGACCAAAATTGCGCTCCACCCGCAAAAAGGATTGAGACCGGAATTAGCGTTGCTTGGACACATTACCCTGCCATGGATTGGTGATGAACAACTTGTTCCGGATTTCATCGCACCCGATTTCAGACTTTGCTTGTCACATGCTTTGAGTGAGCGCTTTTCGCTCGGATATAATTTAGGGATGTCGTGGGATGGTAATAGTCCAAGAGGGAGTTTCGTGTATACTCTTTCACTTGAGGCTTCTCTGGTTGAGCAAGTGAGTGCGTTTGCAGAAATCTATGGAGAAGGTCTAGAGGGATTAGGTTGGACGCATCATGCTGATTTCGGAGTTTCCGTTCTGATGACACCGGATTTGCAATTTGACGTATCATATGGCCTTACTCTCAGCCGTGGTCTTGGAAGGAAGACGCATTTCCTGAATGCCGGCATAAGCACGCGCTTTGGTGGAAAGAAATAAATGTTGAGTCTACTCCGAAAAGTCATCTTTTGTCCTCCCGCACCCCTCGATCCCCTGAAGGGGAAGTCCACGCACATTGAATTTCAATGTATTATGCGGGCGGCGGTTCCACCTTTAGGGGGTCAGGGGGTAGTGAAGCACTTT
>DATDQA010000295.1:0-5474 GCA_035292505.1 Saprospiraceae bacterium | reverse complement strand
ACCGGATCAGCACTCACCGCCTTCAGTGCATGATAACCCGTCGTCGCCAGTGCAATGAGTAACACCATCACAAATGCAAGCGCATAGAGCCAATAATTCATTTCACTATGATATGCAAATGTCCCGAGCCATCTGTGCATAAAAATCCACGCTGCAATAAAAGCAGGTATCGTCGCAATGCTGATAAGCAGGGCGTAGTTGCTCGTGAGTAGCACGACGATATCCGATGTCTTTGCTCCGAGAATCCGTCGCACACTAATTTCCTTTCCTCTTTGTTCGGCTGTAAACGATGCCAGGCCGAGAAGGCCAAGGCAGGCAATAAGAAGCATGAGGATACTGAACAATGCAAAAATCCGCGCACGTATCTGGTCGGCAGCATAGAGCTTATAAAACGCTTCATCCACAAATTGATATTCAAACGGAGTATTCGGAAATGACTCATTCCATTGCTTCTCCGCATAGGTAATGATGTGTGAGACATCCCCCGCGTCAGAAGGATTGATACGTGCATGTACCTCGCTGTTGTTTGAGGACAGGTAAAACAACAGAGGAGCAATAGGTTCATAGAGTGATTGCTGATGGAAATCTTTCACAACACCCACGACTTGTACGAAAGGAAGTGTATCGACGGGGCCAAATTGAAATTTCTTTCCGATCGGATCAGTCCATCCGAAGCGTTTCACCATGGACTCATTGACCATGACAGCACTGGAGGTATCGGTGCCGAAATCCCTGCTGAAATTTCTCCCTGCCACAATCTCAACTCCAAGGGTCGGGAAGAAATCATAGTCAACTCCATAATTGTCAACACCATATTGCTCCATGACGCCGGTTTCATTTTCCACATTCATCACCTGCTTACCAAAACCATTGCCGGGTGAAGTCGTTGCGGTACCAACAAGTGTTATTTTAGGATTCTGCAGGAGCTTGTCTCTGAGGATGAGGATTTTGGATCCGGCATCAGGACCCTGAATCGAAAAGGTCATGATGTGATCTTTGTCGAAACCAATGTTCTTGTTGCGTAGATAATGCATCTGATTGTAGATGACACCCATGCTTACGATCGTGAAGATCGTGATGATAAATTGGACTACAACGAGACTTTTGCGCAGGAGTGGATTACCCGAGCCTTTTGCCAATGTGCCTTTCAATACATGAATCGGATTGAAGGCGGACAAATAGAAGGCAGGGTAACTTCCACCGAGGATGCCTGAGATGAGCACAATTGCTATTGCTCCGATCTGGATCTGTGGAGACCACAAGAGATTGCGATCCAGGCTTACATTGAAAGTGCTGTTGAAAGAATTCAATAACAGATGCGCCAGTCCAAAACTCAATATCAGTGAGATGAGAGTAAATACAAGAGACTCAGAAAGAAATTGCCAGATGAGTTCTTTTCGGCCAGAACCGAGTACTTTCTTCACACCGACTTCCATCGAACGCATGGTGGCACGTGCTGTCGATAAATTCATGTAATTAATACAGGCAATCATGAGAATGAATAATGCCACCGCTCCGAAGATGTAGAGAAATGACTTTTCACCTGAAGGTTCTGGTTCTCCCTGGAAAGTGGAATTGAGATGGATCGTTTTGAGCGGCAACAGTTCGTACTGCACTTTAATCTCAAATTGATCGAAGATGGTCGCGACATATTTGGTGATTACTTCAGGGAGTTTAGCCGCAAAGGCATTCGGATCGGTCCCCTCTTTCAACAACACATAACTATACATGCCAAAGCTTCCCCACTGTTGCGGTGTTATCGTCATGAGGCCAGGGATACTATTGGAAGAGATCATGGCCTCCGCGATGAGGTGCGAATTACCAGGCATGTCTTTATAGACTCCGGTGACCTTGTAATCCCGATCGCTTGGTGTCTTAAAGACTTTGCCCATAGGATCCTCAGTTCCGAAAATGCGCGCAGCCGTTGTCTCGTCCAGTACGATGGAGTTGGGTTCTCTGAGTGCAGTATTTGCATCGCCACGCACAAAGTCAAAAGTGAAGACATCATTGACTGTAGAATCTACAACGAACACTTTCTCCACGAAATAGAATTTCTCTTTAAGCTCAAGTCTCGTTCTGCCATTGGGAACAAAACGTACATATTGTTCGACTTCGGGATAATCCTCTTTGAGTTGTGGAGCCAATGGCGCTTGTGTCACAGACCACCGGAAGGCATCGTCGGGTTCCTGGATTGCAGAAGAGATCCGGTAGATGCGATCCGCTTTTTCATGATAGGTATCGAAGCTGCTTTCTTTAGTGATAAAAAGTAGGATAAATAACGTCGCAAGAATGCCGAGCGTAAGACCGAGGATATTCAATGCAGAATAACCCGGATGGCGGCGCATGTTGCGAAGGGAGATGGTAAGAAAGTTTTTCAGCATGGAGAATGTTTCAGGTTTGAAGTTTGATGTTTCAAGTTGAGTCCGAAGTTGAAAGTTGACCAGTTCAAGGCCGCACTAAACCCCGCCCGACTGAACGTCGTTCCCGTCCGACCGGGGTCATCCGGGCGAGGTGGACGGGCCTGGCAGCTTTCCCCACACTCGTACCTGGGTTAAAGCTTGCTCCAAAGGAGTCCCTTTGGGACAGGTTTTCCCCCGTTACTCAAAACTCGCAACCCGCGACTCGTTCCTCAAAGTAGTCCTGTTTACGACATCTTTCGTATTGCTTCTGGCGGATTTCAGACAGAAACATTCACTCGCTCGACAAACATCACTACGTCTTCCGTTGCTTCGTCATGCGTCCGAAAGAATTTAGGATTTGCTCTTTGATCCCTTTCAATCGCATCAGCGATTGATCCCTTGATCCCTGCCTGTCCCAAAGGGATGCCTGTGGCGCGGCAGGCAGCCCTTGATCCGATTACCGATTATTCGCTCCTTAAACTTTTGACAGGATTCGCCAAAGCAGCCCGAAGACTTTGAAAACTCACCGTCAGAAACGCCACCACGATTGCCAATACTCCCGCACCCACGAATACTATCCATGGAATATCAATCCTGTATGCAAAATTTGTCAACCATTTATTCATCAGATACCAGGCAAGGGGAGAGGCGAGAAGCAATGCGATCACAACTGGCTTCAGGAAGTCTTTGGAAAGCAAACCCAGGATTCCCGTCACACTTGCGCCAAGTACTTTGCGGATACCGATTTCCTTCACGCGTTGTGCCGCAGCATGAGCAGCGAGTCCGAATAAACCAAGACAGGAAATCAAGACTGCCAGCAATCCAAAGGCTTTGCACGTCGCGGAAAGCCTTTGATCGTCTTCGTAAAACTCAGCAATGCGTTCATCGAGAAATCTGCCGGAGAATACTTGTTCTGGCAAGACTTCGTCATATGCATCTTTAATCGAGGCGATGGTCCCTTCGACATTATCCGGACGAATCTTCAATCCTGCTTCCCAGTAAAATTCTTTCCGCGTTGTAAGCAAGAGCGGCTCGTGTTCATTTCGCAAGGAGTGGGTATGAAACTCATCTGTGACGCCAGTGATTTGCAGTTTTCGATTTCCCCACATCTGCAGCACTTGTCCAATGACCTGTTGCGGTTCCGAAATGCCAAGCTTTCTGAGCAGTGTCATGTTGACAACGCACTCACGCATGGTGTCAGAAGGTGCATACCATCGTCCTGCGATCAATTTGATTCCATAGGTCCGAGCATAGTCAACGTCGCAAAATTTCAGATTGATGCCATAAGGTTCATCTTCTGGACGATCAGCATACTTGAAGTTTGAGGACCAGGTATTGCCGGACAAGGGCTGGTCGCTTCCAAGGCTTACAGATTCTACACCCGGGATTTGCAGCATGCGGAGTTTTAATGCCTGTTGTCTTGCGATGGTGATACTATCTGAATTGAAGGAGAAGGTGTAAACAAGATCTTTACTGAATCCGAGCTCCTGGGAGCGGATATAATCTAATTGCAGAATCGTGATGATGGCTCCAATGATCAATCCCTGTGCAATGACAAACTGCAGTACGACCAATGCTTTCCTCAAAGATGCACCACCAGTCAGAGTATTATTGAAATTACTTTTCAATGCCTTTACAGGTTGAAAGCTGGCCAACGCCAATGATGGATACAATCCTGCCAGCAGAGTGACGATCACCACGATCCCCGCAAGGAATATCCAGACAAGGGTATTATTAAATAATGGGAGTGTGTCCGGGACATGTGACACATGTTTCAGCAATGGAGCTGATGCTACAGCCAGGTCGCATCCGAGGAAGCTAGAGAATACAACCAGGATTGCAGTCTCACTCATAAACTGACCAATCAATTGTCCACGTCTGCTTCCCAAGGTCTTGCGTACACCGACTTCTCTCGCCCGCAATGATGCTTGCGCCGTAGCCAGGTTGATAAAATTGAAACAGGCCATGATGAGGATCAGGATACCGATAACAGATAGTACTTTGAGCCTGCTCTTCTCAGTGATATGCGTGCCGGAGTGATGATAGCGTGTATCATAGTGGAGGGTAGTGAGAGGTTGAAGTATATGTGTGCGCCCCTGGATATTGGAGCCTTCAGAATATTCTTTTGCACCGACTTTTGCAAGGAGAGCGTTGGCAGCATCTATTTGGTTCTTGTCTTTGAGCAATGCATAGACCTGATTGTTTGAACTACAGCTACCCCAGTTATCTGTATCAAAGAAAAAATAGTCCGCATGCGCTCTGAGCGTCGGGTAAGAGATAAAGAATGTCAATGGAAAATCACAATTCTCAGGCAGATCCTCTACAACACCTTTCACAACCGTAGGGATAATGTTGTCAATGAGTACCGTTTGTCCTATAGCCGCAGACCAGTTGTCGAAACATTTTTCAGCCCAACTCTTTGTGAGGACAATCGATCCTGGTTCATTGAGCGCTGTTTTTGGGTCTCCCCCCAACCAATGCATGGAAAAGATGTCAAAGAATTCCGGCTCCACGAAGAATGCGAGTTCCCCGGAAGAGAAATTGAATTTCCTCAAGGGCACATCTCCGGCAGGGTTTGGAATTGTGAGTGTACACCAGACTTCTTTGATCCGCGACATCGCTTCAAACTGACTGACAGTGTTTTCCATCACATCCATAGCAGGTACAGGCGTACACATACTATGCACTTCTCCTTCTTCGGCTGTCCTGACAAGAGACACCACGCGCATGATGCGATCCGCATTGGCAAAGTTGGTATTGAAGCTCAGTTCATATTTTACGATACGGAAAATGAGCAGCGCGGCGGCAATACCCACTGTGAGACCGATCCCATTGATAGCGGTGTATACTTTGTTTTTATGCAGGGTACGAAAAGCGATTCGGAGGTTGTTGTATAGCATTGTTAAGGTTTGATGTTTGATGTTTGATAGAAGATATTAACTCAAGTTTCGGTACTCCAATTTTAATTCTTTTGTTCTTTTTGCTTGACCAAAAAGAACCAAAAAGTCAAGGCTGTGAATGCTTGTCTAACAGCGAGTAGGCTTGCTCTTCTGCCCGCGATCAGAGCCGTTCGGC
>DATDQA010000294.1:0-3480 GCA_035292505.1 Saprospiraceae bacterium | reverse complement strand
TCACTGATCTTCATGCTTGTTCGCTGATGCCTAATTCGGGTGCACAGGGAGAACTCACTGGTCTGATGACGATTCATGCTTATCATGTAGCGCGCAAGGAGGGTCATCGAAATATTGCCTTGATTCCATCATCTGCGCACGGAACGAATCCCGCAAGTGCTACGATGGCCGGTATGCATGTCGTTGTCGTGAATTGTGATAATGCAGGGAATATTGAAGTCACAGATCTGGAGAAGAAAGCAGCTGAGCACCAGAAGAACCTGGCATGTCTGATGGTGACATATCCTTCGACCCACGGTGTATTTGAAACACGGATCCGTGAAATCGTTGATATCGTCCACAATTACGACGGGCTGGTATACATGGATGGTGCGAATATGAATGCGCAGGTTGGCCTGACCTCCCCCGGTACGATCAATGCCGATGTCTGTCATTTAAACCTACATAAGACATTCGCGATTCCTCATGGTGGTGGCGGCCCGGGAATGGGACCGATCTGTGTGAACAAATTATTGGCGCCATACTTGCCGAAACATCCCTATGCAGAAGTCGGTGGTGAAAAGGGTATCCCAGCGGTAAATGCGACGCCGTGGGGCAGTGCAAGTATTTTATTGATTTCGTATGCTTACATTAGGATGCTTGGTTTCGATGGAGTGACAAATGCAACGAAGTATGCAATACTCAACGCCAACTACATGGCAAGCAGACTTTCGAAGTATTATGACCTTTTATACACAGGACCTCATGGGCGCGTGGCACATGAATTCATTCTCGATCTGCGTGCGTTTAAAGACGGTCATGTCAGTGCGGAAGATGTCGCGAAACGCCTGATTGATTATGGCTTTCATGCGCCGACCTTGTCATTCCCTGTAGCGGGTACGATGATGATTGAGCCTACGGAAAGTGAAAGTCTTGCTGAGTTGGATAGATTCTGTGAAGCAATGATTCAGATCCGTAAGGAAATAGAAGAAGTAGTAAGTGGTTCTGCTGATCCTGAAAACAACGTGCTGCACAACGCACCGCATACGATTGATCTGCTGACGGATCAGAATTGGAAGTTCCCCTATAGTCGTGAGAAAGCCGTCTTCCCGTTGCCATATTTATATCACGAGCATAAGTTTTGGCCAACCGTCACACGTATCGATGGCGCATATGGGGACCGGAATCTAGTCTGTACCTGTCCGCCGATCGAGGAGTATACCAAAGAAGAGGTAGCATAGAGCAGAGAGCGAGAGCATAGAGCAGCCGGGCGAAATATGAATAGATCGGCTGCAAGCCGATGACACGAACAACTTAACTCATAGAGCCCCGCAGGGGTGTAACAATAGCAAACGGCGAACAGCGAATAGCGAACACGATGATTGTAGAATTGTTGACATTGCACTATCATCCATCATCCATCACCCATGATTGTTATCACCGGCGCATACGGCTTCATTGGTTCCTGTCTGGTGCAGCGGTTAAATGAACACGGATATCGTGACATCATCGTAGTTGATGATTTTTATAAGGATAAAAAAGAGCCTAACCTTTCCGGGAAGGGCATCCGGGAGTGGATCCACCGCGACATTTTTCTTCCGTGGTTTTCAAAGAGTGCCAAATATGTGGACTTCGTCTTTCATCTGGGAGCACGTACAGATACCACGTCGAAAGACAAGCAAGTCTTTGACACGCTGAATCTGAACTACTCAAAGGAGATCTGGAATACATGCTCACACGTAGGAGTTCCCCTGATCTATGCATCGAGTGCTGCGACTTATGGTGATGGATCGCATGGTTATAATGATGATCACGCCGGATTATCGTCTTTGAAACCGATGAATCTCTATGCAGAATCCAAACATGAGTTTGATCTCTGGGCAATTGCGCAGAAACCGGCCCCTCCAAGATGGACAGGCCTCAAGTTCTTCAATGTCTATGGTCCTAATGAATATCACAAAGCGCGGATGGCTTCTGTCGTCTGGCATGGCTATAAACAAATTGCGGAAAACGGGATGTTGAAGTTGTTTAAATCACACAAAAAAGGAATTGCAGACGGAGAACAAAAGCGCGATTTTATTTATGTCAAAGACATCGCGGACATCTGTATTCATTTCATGGTCAATGAATGCACGAATGGTATTTACAATGCAGGCACTGGACAAGCACGTACATTTCTCGATCTGGGACATGCGCTCTTCAGATCGCTCGATATGCCTGCTCAGATAGATTTCATTCCAACGCCTGATAGCATCCGCGAGACATATCAATACTATACGGAAGCTGAAATGACTAAGTTGCGTGGTTCAGGATATCAGAATAATTTCACATCACTTGAGGAAGGCGTCACGGAATATGTACGCGACTTTCTTCTCTCTGGTAAATACTATTGAATTTCCTGAATTTCCACTGGCTTTCAGGGAGCACCGAAGCCTATGGCGTATGGGCTAGCCAGTGGAGACCCGCCAATGGCAAACCGGACTTTTACATTTTGACTTTTGCATTTTATATTTTGACTTATCTTTCATACCAGTCGAAAGTTAAAATGTAAAATGTCCGCCCGGACGCCCGCCTGTCTCGCCCGTACCGAAACGGCGCGTTCGGGCGGGAATGACAGAGTCGGGCAGGAAGTCCATTCGGACGGGTAGAATGTAAAAGTCAAAAGTGTATGATCACGCAGGAAATCATCAACCTCTACGACGCTTTCACACATGGCCAGATCGCACGGCGCGATTTTCTTACAAAGCTTGCTGCGCTCGCAGGCGGGATGTCAGCAGCGATGAATCTGCTGCCTTTCCTGGAAAACGACTATAACCTGTCGGACAAAAGGACGAGCGCGATCGCAGGTATTGATTCAGAGTATATTACTTACCCGGGAGCATCAGGTGAGATGCGCGCGTACCATGCCAGGCCGGAATCCGATGAACGTTACCCTGCTGTCATCGTGATCCATGAAAACCGTGGTCTCAATCCGCATATCGAAGACGTCACACGCCGTGCAGCCGGTGCAGGATTCTGGGCCATTGCACCTGATGCGTTATCTCCTGTTGGCGGGACACCGGAGGATAGTGATCTGGCGCGAACGAAAATCGGTGAACTTAATCCTGAGACGACATTGCAGGATTTCATTGCAGCTGTAAACTTTGCTTCTAAGCATCCATCGACAACGGGCAAAACAGGTTGTGTGGGATTTTGCTGGGGTGGCGCCATGTCAAACAATCTTGCAGTGCATTGTGAAAACCTTAATGCAGCTGTTGCATTTTATGGCAGCCAACCCGTTGCATCAGAGGTGCCGAAAATCAAAGCAGCCGTGATGTTACATTACGCGGGCCTTGATGAACGTATCAATGCAGGGATACCGGCATATGAAGAAGCACTGAAGGCAGCAGGTGTCGATTATATCCTCCACATGTATGAGAATGTCAACCATGCATTTCATAATGATACCAGTCCCACCAGATATAACAAGGAAGCAGCTGAACTGGCATGGAAGAGGACGAT
>DATDQA010000293.1:0-18003 GCA_035292505.1 Saprospiraceae bacterium | reverse complement strand
TGCTCTTTGCTCTCTGCTCTTTGCCCTCTGCTCTCTGCCCTCTGCTCTCTGCTCTTTGCTCTCTGCTCTCTGCTCTCTGCCCTCTACTCTCTGCCCACTACTCTTTGCTCTCTGCTCTCTGCTCTTTGCTCTCTGCTCTCTGCTCTCTACTCTCTGCTCTTTGCTCTCTGCCCTTTGCTCTCTGCTCTTTGCCCTCTGCTCTCTGCTCTTTGCTCTCTGCTCTCTGCCCTCTGCTCTTTGCTCTCTGCTCTCTACTCTTTGCCCTCTACTCTTTGCTCTCTGCTCTTTGCTCTCTGCTCTCTGCCCTTTGCTCTCTGCTCTTTGCCCTTTGCTCTCTGCTCTCTGCCCTCTGCTCTTTGCTCTCTGCCCTCTGCCCTCTTCCTGACTTCACTATCTTGCTCAAATGAGTGTACACGAAATCGCGAAAATGATAGACCACACCGTCTTGCATGGTATTCTGTTATGTCTATGCTTGAATTGTCAGGCGCAGCCAAAAACAGACAGTCTGTTACAAGAGCTGTTGTATAGCCAGAGCAATCCAATTCTACAGAATGTCATCAATCACAAAGATTCATTTCGCCTACAGATTATCTACACTCAAATCAATAGAGATAAGCATAACAAGTCTTCGTTCGAAAATTACTATTTCAATACAGATACCAATCTTTACTTTAACCCGGCTTCCACGGTAAAGCTGCCTCTCGCGTTATTAGCCCTTGAGAAACTCAATACTCTCAACATCAGAGGAGCAGACAAATACGCGCCATTACAAATCGACAGTAATTATCAATGGCAAACCAGCGTTTATACGGACAGCACGGCACAAAATGGGTTGCCGTCTCTGGCGCATTATATTAAAAAGGCATTTCTCGTTAGTGACAATGACGCATACAACAGACTGTATCAGTTTGTAGGACAGCAGTCTATCAACAGGGGCTTACACGTAAAGGGTTATCCCTGTATCCGTATCACAAGACAATTTCTTGGGCTCACGCTTGATGAAAACCGCCATACAAATGGCCTGCATATACTTCATCCTGATGGCAGATCCATGTACGATCAACCAAGTGCGTACAATCCTGATCCATTCTATTTTGAAAAGGAGATTAAAATCGGACATGCTTATTTCAATAGTCATGACAGTCTGATTCACGAACCCATTGATTTTACCAGGGTCAATAACCTACCGTTGGAAGACCTGCAGCAGTTGCTTAAAGCTGTAATGTTTCCGGAATCATTACCACCCACACAAAGGTTTAAGCTAAGTAAAGACGACTATCGATTCCTGTATCAATACCTCTCCCAATATCCATCCGAAACCAATTACCCGAAATATGATACAGCGGAGTACTACGACAGTTATGTCAAATTCTTTTTCAGGAGTGACAATCATCGCATGCCTCCATTTGTTCGGGTATTCAATAAAGTTGGATGGGCTTATGGATTTCTGATTGACGCGTCTTATGTCGCTGACTTTATGAATGATGTGGAATATATGTTGAGTGCCGTGGTATACGTAAACAGCGATGGCATCCTCAATGATGATAGGTATGAGTACGAGGAGACGGGCTGGCCATTTATGTATCAACTGGGGCAAACAATTTATCAGTATGAGTTAGCGCGGCCAAGAACATACAAACCTAATCTTAAGAGATTCAAAATTCAGTATGAACGGAGAGATGCGAAGGATACAAGACCTACGATAAAGAATGTGGATAACTAAAGCTCTAACTTGCTTCTGAGAGCTAAGAGCAGAGGTCAAGGGGAAGTTTAAAAGTTAAAACTGTCAACTTCCCCACTGCTCTCTGCCCTATGCTCTCTGCCCTATGCTCTCTGCTCTATGCCCTATGCCCTCTGGCTCTCTGCCCCTATGCCCTCTGCTCTCTGCCCCTATGCCCTCTGCTCTCTGCCCTATGCACCCCACAAATGCTACATTTATAAGAATAAATGATAGTTTTTCAATGACCACTTCCGATATCGCACGGATGATTGACCATGCAGTCCTCCATCCGGCAAGCACAGACGCTGATCTTCGGAAGAACTGCGCGCTGGCAAAATTGCATGGTGTTGCAACCGTATGTGTAAAGCCATATCATACCGCACTTGCTGCAACATTGCTCAAGGGAACTGAAGTCAAAGTATGTGCGGTGATCGGATTTCCGCATGGAAATAGTTCGCATGGTATTAAACTCACAGAGGCATCAATAGTGATCGATGAAGGTGCGGCAGAAGTGGATATGGTGGCGAACATCGGTAAAGTGATACAGGAAGATTGGGAATATCTCGATGAAGAAATAGGAATCATACAAACACTTTGTTCAATCCATAAAGTGTTATTAAAGGTGATTTTTGAGACAGATTTTGTGACATCTGACGCCCATAAGATCAAACTTTGTGAATTGTGCAATAAGAACCAGGTTGCTTTCGTCAAAACATCCACAGGTTTCGGTTTTGTGCCTGTTGACGATGGACATTACATGTATCATGGCGCTACTGAACATGACGTCCGACTCTTGCGAGAACATTGTCTGCCGCAAGTTCAGGTTAAAGCATCTGGTGGAATCAGGACTCTCGATCAGTTGTTACGTTTTCATGATTTGGGAGCGACGCGATTTGGGACGAGCAGTACGGAAGCAATTATGACGGAGGCGAGGATGAGGTTTGGGTGAAAAACAAACTCAAGTGCAAGAACAAGTGCAAGTGCAGGCAAAGTCATCCAGTTACTACATGTTAAACCTACCAACTAGCACAAAAGGACGACCCTCCTTGAAACGGCGTTTTACGCAACCTCCAGCTTTACAACGCTGTGTATGACATCTCAATGAAACATCTTTTCATAAGTCGCCTCAATGACTCGCGCTTTACTCTTTGATTCGCACAGGTCCGCACATTTTTTCTGTCCTTGCACAAATCCATGAGGCGAGGTCTTAAGCTCATTGCGCTTTCCCCTATACCCTATGGTGGATTCCACTATGCTCTATGCCCTATGCTCTATGCCGGATTTACTCAGCGCCAGGAAAACGCCATTCGTCCATCCAAACCCATCCTGTACTGGATACTCTCCACCGCCTGCTGCGAGCGTGATATCTTCTACATTGTATTTTTCGACAAGCTTACCAGTGTTTTTGTACACACGGATTACATTATCGATCCATCTCTGCGCAATGTCATTTGCGAGCTCTTCGTATCCATAATTCTTTAAACCCTGGTACGCAATCCATTGTAGCGGCGCCCAGCCATTTGGAGCATCCCATTGCTGCCCGGTACGATGAAGAGTAGGAACTAGTCCACCTGGTTTCAGAAAGCGATGCACAGCATCTGCAACTCCCTGTGCCTGTTCCTCCGTAGCGATCTGCATATAGAGCGGATACATTGTCGCGAGGGAATCTGTCGGAGTATGATAACCTGCAACAAAATTGAAATCTCTGAAAAGCTTTCCCTGCGCATGCCAGAAATATTTGCTGATCAGTTCTTTACGCCTGTCAGCCAGCATCTGATAATGGAGCGCTTTAGTTGCCGCAACATCGTCCTCATACGTTTTCGCGAGAAAAGACTCCATCGACCAGAGAAGACAATTGAGATCCACAGGTAGAATCGAAGTCGTATAAATGGTTTCAAGGCGCATACTATCCTCACACCACCGGGAACTGAAATCCCAGCCGGACTCGCAGGCAGCGCGCAGATCACGATAGAGTTCTGCTGCATTTCTATCCGACTTCTGCGCCAATTCGACATCTTCGATATAACTCTCCTGTCGCGGTGTATCTGTATCATCCCAATAGCGGTTCATCAATACACCCGGCTCCAATTCCACCGCACGACGATATGCCATGGGATATTTGCTCGAGTCACTCCGGAAGTCCATCCAGAAATTGTATTCCTGTTCGATATACGGAGCATACTTCTTATACAACCTGCTATCACCCGTGTGTGATCCTACTTCGCGTATCATCAACGCGAAGAACGGAGGCTGGCTTCTTGACAGAAAGTATGTGCGGTTCCCATTTGGGATATGGCCTATTGTTTCAATGAGATGCGCAAAGTTTGCCAGCATGTCTTTCGCAATGTCACCGCGATCAGATTCCAACAAGCCCAGAATCGTGAAATAACTATCCCAATAATAAATCTCGCCAAATCGACCACCCGGTACGATATATGGATCTGATAACGGAATGAGTGATGAACCTTCCTGTCCCTGATCAGCTTCTCTACGCAGAATGTTCCATAATAGCTTGATATGTTCTTCGATGGGTCTTGTAGGATCGCCGCGAAAATCTGATGCATACGATTTGGGTAGTGCAAAATTCCTATTAACAAAATCGTATAAATTAAAATCCGGTTTTTGACCTTCAATACGAAACGCACTTAAAATCTCTTTCGGAGCATACAGGGGAATGCAATCCACAAATGTCTTAGAGTCAGGAAAGATGCGCGCAGACTGGACAGCTTTGAAAAGATCGCCGAAGATGATGTCCGGAGGTTGCATTTCTCAAATGTACGGGATAAGAGCTTGTAAGTGGCTTTACGTTGTCAAAGTAGGAAAAAGTGCGAAGGCGGTGGATAAGTGAATAACAGACGGTTTCGTACTTTGTTCTACCTGAACCCGAAAGAATGAAATTCACATCTAGCTTTTTTCTCTTGATGATATCCCATTCGATCTATTGTCAATTAGCAGAGGAAATCTGGAATACCGTGCAAATGCGATATCAAAGCATTGAGAACTATGTGGACGAAGGAGAGTATACTGAATACTATTCTAGCGGCTATCCTCACCAGAATACCACCTATTCCCTTGCAATAGATTCAAATCAAAATGTCTATCATGACTTACAGCGCATAGGAACCGATGAATCGTGGAGTTACACGTTTACATACAAGAAATCGGCTGGCGAGTCAGAAGGCGTTTTTACCAAAAAAACTATAAAAGGAACTGAAACGATGCTACATACGCTTCCATTCGCCTGTTATGGTATGGATGGAGTTCTTCAGGAGATAGCCCAACCGATGCTTCCAGATTTTTTTGCAGCGGAAATTCAGGCAGACAGAACCTCAGAATACCGGAACTATTCACTGGCGCGTAGACTTGATACCTTGATTAACTCTGATAATTTTTATGTGATTGATAGGTACTCCTCATATATGCTTACGCAGAAAGGCGATAAAAATGAGTATAACAAAGATTCTTTACCTGATTTACATCAGAGCCAAGGGGTTCCGATAAGTTAAACGCGGTTTCATATCAGACAGCATGATTGGGTGATCTGTCACATGGAACGATTTCAATATGGGGAAGAAGGCCAAGTCACTTCAAGAAAAATCGTCGCGATGAAGCCACGTATAGATGTTGATGATTTTGAAAACTATTTAAAGAAGTAGTTACTTTATTATTAATTATTGAAGTTGCTGCTAGGTTTGCTTCTAGGTTGCTTCTAAGTTTGCCCTGAGCGAAGGCAGAGAGTCGAAGGGTTGCTGCTAGATTGCTTCTAATGTGTTCTTACGTTGCGTCCTTCGACAAACTCAGGATCCCCGCTGCGCTCCGATTTGAATTTGCGTTTGAGTTTGTGTTTCTCACATTCTCACATTCTCACCCTCTCACCGTCTGCTTTTTGCTACTTTCATTCCAGATAACACACACACACTATGAAATTCTGGCGTATCAAGCTCTCCCTGCTGATCAACTATTTCGTCTTTGCCATCCTCCTCAATAGCGTCGGCACGGTCATCCTCATGGTGCAAAACAATTTCGGAATCTCCGAGGGTATTGCCAGTGTACTGGAAGGATTCAAAGATCTGCCTATCGCCATCACTTCCTTTCTGGTAGCTTCCTTTATTGTGCGCATCGGATATAAACGGGCTATGCTGATCGGTCTTGCATTGGTGAGTGCCGCATGCCTGGTGATGCCTGTCATACCTGTCTTCTGGATGTCGAAAGTACTCTTCCTGACCATTGGTGTCTCATTCGCCTTGATCAAGGTGTCTGTCTTTGCTACGATCGGACTCATTTCCGAATCACGCAAAGAACATCTCAGTTTTATGAATTTCCTGGAATCGTTCTTTATGATAGGCGTGTTGTCGGGATATTTCATCTTCAGCGCCTTTATCCCGGCAGATCCGGCGAGCACGGAATGGACGAAAGTGTATTACCTGATATCAGCGCTGTGTATCATGGCATTTCTTCTTTTGCTTACAACCCGTCTTGACGAGTCATCTGTCCACAAGGAGGTGACATCGGACCTGTTGCAGGATTTCATCGTCATGCTCAGACTCTTTGCTCTTCCACTCGTGGGAGTGTTTATCGCGAGTATCTTTCTCTATGTACTCATCGAACAAAGCATCATGAGTTGGTTACCTACGTTCAACAAAGACGTCCTCGCACTCCCAACCATTCTGAGTGTCCAAATGGCCAGTATTCTAGCCGGGAGTCAGGCATTGGGAAGATTTACTGCGGGATTTGTGTTGAGAAAAGTGCATTGGTACAAAGTTGTTTCTACGAGCCTCGTCCTTGCTGCCGTATTGGTCCTGATTTGCATGCCTCTTGCGCAGGGCACTGCAGATAAAGTGGTCACTGGCTGGACTAATGCGCCGCTCGCTGCATTCATCTTTCCTCTCATTGGGCTTTGTCTTGCCCCTGTGTACCCTGCCATTAACTCGGTCATGCTGAGTACGCTGCCCAAACATCAACATGCACCGATGTCGGGATTGATTGTTGTATTCTCCGCACTTGGCGGTACCATTGGTTCGATTATTACGGGCAATATTTTTCAGTATTTCGGAGGCCAGAATGCGTTTTATTTTTCGTTGATCCCGATTTCCTTGATATTGATTTCGTTGTTCTTCTTCAATAAGAAGACGAAAAGTCAGGGAGCCTAGAGTCTCGTTTATAGACCGATTTCTTCCAATCCACGCTGCCAGGGTATGCAAAGGACATCTCCGATTTTTTTTACTGTCGGGTCAAGAGAAAAGCAATAGAGCTCGCTATCCCTGATACCGGAACCCAATGACTGTATGGCACGTACATCGGCATCGTTGATTTTAGTGGCAGACTTGATTTCGACTACTGCCCGCTTCTCACCTGGTCTTTCGATGACAAGATCTACTTCGACATCTGCTCCGGTCCGCAGATAGGAAAGCCGATAGTCCTTGCGATAGTATGACTGGAGACGGTAAATCTCATTAATGACAAATTGTTCAAAAGCAAATCCGTAGGAGTATGTCTTTGGCTTTAAGGGAATGAGCAGTTCATCATTCAAAGCGCGTTGAATTCCGCCATCGATAAAATAAAATTTCGGGCTTTCTCGCTGTCGCTTTCGGATGGATTCATGAAATGCGGGGATCGTAAATCCAAGTAAAGTATCTTCGAGAATCTGAAAGTAGGATTGCACAGTAGGTACACTAGTCCCTGCTTCTTTCGCAATTTTTGAATAATTGATGACACGGCCACTCATTTGTGCTGCCACTTGCAGAAATCTCTGGAATGGTTCCAACTTCCGCACTATCTGCTCCTGTAAAATCTCTTCACGGATATAGGTATTTGTATACGCACGTAAATACTCATACTTATCACTTGGATTGTGAAGTTCCAACAATCGGGGAAGTGTTCCCCAGTTCAATGCATCCTCCAAAGAAAACAATTTACCTAATTCCCGTGCCGCTAAAGGGTAAAGATGATAGACAAACGCACGTCCTGCAAGAAGATTTGCTGCTCCTCTTTTCAACTTTCGTGCACTCGATCCACTAAGAATAAACTTCTGGCCGGCAGTCTCGATTTGCTGATGCACCAGATCAAGCAGTTTGGGTACTTTTTGAATCTCGTCGATGATGATCCATTCTTTCCTGGCGTCAACAGCAGCAAGTTCTTTGAGCAATTCATTTGGATCAAGAAGATACCGTCGCTCTATATCCGGATTGAGCAAATCGATATAAATCGCTTCCTCTGGATTGTAACGATCCATGAGTAACCATGTCTTTCCGGTGCCACGGGCACCAAAGAGGAAAAAGCTACTCACGCTTGAGAATTCAGCTATTCTGTAAAGCATACTTTAAATATGTCGTGCAAATTTAAAGTATACTTAATGAACTTCCTAATGTATTGATTATGAATGTATAAAGATCTGTTTCTGGCTTTCCTTAAGATGGTTCCATCATCTAGCCACTGCAACCTTTCTTAGTCACTGATTCTTTTTACAAAACCGTTGGCGAGCAGAAGTCTGCATGTTTGTAAGCTGAATTACAATAATTTACATATTACGACTGTTCGTATTTCGACGAAATACAGCGATACCTACCCTCAACAAAGACGTCCTCGCACTCCCAACCATTCTCAGTGTCCAGATGGCCAGTATTCTGGCCGGGAGTCAGGCATTGGGAAGATTTACTGCGGGATTTGTGTTGAGAAAAATACATTCCCAAAGTCGTCTCTGCAAGTCTGTTGATTGCGGCAGCTCTCGCCCTCATCTGTATGCCGCTTGCAAAAGATGCTGCGGGTAAAGTTGTCACCGGTTGGGCTACTGCTCCACTTGCCGCCTTCCATTTTTCCATTGATTGGCCTTTGTCTTGCACCTGTACATCCGGCAATTAATTCAGTAATGCTGAGCACGCTGCCAAAACATCAGCATGCACCGATGTCGGGATTGATTGTTGTATTCTCCGCGCTTGGTGGTACCATAGGTTCGATTATCACGGGCAATATCTTTCAGCATTTCGGAGGTCAGAATGCATTTTACTTCTCGTTGATTCCTATCAAGCTGATATCGATTGCGTCGTTTTTTTTCAATAAAAAGACAAAGATTGCATCAAACTGATGTATTAGTCAGGTGGTTTTCTTTCAGCATTCGTTGCACAGTGCGCTTCCCTGCTTGCCTTTGATATTTCCGTGGTATCGATAAAAATGATATCATTTTCATTTACTCCGGCAGCTTTAAGGTTCGCTTTTATTTTATTGCGCAAGAGCATTAATGTAACCTTTGCACCTTTATCGTCGCGCAACCGCAGTCAAACCAAAGCAGAAGATTTCATTCCTGTCCAAGTTTCTTTTTGCAATGCCAGATCATCGTATCCAGGTAGACTGGAGATTCGTATGAGTCAGGGTATTTTTCATGGAATAATTTGATTGCCATCTCATAATCGCTTAAGGCCTTTTCCCAAAGTTCCTGCTGGGAAAAAAGATCACCACGCAGTCGATAAGGGATGAGTGAGCCGGGGTATAGCACGAGCATTCTTTCTATTTCCTGTGCTGCATGATGATAGTCTGGTTTCAACAAATAATATCCCGCCCGACGGGCAAGCATTTCTTCACTTTCTGATACAGATGTTGGGGTGTTATCTGCAAGCACAAGCAGTGATACAGGTTCAGAAACTGACGAATCGATCTTTGCCTGCAAGCTGTATTGACCAGGCGATAACAAGGGCTCCAAACCGAAATTGGCATTAGGTCGTGTGTTTTCATCCAGCATAACGATCGATTCGGTAACTGGAAAGGCAAAGGGTATAAGCTGCAATATCAGAGAGTCCGTTTCACTCGTTGTTGCCAGAAAACTGATTGCCTGATGCCAGGGAAGATTATTGTTTCCAACAGTCACAGGGGAAGGTTCTTTTCGTTGCCTTGAAATGCGTTGTGTTTCTTTTTGCAGATATTCCTCACTGATTTCTTTATTATCAAATTGTGATTTAAGATCGTCAAGATGAGCCTGAGCTTGTAGATTCCATGCCTGCTGCCAATCTGCAGCAGCATTCGCCAATGTCACCTGGAGCAGGATCAATTCATCGAGATATATGGTATCGCCCTGTCCGTAGTTTGCAGAGAGGCTGATTGAAACCTGGCCATAGTTGCGTGCCGGTAGAAAGAGACACAGAATAATACCGGAAGTGAATATACTTTTCATATCGGTTATATTGTCATTGTTCATTTTTGACTACTTATACCTGCTTTATCAATCATGTCTCGTTGGATAATCAGGTTTGGTGGACAAAGGCCATTTAATCCGGAGTTGATGCAGACAATCACCACGACGCCAAAGAGGTATTCCAGTGTTAACCCTATGTGACTGAGCTGCATCTCCAAAATTGCGTCCCCCGGCATTAAAGCCCGTACCCGCCTGAGCCTGACATAAAATCGTCCCAATCAACTCAGGATTTGGATTAGCTAACGGCTTGCCTACATTATTGTAACGCATTATGCATGCAACGTCTCCACTACGCAATCCGTGCACGACGTCAAAGTTTTGTCCTCCATTCGGGTGTTCTCCGTGATGATAGACATTGCAGGCATGAGATAATTCATGAGCGACAACATAATTGATTGAATTATCGACATTAATTTTCTTTGTTTTTGCCCAATTTGTGATATCAGTTTTATCCACATGTACATATTTATTGTAATTCGGTGGAGAAGGCCAATTACCTGTAAGTGGTTGAGCAATACCCAAAAACCCCGCATCCAATGTAGCATTGCGGATATAAAGACCATGTTGATTGTCGACATGAGCGGTGTGATGATTGAAATTGACCAAGCGTTTGGTATCTCCATCATATTGAGTATTTGTGATTTCATGCACGGCAAGCGAAGTGACAGTTCGAAATACACCCAATGCGAACCGATCAGGATTGTGCACAAACAGATCTTTTGTGTTCGTATGTAATCGGATGTGCATACTAACATTGTCAGGTTTGAAAATCTTGAAACCTCTATATTCTTCATAAGCAGAAAATCCATCTCCGTCTGTCCCATCACCATTAGGTAATTCATCCCAATCAGTTTTGGGTTCAACTCTGTCGTGAATCCTGGCGCCACCGACAGTTGCTATCCAGCCATTATCAGGAATGTAATTTTCGTCGATATCCACAGGTACTGTTACACGATTGTCCCAATAGACCTTTTTCTTCGCCATTCCCTCCGGGTGTTT
Source organism: Saprospiraceae bacterium (assembly GCA_035292505.1). GTDB lineage: Bacteria > Bacteroidota > Bacteroidia > Chitinophagales > Saprospiraceae > DATDQA01. Next base: position 7,102 of record DATDQA010000293.1, on the reverse strand, counting down.
GGGTGCGGAATCGTTTGTCACAGGGATAGATTCGTACCTCGGGTTTTTGAGTTCACCATCATTTTTATGGGTATGATTTGCATAACTGGAAACGTCAGTATAGCCTCCAAAGTCATTCGAATGCACTTTGATGATATAAGTTTTTACCGGCTTCTGTGTGCGCGCTGACTGGAAATGTTCTTTATAGGTACATTTTGTATCGGACTCGTTGTCCGGCCTATCCGCTTCATGTTCATCTTCAGATTCCCAATGATAATCCACACAGGTTCTAGCTAGATCCGTTCGGGGATAGTTGAGACAAACACCCGACTCACGACTCACACTGTCTAGTTCAAAGAAATGAATACGGCACATATGCGCAAGTGCGGGCATCCATGTCTTTTTGATTTTCCTGTTCGCACCTGTTCCTTCCTGTTTTGCATCGGTACAATAGACAAGTTCTGATGTCAACTGCACATCGTTGTAATCCGTCGGCAGCCAATCCGCTGCGGGATAGCTGAGTCGAACTCCGGCCTGATGGACCGTCAGCTCGATTTTGCCTTTAGCGGGTTTGTTATCTAATGCTTGTAGAGTACTAGGATTGCTTACCTCTACCTCGATGATAATTTTGCGTTTGGCTTCTTTATCATCAAGCGCCATTGGTGCCTCATAGATAACAAACCTACCCTTGGGACCAAGGATAAATCCTCCTCTGCCTTCTTTGATCGTCCAATTCCATCGCACATCGTCTTCATATTTCCTGTCTTCCTCCTTCGTTTTCTCGCAGGCTTCAGAAGTACATTTGAGTTCCTTGAGCACATCCGAATCACGATCGTCTGCCGCTTCAAGGATGATCCACTGCCCCACTACCATCTTGTTGCTGTCTGGTACATCGGGTAACTTAATGGTAGGTACCTCCAGTTCCGTTTTCATATCCCATACGGGCTCCTCGGGTTTGCATTTTTCCAGCTTAGGCGTGGGAGTATCAGCCTGTTTTTCCGTGAATTCAGGTCCGGTAATCACGACACCATAGTGATCAGGCATTGATTTTGTCCGGGTAAACTCGACTTTGATTTGACAAATTGAATCTGCGTCTTTTGGTTGGGTTGGATTGTCATCTATTATTTTAAGCTCAATCGTGACAGTTTCTTTATTTGGCATAGCATCTGAATCTGGTAAAGGAATATAGGGAGGCAGAAGTATCACATGTTCGCCGACGTCTTTCTTAACTCCCTCAGGAAGGCATCCAAGCTTTTTGAATTCGCCTTTATCACTTGTAATCTCCCATTCAAAACGCACACGTCCGGTGAGCAATACCAATCTTTCACTTCCTTTTTCCTTACAGTCATCTTTAGGCTCACACTTCATGACGAGATAGTCGTAGTCGACTCCACCGGCTTCAAGTGCAACGAACTGATCTCGGAGTATAGGCTTTGTCACCTTTGTTGCTGGTGATAAACCACCAGCTATTCGGGGTAAGGGAATTTCCTCCAGTTCAATCTGGCATCGTGGACTATAAGGGCAAGGCATCTCCTCCGGCATTTCACCACCCATACCCGGAGGCGAGTATCTATCACAAAACGTAGGGCTACTGACTGCTGTGTTTGCGGATGTGACACCAACAACGTACCATGTGAATGCAGCGCCCGGCTCAATGATACCGGTGAAGTCGAGGGTAATAGAAAAAGACTGCGGTTCACATCGATAATCAATCTCATTGACCACAAGCGCATTGCTTATAAACTGCGGCGGTTCTTCCATCAAATCCATCATACCACAAATTGCATCTGCAACTATTTTGTTAAGTCGCTCCCAACGCTCATCCACTGTAGGCACATCCGGATACTGAGGCCCTGAAGTACCAGGCGTAGGTTTATTGCCTCCTCCTTCCGTTGGTGTTGGTTTATTGCCCCCTCCTTCCGTTGGTGTGGAAGTACCTCCAGTTGGGATGGGAATACCTGGTCCAGGGTTATATGTACCACAGGGATTGTCACAGGTCACTACATTAAAACTTGAAAATGCTCCTGTCGCAGTCCATTCAAATGTGACCTCTGTATTCTTGATAGCCGATGCGACATTACCTATACATGTTGTACCCGGACTTATCGGTGTGATTGATGGCTCTCCTCCTGTCTGCCAATAGAAAGATGCCGCCTCACTTCGCAGAGGTCCACTGAATTGTTCTATTCCTGGTACCTGATCTACATCGACCCACACAGCATATTCAAAACAAGGTCGGAACAAAGCATCTGCCTGTCCGAACAAATAGATGGGCTGACTAATACCGGACAGAGAGAAAATGTTCTGGTTCGTTTCTAATGCTTCTTCTGCGCTTTGTGTTGGCAAGACTTCTACCATATTCAAGGTGTATGTCACTCCCGGTGCATGACCGCCATACGACCACTGGAACAATGGAGTGGGTTCTGTGAGTACCACTTCATCGTACGGATAGATCATCACTGGTGGCGAATGTGAAATGATTGAAAAACTTGCGCAAGACTCTCCCAACACCGTGCCTCCCGGATCCTGGAAGCCCCGTACATAGACACAAATTTCATAATCCCCATCAGGCAATCGACCGGTCTGCGCGAGATCCTGTTCAAAGATTGGGTCATACTCGAGGCTTTGCCAGGCAAGAAACTCGATATTATTGATGTTCAATTGAAAAGGACCTGGTAATGCCTGTATCGGCACACTGCTTGCCGAAAAAACCGTCCCACGTGAGAATTCATGAACGAGCACCTGCACTTCCAGCAGCATCGGCTCCTGGAGGTTTGTGAGTAATTGGATGTTCGTCAGATTCGGGTCGATTTCCCAATCCGAAAGATAGGGAGGTAAGTTTGGTTGGATGTGGATAAAAATCTGGATGTTTTGAGCCGACAGGGCCCCGGAAATCAAACAAAAGGCAACCATCCGGGCCAGTTTCCTGTGTTGTGCGATAAAGTATTTCATGGCCGGTATAATTTATATTTATGAGAACAATACATTGGATTTATGATATCAAAATCGGAACCCAATTGTTACTGAGGTGGTTTCGAGGTAGTTCTGGTCCATCACATCGAGACTTAACTCGATTCGGGAATTCGCTGTTGTTTCAAATTGTGCGGATACATCATTCCAAACCATCATGGTCATTGCCAGGAGACACACGTTGCGGAAATTGGGAATTGTTGTCATGTCTATTGTTTTTCATTATTGAAATCTGATTGTGTAACTGAGATCGCCGCGAAACTCTGAGAAAGCAGGTTCAAGACCTGCGATTTTTACATCGTGGTCCAGGTAAGATATGTACAGATTCAACGTATGTTGCCGGGATGCACGCCATATCACATTGAGTCCGGGCATAAAAGTGGTACTCTGCAATTCCGACTCCCTGTAGTTCAACGCATACGTGGCACGAGCAATCAAAGACAATTGTTCTCCGGATAATTGCTGATGAAAACTCAGGTGGGGCTGAACCTTCACATAATCTGCTTTCAGAAAACTGTAGCTATCATAATACAATCCTGTCTCTATTCCACTTCCGGATGCGAGGACTTGTAAAAAGTACGTCGCACTAAATCCCCTACTGGAATACGTATTCTTTTCGCTCGTGGCTTTGTCAGCCAGTTTTCGCCAGAAGCCCTCGAGAAACACGGAATGTCCTGTTGCATGAGCTTGACGTGACCAGCGCCCCCCCCCGCTCAAGTGATGTGTGCGTTGGTCTAATGCCAGTGTGTCTTCCAGGATATCACGTCTACGCTGGAGTTCGGTGAGATAATTATTGAAATTCACATGAAGAAGGAGATGTGGTGTTGCTGCTACTTGTGCGTTGAGTCGTCCGATACGGCGCGAAGTTTTTGCTGAACGGATACCTGAGACATTATTGCGTTGCCATCCAAACGTACCGCGCAGCAGGAATTTGTTTTGAGCAGACGCAAAGTGCAATCCACCGGTGATGTTCTCGACATCGTTTTGCAGGAAGTATGCACCCATACTCTGGTAATCTGTATCGATGCGTTTATACCGCAACTCTGCACCGTACCGCTTGCGTTGAAATCGTAGCGCGGCATCTCCGGCATAATTGTAACGACTGGAAAGACGAGGGGTAAACACTTTTTCCAAAGCCCGGGACCATGAGTTTTCTTCAAGTGCGTGCGCTTCTGAATTGATATTGCGGCTATACGCGCTTACAGCAGCATCGATATCGAGGCGCAAACCCTTCGCGATACGCTGACGTCCGGTGATGCCAATGACCGCGTTTTCCTGAGGAGAGGCATAGGCAGGAATATCGCGTGAGACGACAGATGCTGTGTCATCACGTGCTTTAAAAAGAATCAGATCCCAATAATCATGAGCACTTCCTATTCCCAGGCGAGCCGCAAAACCCTTTCGTTTGTGAAGGATAATCGGTGGTTTTTGAAATGCAGTATCCGTAAATTCTTCCACCGCATTTTGTAACACTCCGTAAACAAATCCAATTCGGAATTTACCAGGATTGAGTTCGAATCCACCACCCAACACTGTCCTCCCACCAAGGGTGTACGGAGACCAGTTGATGTTTGAGTGACCAAGATGGAGTTTCCACCATCGCCCATGAGGACTCATGCCGAACTTATTGAAAGGTTGGCCGAAGCGACGATGGCCGATATTCCCTGCTTGCAGACGAAGGGGGATTTGCACACGACCTGCACGCAACACCGGCGATCCTGAGATATACCATGTGAAAGGCTCATAGCGGTCGGGTATTCCGGATGCAGAGTAGGAGCCAATTCGGAAAGTCATCGCACCGCCAACCTGGAAGGCTGATGCATTCGGTTTAGTATCCTGGGCTAAGGTGTGGGCGGGGTTTATTATGACCACCGCCTGAACACTCAGCACGCCGAGCAGGTACCTTGTAAGATCGGCAATATGAAGGAGTATCCCTCTCATGACCAACAAGTAGATTGATCACTTAATAATCAACATCACTGATAACTTGTTACCTAGAAATTTCGAAACCAACTTGCGTGAAAACCGGCAGACATTGAGGGCTCTGCTCTAAAACTGGCTCTAAAACATGCATGTCACGACATTAAATCCCAAAGGAAACAGAGTAATCAATGCATGTATGCTTCATTAGCTGGCTATGGCCGTCAATATGCCGGGACTAAAGATACATCGACAACGATCCCTTTGTCAAGTTTTAAGCGCTAATACCTGCAGTTGCTGGTTTTTTTTCAGCTCTTCCTTCCACCAAATCCAAACGCACTTCCACAGATCCCTCCAATGATATGTGCAAACTGGGAAACCTCATCGGCCTGAAGGCTATGCAGGATTTCCTTTCCAATGAAAAGAAGCGCAACCAGGATAAAGGTGATCGGAATCTCGCCATTCTTCGTATTCGTGAATGAAATCAGCAGAATGAGCATAAAGACAATGCCACTCGCACCTAACAAACCAGTATGAAACAGGAAAATATTAAGTATCCCCGTTACAACTGCCGTCACGAACATCATGATGAGCAAGCGTCCGCTGCCATACTTCTCTTCCACAATTGGCCCCAATAACAAGATAAAGGTGAGATTGCCCAGCAGATGCTCGAGATTTACATGCCCCGCTACATGACTGATCAAAGTGACCAATGATAATGGGTCTGATGTACTCACATGCGTCAAGGTAAAATACCGCATGAGCCCTCCGGCTACCGCTTTATCCAGGAAGAACACCGCGACACAGATAAGCGAAAAAGTGAGGATGACCGGGGAGTTGAATTTGATCTTCATGAATTATGGATGATGAATTATGGATGATGAATGATTGTTTAACTGTGTAATGTGTAATGTGTAGGATGTTTCTCATACATCTCATTGGCATTTCGAGCTCTGCCTACCGGTGCCAAAGGCATCCCTTTGGGGCAGGCAGGCGACCACAATGCACTTTCTGATTCTTTGCGTTTGTGCTTGAGTTTGAGTTTGCATTTTTCTCCTTTCTCACCTTCTCACCTTCTGCTCTACGCATGTGCAATATTATCAAAACGCCCAAGTACTTCCGCTTTCTTACGTGTCGAGACAGGAATCTTCGTGCCGTCATGCATCACAAGATAGCCGCCGTCAGACTTGACATATTCGCGTACGTGTTTCATATTCACGAGATGCGATTGGTGTACGCGCAGGAAATCAGCACTTGCCAGAAGTCTGTCATAGTCTTTCAATGTCTTTGCTACAAGCAGGGATGTATTTCCCTTCAGGTAGAATCGCGTGTAATTCCCATCTGCCATGCAACGCATGATCTCAGAAATATCAATAAAATGAATTTTCTCCGCAGTATGCAACGCAATACGCTGAGGTACTTTGTCTTCGAGACTTAGTGAAGATTTATAAATCGCAAGACGGTCGTTATCGAGGCTAAAATCAAATACGGCTCGGTGTACCGCTTCCACAAGATCCTGGAGATCCACCGGTTTCAGTAAGTAGTCAATCGCTGCATAACGAAATGCCTTGATCGCATGTGCATCGGAACCCGTAATGAAAATGACTTTCACCGGCTTGTCAAGGATATCAAGCAGATCGAAACCCGTACCATCAGGTAGTTCAATATCCAGGAAAACCAATTCCGGGCGCATCTCACGGATCAGTTTCGCCGCAGACACCACGGACGATGCCGTACCGATGAGTGATATATTGTCACAATGCTCGGTGATGAGTTGAGCCAGCTCCTCGGCAATCTCAGGATGGTCTTCGACAATGACTGCTTTCATCCGGGGTTTTGTCAAATAATCAGATGATGAAAGTAGATAAAAGTTTGTCGTGCTTAATAGATACCATAGTCAGGTTCAGCGGTTGGTCACCCACTGGTGAAGCCTTTGGGTGCAATTTCCGCTCCATCTGCCGGTTTTACCGATTCAGATCCTCCTTCACCGGGATCGGCGAGTCGGATGATGTGAATCACTTCTGAACAGTGAGTTTTGCAGGCATTAGAACTCCTGATTCTTGATAAGACTCTCGGTGATATTCCTCTGCTGGATTTTCCTGGCAAGTTTCAACATGCACGATCAAGGCACTGCGGGCTTTTCATTGCATATATTGAATACTGCAGATGCCGGTTGTGGCACCTCTATGAGTGTCACGACTTCTGATCGCAATTCCGTACCCTGTACCCTGCG
>DATDQA010000292.1:0-11587 GCA_035292505.1 Saprospiraceae bacterium | reverse complement strand
AAATGCAGTGACAGGGGTCGAGCTATGGGGACCTACCGAAGAGGATACAGGGGGCAGGATATCCTGTAAGGGTACTACTTTTCAAAACAATCAAATCGGCGTTTTCTTTCTGCCCTATGAGAATATGGTCAACGGCCAGCCACGACCATATAAAGGTAGTTTTACGCAGTGTACGTTTACAGTTGATGATGGTTTGATGTTTCCCAATTTTGACCAGCATGTAGCTCTTTATGATGTGGATGATGTGAGCTTTACTGGGTGTGAGTTTATTAATGCTTCATCATCAGAAAGTAATCAAAAACAGTATCAATTTGGATATGGGATCGCGGCCATCGATGCTGGATTTGTTGTAAGTGCCGCAACTGTCACCCCGCAAGATCCAGAACCCTGTCTGCCCGGTACCTGTGAAGTGCTCCAGAGCTCTCGGTTCCAAGGCCTTGGATATGGAATATGGACTGGTTCATTCAGTGAAAACAAGCTATTTCGCGTCTACCAGGCCGACTTCGAAGACTGCTACACCGGTATTGAAGTCGATGGTGTGAGTGATGGTGTCATGATTTTGAACAACTTTGATATGGGTACTGTGCCCGATCCGGATGTTATGGATGGCGATCAGGTCGGGATCAAACTCAATCAACAACTTGCTGGATTCACGATTGAGGAAAATATGTTTACAGAAAGCAGCGGAAATACGAATCACACTATTGGTATTGCTGCGGAAAACCTAGGGGATATGAATAGTGTGATTAGAAAAAATAGATTTTCAGGGTTGACACTTGCGAATGAAGCTTTTGGTCAAAATGGCTCAACTGGTTTAGTCAAAGATGGTCTGCGTTATACATGCAATGTGAATTCAAGCACTACGGATAAAGATTTCTTTGTAAAGGATTCCGACTACGGGACGGATAACATGAGCGCCTTGCAGGTAGATTTTGCATCCGATGGATCGCAAGTTGCAACAGGGAATGCGTTCTCTTCCACTGGCGATCAGGATGACGGAGACTTTGCGAACTACGGAGTTGATATTGATGAGTACCATTACTATCAGAGCAGTTCAGTGCAAGTACCGGATGATGTAGAGGGAATAGTTTCCATTATACCTGGGCCAATAAATAGTTGTGCTCAAGCCTTTTGCTCACCGCCTTGCCTTTCAAGTAATGATTTAACAGATCTGAGAGATGAGTATTTCGATCAACTTGAGAATTATGAAGGGTTTGTTTCTGAGGAGGAATGGGGTAAGGCTGCCTCAACTAAGTTTTTGATGGATCATGCATCCTTGTTGATGATCCAACACTATTTAATTGATAGCACTTCATTCCATCGGGATAGCCTTAGAGCTTGGTATGCCCGAGTGTTAACAGTCAGTGGCGATATTCTCCTCGCCAAGGACTACGCTGCGGAAGAAGACTATTCAACAGCCAGGCAAGTTCTGGAAGATATCTCGTCCCGGTTTGATCTTAGTGCGGAAGTAGAAGATGACATTGCCGTTATTGATACGATATTTGGAATGCTCGATGCACGCGGAATTGGAGGACTTACTCAAGGCGATGTGGACGATCTTATTGACTTCAGCGATAGTAAGGGACATGCTTCGTCAATCGCGCGAAGTTTGCTCATGTTGAGAGATTATCGTTTTAGTACGAACTATGTCCTTCCTGATCCAACCCCTGAACCATTTATCTTGTTGCCAGAAAACGGAATTATGACTTTTGAAGAAGTGACTGTTTATCCCAATCCGAATAACGGTGATGAAATAAACATATTTTTACCCGCACCGAATGATCAAGAGATTCATATCAAACTATGGAGCATACATGATGAGCTGTTGATTAATCAGGTTCTATCCGGCAGTGAATCGTCAAATGTACTGCGCCTTGAAGTACCTGGCGGCATTTATGTTTATAGCTTGTATCGGGATGATCAGATTGTCAAAATGGGTCGTTTGATTATACATCCATAATGAAAACCTTTGTGATAGTCGAATTTTGGAAAAGCAGGCAGAATGAAGTTCTGCCTGCCTTCTACATTCGTACTACCATCTTCCGCATGTTCATTTGGGGTGTTCTGGAAATTCTTGCCGGACGCACTGTTTGTCAGAATGGCCTTAACCTGACATATGATGAAGGAACTTCATTAAGAATGCATTCAATTGCATACTCCCGGGACGATCAAATAGCGATATCCGGGATAATTACTGAATCTGATTCTGCCTTGCAGGGTATGTTTATCGCTTTATTGGATACTTTAGGCAACGTAGCTGATTGGATAAATATTCATGACCCCGAAGGAATTGCAATACTCGCGAACGATTCGGAGGTGGGTATGTCTGTATCAGAGGATAATACCATTATAATCTCATTCAATTTCCTGGGACGCCCGGCGTTTGGTACAGCGCTCTATCAGCCTGGTTACGATATTGTTATAAATGAATATGGCATTGGCTCTGCACTGACAATAATTCCACAAGACATCGTAAGAGCATCAGGCGGATATTTGTTGACCGGATTATATCAGTTCGATAATTATCAAGTCGATGGATTTATCGTGAAGATTAATGATAAAGGTGAGAAACAATGGATGCAGACTTATGGACATCCTGTGTATTGGGAGAATTCAAGGACGATTACTATGGTAGACGAGAATGAATATCTCATCTCCGGTACACGATATCAATGGGAAAATGAACCGATCTTCTATCATGGCTGGGCTTGTGCCATCGATTCACTGGGTAACAAAAAGTGGGAATGGGAAGCCACTGAAGATGAAGTTCCTAACAGAGGAATTATGTCCATCCAGTATGATTCAACGAATGACGAGTGGGTGTATGTGTCTTTCCTTGAAAAGCCAGTGTTCGTACCTGATCTGGGACATGATGTTGATTTATCTGTTCCAGTGCTCGTGCGTCGGGATACGAGTATGAATTTGATTTCGTACAAAGAGTATGACCCTTATTCTTACAGTGGCTATATGGGTGCTCTTGAAAAGAGTCGTGACGGCGGATGGTTTGCTGCTGGAAGAATTACTTGTTTGACAGAAGAAAGTCCATACAATGATTGTAATATCGAATCCGGACGTATACTCAAACTCGCAAACGATGGCGAACTGGAATGGTCAGTGATTGATACGGCGTTTTTTCATACAGAACTTGGATCCCGCAGTTATCTCAGTGGAGTAACGGAATCACCATCAGGTTCTGTATACGCTGTGGGCTGGGCAAATAACTATGATGACAATGAAGTTTACCGATCTTTTGGCTGGCTGCTCAAGATCACAAAGGATGGCTGCGTGGACACACTTTGTACGACGACATCGTTTATTCAACAGATCGAGAACCAACAAGAGAAGGTGAAGGTGTTTCCTAATCCGGCAAGCGATTATATGATCGCGGAGATTGGTGAGAATGCACCGAATGCGAAATATATCGAGTTGTTCGATCCTATGGGTCAACTCGTCACACGTATGGATCTTCGTGCTGGAGTTAATGTACTGAGTCTGCGTGATGTTGTCAGCGGCCTTTATGTGTGGCATGTATTGAATGAAAATGGCAGTGCAGTTGGTACAGTAAAGATCATCGTGCAGGGAGAATGAAACTCCTATCAAAAGTAAAATTCAAATGCTTGTCCATCTGCAGGAGGGTAAAAGGCGTCTTTCTCCGAAAAACACTTTTAGCTATTGAGTGCTTTCGGACTTCAGATGGACTTAGCATTGGCTATTCGTCCCCACCTGTTTTAAGTGCATCCTGATAGGCTTTCAGTTTTTTCCACTCTCCTTTGGCAGCCATCCTCGCCTGTATCGGCCAGGTCTTTGGATCATGCGTCCGATACCTGGGTCCTGCTTCCTCAGTGATCCGTCGCAAATCAGGGAGCCGGCTCTGAGCGAGATTCAACCAGGACAAGATTCCCGCACGGTGCAGCAAATCTTCTGTTTTCTGATCGATACCATAGATCAGCTTAAGATCGTTAGCCTTGATCTTTCGATCAAATATTTCTTCTGCCATCCCAAGTGACTCTTCGGAGATTCGCTTCATCAGCGATTCCGGGATGAAGTTTTCAATATGGGACGCATCAGGCTTTTGGTGCGTTGGATCCAAAGTGCCCGTCTCCATCGCCAGAGATATATCTGCCAATGTGGGTTCTATGAAAATTTCAGAGCTCATATCCGAACTCATTGAGTCTGGTAATGTCTCCTTATGGACATCCGGGTGTTCCGTTTGTTTAAGTTGATCCCTCCATTGTTGTTGGGTGACAACCATTTGATCCCTCACGGACTCAATCTCATCCTGAGCTCTGCGCATTTTATATTCGGCCAGGGATGCTTTCGTCTCCGCCCGTTCCAGTTGATCAGTGACTGTCGCGAGCCGGGTTGTGAGACTTGCATTTTGAATTTGTCGTAAATCCGCAATCCGTCGAAGTCTATTTGCCCGGTTTTGCAACACCGACACGTGCCTGCGCAACCATCCCCAAATGAGATATCCGAGCAAGAGACCGAGCGCTAAAGTACCGGCCAACATTGAAAGCACTTCATACGTGGCATATTTGCAAGCACCAGTAAATGGACTCTCATCAAACATAGGTAGATCTCATTTTACAAATATCAGGGCGATCCAGTCTTTCACTTCCGTTTTCATGCCCTCTGGAATGCATTCTGGCGGGACCTCCTCACCACTTTCCCCTATTCTCACTTTATCCGGTGGGATACCAACTGAGATTAACATGTCCTTCAGTGCATGCATGCGCCATAAGGCGAGATGATGATCGGAGTTTTCGGGGTTCTGGAGATCAGCAAGTGTAAGCAATTTGACCGACTCCCGGGTATCCGTAAGATGCGCGTGGAGGTCAGTAATATAATCATCGATCGAGGTATTCCAAACCAATGTGTTAGAATCAAATGGAAAGTAAATCAAGGTACAGTCCCCCATTTCCAGGATATCTTCATTTTGGGTAAGAGCACGCAACCGATACCCTAAAAAATTCTTGTTCTTGATATCAGCTGTGATTTCCCCGATATCTGCACGTTCCAGCATTCTTGCGTCAGGAAGCTTTGCACCGAAAACATGCTTGATCGCTTTTGCACGTTGTGTTCCTAGGTCGGAAATCGTTTCGACAGGAGTTTCATCACGATAGGAGATACCAGTGACTTCCAGAATTTGATCCTTCCCGAGTGCACCGATAACTGAGTCTCTCCATTGCGCGAAATGATCCGATAAGATTGGCGTGGCATCCGACCATTTAAAGCTCAAAGGGATAAGGGTATTCTGTGCATACTCCACTTTCACTCCAGGCACCGATCCTGAATCGTCGCCGCATGCCTTGATATGATAGACATATGTCCACCACCAGAGACCTATCCATCCTGCGAGAAAAACGAAGTAGACGATGAATCGCATGAAAGTGATAATCAATTGACTGTTCCAAAGTTAAGATCAAATTTCTGAGAAGGGAGGAAGCAGAGAAAGAAGGGAAATTCTCAATTTCCTCTATTTCCTCCGCTTCCTCTATTTCCTCTATTTCATCCCCTTTCTTTCAGCCACCGAAGCCTTTGGCGAAGGCGACCTCTATTTCCTCTATTTCTTCCCTTCCTCTATCCCCTCTATTTCTTCCCCATCCTCTGTTTCCTCTATTTCCTCCGCTTTCTTTCAGCCACCGAAGCCTTTGGCGAAGGCGGCCTCTATCTGCATCAGCAATTCTATCATATGTGTACAAAAATTCCACTGACAGATACTGCTGTAGACAAAATTGGAGATATCCGCTAAAAAAACATTCATCGCAACCGGATAACGGTGAAGGATTAATTGGCCATAGGTCGGGCCGCCAATAGATTTGCACGCGTAATTAATAAAGCAAGTGGCATCAATTCATTGGCACGAAATTCCGTTTGTCCGCATGTGTATCCCTTTCATTTTAGGGATACTTATCCAGCAGGAAGTAGAAGGGATCGCAGCCCTTGTTATTGGCCTCGTGCTCACAGTGATATTTTCAATTTTCCCAATTCTCTGTAAGAACATACATCGTAAACAGCAAGTCCGCACAGGCCTCTTGGTTGCACTCATGTTCACAATGGGCACATTCTTACGAAGCTCAGTGGAACCCTCGCAGACAGAGATTCAACGACTTTCCACATCGAAGGGGCTCGTTTCTGCAAGCGTACGAAATGTAACCAGGACGGATTATGGCCACAAAGCCTATCTGAGTATTAACGCCCCATCGACTTTCCATCGCAATATCAGAGCAATCGCTTATGTCCAGGATAGTACAGTATCACTCTTACCTGGAGATACCCTTATATTTCATGGGGGCCTGCAAATTATCTCATCTCCGGGGAATCCTTATGCTTTCGACGCAGCGAAATATTATGTACGACAGGGAATTCATCTCAAAACATATCTGGATAGTGCGCGCATCATTTCTCATCTGCGCTATCACGGTGGATTTCACCTGGTTCGCAAAAGCGCTGAAATACGGGAGGCCATCCAAAAGATCTATGAAACCTATGTCAGGAATGAGCAAAGTTGTGCAGTGCTCCTCGCGATGACCATCGGTATTGTGGATGGATTAGATGATAGCATCTATGACGCCTATGCGAAGACGGGTACGATTCACGTCCTGTCCATTTCAGGGCTTCATGTCGGAATTGTCAGTGTCCTGCTCTTTCTGATTGTTGGTCGCGTAAGGCCTTCGGACAAGATACCCATCAAAATTTTCCGTATCGCAATGCTGCTCAGTGGTATCTGGACATTTGCTTTCATCGCAGGACTCGCCCCATCTATCACACGGGCATCCCTGATGACATCCATTTTCCTCACCGGTATAATCCTCAGGCGCCCGTCAAAAGGGCTTAACGTCATGGCCTTCACTGCATTTGCGTGTCTAAGCCTTGATCCACTACAGATCAACTCATTGAGCTTTCAATTCTCATACCTGGCATTAGGTGGAATCCTCATTTTTTTTAAACCGCTCTATCGGCTTGTTGCAGTCAGATCCCATATCACAAAGTTTATCTGGGGCACAATTGTGATGTCCATTGCGGCACAACTTCTATTGCTGCCATTGCTGATCCATTACTTCCAGCAGATTTCAACAATTTCCATACTATCGAGCCTTATAGCCATACCGGCTTCCTATGTGATACTGATTGGCGGTGTCCTCATCCTATTATTACATCATCTGATACCTGCCGGAGCTGAATTAGCCGGACAAGGAATGGATTTCAGCATCAGCGTAGTGAACGATGCAATTATCGGTATGAGCAATCTCCCATTGAGTCACTTTTCGAACATCTTCCTATCGCCACTGGAGGTCGCAATACTCAGTGGAGGTGTTGTTCTGTTTGCATTACGTATCCTGACACAACGCAGACAATGGACCTTTGCCACCGCATCTGCCATTGTGCTGTTCGGAGTTTTCCATACCTACTCAGAATACAACGCAAGGAACAATGAAATGCTGGCAATCTATCCCAATGGAGATCACGTAGCGATTGATTTCGTTGCAGGAAACAGGTGTTATACGACTTTCGAAGCACACACCATGTCAAAGTACCAGGCAAAAGAAATTGCCGCATTCAGAAATACATTCCGGGTATCACGTTCTCAAGTGTTAGTCCCCTCTCCGTTCGATACCTCAGACCATGTACATGTGCTTGATCTTGCGCCAAAGAAATCCTTTATAAATGATTCTATGCGTTTCCGTATCGCTGTGATTACAGATCCGGAGTTTGACCTCGAGAAGTCCGATATTCTCGATCTGCATGCCGACTGGATCATTCTTTCGGCAGGACTGAGCTATACTATGCGGCAAACTGCCGAAGATTTCTTCACTCAACATGATCAACCGTTTCATGATTTACGGGAACATGGAGCATTCTATCTCGCTAAACAGAAAAACAACAAGACGCATGAAAAACAATGGCAACACATCGCGGGCTGAGTTCCGTGCGATCGTCGCAATCGCCGGCATACTGGTACTCAGCATTTCTTTTCCGTATGTCAGGAACAGATCCTTTCCTGCTCCTGCCAATCCGGAGACCGCATTGACTTTGAATGGTTACTCTTATCATGACACATCCCAGCTAAATGCTAAAACTTCCGAGGCGGGCAGGAGATCTTATCACAGGCGGCAGTACCCAAAAAAGGCTGTCAGATCGTACAATGCTTACACGCCGTACACTGATCAAAAAGAGTCATTCCGTGCGCGTGAGCAACAGAAAGATATTGCATGCAGTGCATTCGATCCGAATACGGTGAGCAGGGAAGAGCTGGTCGATATGGGTGTCAGTATTTATGTCACAAATAATCTCATCAAATACAGGGAGTCAGGGGCCAAATTCAGAAAGGCAGAAGACATACAGAAGATCTATGGAATGGACAGTACCCTCTTTGCTTCATTGATCAGTTGTATCCAGATCCAATCCGATGCCGTCGTGAATGCACAGATGAGCAGAAACACATATGTAGAAATCAATACTGCAGGTCCTGAAGAATGGAAGAGTCTTCCCGGTATTGGTGAAGTGCTGGCCTCCCGTATTGTGAAGTACCGGGATTGCCTCGGCGGCTTTTATACGATACAACAGGTAGGTGAAACATATGGTTTACTCCCAGAGACGTTCCAGCAGATTACCTCAAGACTTGTCATGGAATCAGGACCGCGACAGTTTAATCTGAACACAGCAACCACTGAAGAATTGTCAGTGCATCCATATGTCACACAAAGACAGGCTGAAGCAATTGTGAATTTCAGAAATCATCACGGCAATTTCGGTCAGATCGAAGAGGTCTTAAAAATCTACAGTCTGAATAACGACTGGTTCGCCCGCATGCAGCCATATCTTGCCTGCAACGCGAATATCGACATAGAAGACGCTCTTGTAGTGCGTTGAAAAGTTATGCCCGCATGTGCCGGCTAAAATGGTAGTTTGCGATATTGTCGTGAAAATAGAGCCACGGGGCCGCACGTGCAGAGCTAAGAATGCGCATTTTCTTATTCCTCCTCCTGCTGGGAGCAATTGCATTGCTCTCAAGACCCGGTTTGATTTCGCGCCACCCGGTGACCGGGCATATTCTGGGCAAGATTCAAAACCTGATCCTGCAGAGAGCTTTGGCCCTTCTCCTGATGTTGCCGGCTCTGATCACGCAAACCGCTAACTTTCCTTCCTGGGTGTTGTTTACAAAATCCTCTGTCTGGAGCATTGGAATCATCAGCATACTTGTACCTTTCCTGGCTTTTTTGCTTACGCGCGCAGATAAGAGTAACACTCAGCGATTGCTCTATGCGGGTTTACAGGACAGGAGATGGCGATGGATTGCATATTTACTTATTACCAGTATGTATATGGTTTCCTATGAATTTCTGTTGCGAGGCACGCTGCTTCACTCTCTGACTACATGGCTTGAACCGGTATTCGCAATCTCAATCAACACGCTGATCTATTCAGTCATGCACATTGTCAAAAACAAGAGAGAAGCATTGCTGAGCATCCCTCTTGGGATTCTCCTGTGCTGGCTGACATTGTATACACAAAGCGTATGGCCTGCAGCGTTCTTTCATTCGATCATGGCGCTTAGCTTTGAGTTCTTTTATAGCCGAAAAAGGAATCATGTCGATTAACCCTCAGGACAACGCAAACAAAACTCTGATTACAGGAGCGTCCGGATATATCGGGCAGAGACTTGCTTTGTACCTGGCCAATCAAGGAGAAACTGTGCATGTACTTGTCCGAAATCGTGCAGCGCGTCAGATTTTGAATCATCCTGATATTCATTTGTTTGAAGGTGATATTCAAGACTTGGAGGCGGTGCATAGAGCGATGAACGGCTGCACACATGCCTATCATGTGGCGGGACTGGCGAGACTTGCACATAAAGACCCCACGCTCTTCTATCGCACGAATGTCGACGGGACAAAAAACCTGTTGCAGGCTGCATTCGATGCAAACGTGAAGAAGATCGTCTATACCAGTTCAACGGCTGTGATCGGTCCTTCGTTGAATAAACCGATGCGTGAAAGTGATCCTCGCATTATCGGCTATGATAATGACTACGAGGTCAGCAAACAAATGGCGGAAAATCTGGTAAAAGAATTTAATGCACGAGGATTGACAGGGGTGATTGTATCACCCTCGCGGGTTTATGGTCCGGGTATCGCTACGTATAGCAGTGGTGTAAACCGATTCATTTACAATTTTCTCAGGAGAGGTTTTTATTTCGTACCGACATGTGATGATATTAAAAGCAACTATACTTACATTGATGATGTGATACATGGACATATCCTTGCGATGCTGCTTGGTCGTGGAGGCGAAAAGTACATTCTGGGTGGTGAGAATGTGAGTTTTGGAGAGTTTATGCGTACCATCAAAATGCATGCAGAAAACAAGGGCTATTTTATCAGGTTGCCTAAGTCCGTAATCAAGGCAGTCGCCATGACCGCTCAGGCAAAGGCATGGACAATGAATCAGTCTCCTGAACTTACCCCGAAAGTCGTTGACCGGCTCTTTCAGAATTTCAGCTTCAGTTCTGAAAAAGCAATTGCTGAACTCGGATATTCAATTACCCCATTTGATGAAGGCATCCGTAAAACCATCGTCCATCTCAGGAATGGATCACATGCATGATACCTGCTATACACTTATCACCGGCGCCAGTGAAGGATTAGGCAAGAGTTTTGTGATCGAATGTGCGCGCCGAAACAGACACATCATTGCTGTCGCACTACCTGGTCCCGAATTAGCCTTTTTGAAATCATTTATCTCCAACAACTTTCCGGTTCACATCGAAATTATTGCTGCAGACCTCAGCACCGAATCCGGATGCAAACATGTTTTTGATACGGTGCAAGAACTGGGCTTGAACGTAAACATGCTCGTTAATAATGCCGGTGTCGTCATGACACAACCATTCCATGAATTGTCTCTCCATCATGCATTATTCCAGGCACGTCTCAATGTCCTTGGCACCACGATGATGACCAGGTACTTTATCAATGACCTCCTGGCACATACACCTTCTTATCTTCTCAATGTGAGCAGCCTGAGCGCTTTCTTCTATCTCCCAAACAAGCAGATGTACGGCGCATCAAAAGCCTTTGTCTATTCCTTTACCCGAAGTCTGCAGGCGGAGTATCGAAACAAGAACATCTCGATCACCGTGGTCTGCCCGGGTGGTCTGAGTAGTAATATTCGTTCCGTCCTCGCAAATAACCAGGGTGGCTGGTTAGCACGAAAGAGCATTACTTCTCCGGAATTTGTGGCATCAAAAGCTGTGCAAGCGTGTCTGGATGGAAAAGAAGTGATAATCCCCGGTCGTATCAATAAAGCATTCCTGTTCTTAAATCGTCTTATCCCCTCTTCGATCAAGGCAATGATTACAGACGCTCAGATGAAGAAGTTAACGGTAAAGAAGTCTGGGTAACGGAATGGGAAGTGAATCTTCAGCTGTTTTGATTTTAACATTTGAGTTTACTCCGAAAAGTGCTTCAACTGCCCCCTGACCCCCTAAAGGTGGAACCGCCGCCCGCGTAATACATTGAAATTCAATGCGCGTGGACTTCCCCTTCAGGGGATCGAGGGGTGAGCGTGGGCAAAAGATGACTTT
>DATDQA010000291.1:0-6714 GCA_035292505.1 Saprospiraceae bacterium | reverse complement strand
CTTCTGACTGTGCTACAACATCAGTATTTACAGGTAAAGGCACTGTTTCATCAACCATTTTCTTCACCGGATCTGTATTTGACGGAAGATCTGACTTCTGCTCTTCGTCGGAAGCAAGATCAGCTACCTTCTCATCGGTGCCTGCATCTGATTTTTTATTTGTCGGCGTTGGGAGTGTAATATTAAAATCTATATCCTGTGGTTGGATGCATTTTTCATGATCGCAGGCCATGAAGGTGAGGTAGCCAACAACGGGTTGTGAGGCATCCTTTACTTTGATACGCTGCGTAAACTTCGCATACTCCGAAAACTTAGCAACCTGCATTTCAAAAATGGCATCGTGTCCCTTTTTGACATTATCAGATTCCTTTACTTCACCGATACGCGTGTGATGAGGGCTATCTTCAAAAGTGAACGATGTGGGTATAGGTCCCCCATCATCCAGGAATTGCGAATAAATGGTCCAGCCCTTATCGATTTTCGCGTTAAAAATGAGATCGTATTCGTCATTCCCTACAAATTCCGAACTGTAGTTCCATTTTACAGGACTCAGGATCTGGGCCGATGCGTAAGGC
This sequence comes from Saprospiraceae bacterium, assembly GCA_035292505.1. Taxonomy (GTDB): domain Bacteria; phylum Bacteroidota; class Bacteroidia; order Chitinophagales; family Saprospiraceae; genus DATDQA01. The sequence continues at coordinate 6,139 of DATDQA010000291.1, read as the reverse complement.
CAACAGAAAAAGGCTGTCAGAAGTGTGAGTAAGTACAGTCTCATACCGGGATATTTGCCAAGGCGCCAAAGATAACGGCTTGGAGGTAGAGTTGTTGGTGGTTGGAAGGATGTTAGGCTTATCTTAACAGCAGAGGGAGGATACATTTCACCTCCCCTCCGACGGGATCAGAGAGGGTTTCTCATTATGGGAATTGTTCCATTCGGAATCATGATTAAGTAAGCCTGGACCACGCGAAGCATTATCACTATGAGCGATTCAAACCGTTTTAGTTTGGCCCTAAGACAGTCAATCCTCTGGCAAATCAAGGAGGCCCCGAATTCAATTTTCGGTAATTAGCCGTTTGAGAAGCCCTCACTCTGGACCAGGCGGGAAGTGGAATTAGCCGTTCGAACGGTTAGAACGCCCGCCTGATCGGACGGGCAGGGTTTAAACGGATTGCGACTCAAGTGCTCTGTTCTCGTCAGAAGTCGGCTCGAATCCAATTTTCGGTAGTTAGCCGTTCGAGAAGCCCTTGCTTCGGATCAAGCGGGACGTGGAATTAACCGTTCGAACGGTTAGAACGCCCGCCTGATCGGACGGGGAGGGTTTAAACCGTTTAAACGGTTTACACATTTAGGAATTTGATTTATTATTGCACGAGCCATTACTTTAACCGCTCATGATGTTACCGATTCACATTAATACCTACATTATGCCATTACCACGAACAACCGATTTCTGCCCTATCTGTGGCGCACGACTGAATGGCCGTCGTGACAAACGGTTCTGCTCAAATGCTTGCAGAGCCCTGTACTTCAGGAACAAGAGTGATGAGATAATTCCCGCAACCAGGGATGTTGATGCGATTTTGCATAAAAACTGGAAGATCCTGTCGGAGTTATATACTACAATCGGCAAACGGAAATTCTTTGTCGAGCTCTCAATACTCAGCCGTAAGGGTTTTCATCCGGATTATTATACCTCCACTGTGCAGAATGCGCAGGCTAAGCAGTATTTCTAATCTATGACTTTGCATGGATGCTGTTTTCAGAGAAAGAGGTGATGGTGATCAAGCTGGACAAACCGAGGTGATAGCGTTTCTTCCTAAAAGGCGAACATGAAAGGACTATTTCGCTATGGCAGCGACCGTCTCTACTATCTTACTTTCGATCAATGCATCAAAAAGGAGCTTACCGTCATTGCAACCTAATTCGATCTCTGAGGCGCGCTCAGGATGAGGCATCATGCCGAAAACATTCCGGCCTTCATTGCAAATGCCGGCAATATGATCTGTCGAACCATTGACATTCGCCTCAGGCGTGCAATCTCCTTCGGCATTACAATATTGAAAGATCACCTGGTCGTTTTCGTAAAGCCTTTCAAGGCCTTCCGGAGAAATGACATATCGGCCATCGGCATGGGCAATTGGCATGCTGATTACTTTACCGTGCGGTACCCGAGCCGAGATAGCAGTGTCCCGTGTAACGGTCCACAAATGGATCATTTTACTGATAAACTTCTGTCCGGCATTGCGCATGAGAACTCCAGGCAATAATCCTGCCTCGCAGAGGATCTGGAAGCCATTGCAGATCCCAAAGATGAAACCTCCGTTCTGAGCATGCCTGATGACTGATCGCATCACCGGCGAAAAACGCGCGAGTGCACCTGCACGTAGATAATCGCCATAAGAGAAACCGCCCGGGAGTATAATGCAGTCCTCCGTAGTAAGGCCGTGAAGACTCGTGTCTTTATGCCAAAGCATTTCAATTTCCGCACCCATCACTGTACCAAGCACATGTTCTATATCATGATCGCAGTTCGAGCCGGGAAAAACTACAATTCCGAATTTCATGCGTAATGCTCTATTTGTGAAGAAGCTGCAAAAGTACAAATACCACCCCAGACAATTTCATGGGCATTTCATCTACTTATGATCCACCACAATTGCATCGCTATCGACCCGGAAAGGAAGAGAAAATGGACGACCTCGAAAATGATAAACTGTGTAGATTGAGCAATGATCATTGCCACAAAACATGCCAGTGGAATTGTGAGTACAATCCAATCCGAAACGCCAATTCTGGCCTGTATCAGGACAATTGAAAATCCGAAGAACAAAAGCCACATCAAAAGGTCAACTTTCTTCTGCGTGTGAATGTTCTTTCTCTGCTTGAATGAACCAAAACTGATCAGTGACACAAGAAGGAGCAAGGCAAAGAAACCAATATTGATAAATGTACTCAATCCTGTAAATTGAAAATCGAGCGTGCCCATATTTGCGCTGAAATGAGCAGCGAGTCCGGTAAGATCACCATGCAACACAAAGTCCAGCATCGCAAAAATGCTGATTGGCGTAATATATCCGATAAAATATTGCAGCCATTCCTGTGACTTCAATGTACGTAATGCTGATAATCCCACAATACCAAACAACACAAGTATACTATACCCAAAGTAAAAGAGTCCCGCCATGGCCAACCATAACCCTGCATCAAAGATGCGCCCCGCACTTCCTGACTTCTTATGAGTTGCAAATAAACTCTCGAGGGCGATCAGAATGAATGTATTGGCAATGAGTGGAGATGACAGACCATTGTATGCAGGAAAATAACTCACAAGCAACACATACATCATCCCCGGAAACAACGTAAGATCGTATGTCATACGGTTCTGGATCACAACCCTGTTCAGTTGCAAAGCCTGAAAGTATACTAATATGATCCCAATGATGACCGATAATGTGCTGGAATGGAACATATCACCCACCATCCATTGGGATAACATCCCTTTCGACGGAATATCCCCTGGAAAACCTCCGGGTAAAGCAAAACAGCGCAGCAGCACCACATAAGGTAGCAGAAGGACACTGTTGAGAAATCGATTGTTCCGGAAGAATGAAAGCACGTGACGCGTTTTGCCTGAGCCGACAAATGTACTTTTTTTTAATACGGACGAAAGGGTTATCTGTCGGTTCATCGCCGTTACAGACACATTCAATTTGGTGAGTACGGTGAAGAATCCCGGCTTAAATTTGGCCTTCGGGAACAATTATGATACGCAAAGCAATACAGCTTTCATCCAATATGAAGCAGTACCTGCCGCACAGCAGGATCTTATTCCTTACATGGACTGTGATCCTTGTAGCGAGCATTATCTCCGCAGTCTCCTTCGATGACCTCCGCCTACTGGCGATCCCTCCACTAGCCCTGGTGTTATATCTCACCGTTACCGATTTCCGTATTGTGTATTTGTTCATGTGGGCGTGTATTCCGTTTTCGACAGAACTTGAATTCTCCGGTGGCTTCAGCACTGACTTCCCTGCTGAAGCACTGATGGTCATGCTCACGGCAGTCGCGATACTCTGGTTTGCGCATCGTATAAGGGGGATATCTTTTGCACTTCTCTTCCATCCGATCTCGCTGATGATCTTATTCCATGTAGGCTGGATTACTTTGACGGCGCTTTACTCTTCTGATCAGATTGTTTCCATCAAATTTTTGCTCGCAAAAATCTGGTACATCGTTCCATTTTATTTTCTCAGTTATCTTATCCTTCGCCATGAGAACGATATCCGGAAATGGTTTTTGTGGGTGCTCGTTCCATTGCTGTTTACGATAGCAGTCATTATGGTCAGGCATGCTATGGAGGGTTTCAGTTTTGAGAGTGTCAATACAATATTGAAACCATTCTACAGGAATCACGTGGACTATGCCCTGATACTTGGGGTCTTCTTTCCTTTCGTGTTTGTTCTGCGTGACAGATGGATGTCTAAGCACATGGGTTGGGTGCTTTGTGGCGTCTTCCTTATCGCGATTTATCTCACCTATACACGTGCCGCATACGTAGGATTGCTAGTGGCTGTCGTTGGTTTTCTGCTGGCGAGATGGAAGTTGGTTCGTTATGTAATACTTTTAGCAATCATTGTCATCGGTGTGTTCCTGGTTAGCCTATCAAAAGATAACCGGTATATCAACTATGCACCCGATTATTACAAAACGATTACGCACTATAAATTTGAGAACCTGCTGCAAGCAACTTATCGTTTCGAAGATGTCTCTACAATGGAGCGGTTTTACCGGTGGATCGCAGCGTTCTATATGATACAGGAAAAGCCGATAGTGGGATTTGGTCCAAATAACTTCGTATCGTTTTATAAGCCGTACTCTGATCGTCATTTTGTCACTTACGTGAGCGATAATCCTGAGCGGTCAGGTGTGCACAATTATTTTCTGATGACTTCGGTAGAACAGGGGCTTCCTGGCTTAATCATTTTCCTCGCCTTGTTGTTTATCAGTCTGCTGCGTGCGGAATGGCTATATCATAGGTTGAAACCTGGATTCTACAGGAAGCTGCTGGCTGGTGTGATTGGCTCGCTGTTTTTTATTCTCTTCGCCCTACTGCTGAATGATATGATTGAAACAGACAAAGTGGGTTCCTTTTTCTTCCTCAATCTCGCCTTTATCGCGATCATCGAGCGCAACGCAAGCCGGGATAACACTTTGAAGTCCAATTCAACGGCGAGCGGAACCTGATCCGGAAAATAGGTACGATGTCAGATACACTCGATCATATCAAGCAGCCAATTGCGCAGGAACTGGAATCCTTTGAGGATCATTTCCGTGAAGCGCTTCGGAGTCATGTGCCGCTGCTAGATAAGATTATGTATTACATCATCCGGCGCAAAGGCAAGCGTGTGCGACCGATGTTTGTCTTCCTCAGCGCACGGATTTGTGGTGACATCAATGAATCTACCTTTCGGGCCGCATCTCTGATTGAGCTACTGCACACTGCGACTCTTGTCCATGATGATGTCGTAGACGATAGTTATGAACGCCGTGGTATGTTCTCGATCAATGCGCTTTGGAAAAATAAAATCGCCGTGCTGGTTGGTGATTATCTCTTGTCCAGGGGACTGCTTTTGGGGCTGGACAATGAAGAATATCGCATCCTGCAGATTGTCTCTCGCGCAGTGAAAGAAATGAGTGAAGGAGAACTTCTGCAGATCGAAAAGACACGACACCTCGACATCACAGAAGAGGTCTATTTTGATATCATCAGGCAGAAGACGGCGTCATTGATTGCCGCATCATGTGCAGCCGGTGCAGCTTCTGTGTCCTCGGATTCACAGATGGTAGAAACGATGCGGTTGTTGGGCGAAAAGACGGGTCTGGCCTTTCAGATCAAGGACGATCTTCTCGACTATGGCGATGATGATATCGGCAAACCGCATGCCATTGACATCAAGGAAAAAAAAATCACCTTACCCCTGATCTATGCATTGCATGACGCAGACCGCACCCAACGACGTAACATGATCCGCACGATCAAACATCACAATGACGACAGGAAAAAAGTACAGGAACTGATTTCCGTTGTACATGCAAGCGGTGGTATTAAAAAGGCGAGTGAAACAATGCGCCGGCTCCGTGATGAGGCTATCGCCATTAGTCAAACATTGCCACCTTCTTCTGCCAGGTCATCGATGGAGGAACTGATCATGTTTGTGACTGAGAGGAAGAAATGAGTGAGATTGATTGATCGGAAAAGATCAAGCGTGCTTCTTGAAAAATTGCTCGACTTAGCGCGCTGCACCGGTTTTGCGTGGTGTAATGATGAACATCACAATTGCTTTTAGGTCTTCATTGTTAAACCGGTCGTCTCCTACGAACAGATGTTTGTCTCCTGCCAAAAGCTTTCTCAAATCCTCTGCTTCTGCTCAGCATTCAGCGCAGCAATCGAAGTAATGTATCGTTTAAAGATCTCATCTTTCTTCACAGCCTGATGGCATATTCCGCAAGTCTCAAGAAAGAGCTTTCTTCCTTTCTGCCATTCTGCATCATTTATATCAGATGAGGTTTCCCTATTAACACTTGTTTTCTTCTCGCAGGAAATGACTAGTATGTGTGAGAGTATAATGATAAAAACCAACTTAAAGTTGGGGAAATTGCTCATCGTATTACTCTGCTGAAGTTTCATTCCCCGAATGAGAATAATGGCAATTCTAAAAACTCCAAACTATACCGCCACTCTCTCAATCTGCGCCCCAAGCATGTTCAGCCGCTCATCAATCCTCTGATAACCCCGATCGATCTGATTGATATTGTGAATCATACTGGTGCCCTCTGCAGAAAGCGCAGCGATGAGAAGCGCTACACCT
>DATDQA010000290.1:0-3855 GCA_035292505.1 Saprospiraceae bacterium | reverse complement strand
AAAATACAGTTCTACCTATCTGAAGATGTCCTCCTCACCCGCCAGATGACAAGCGGGGAATCACATATCACGGGCGGAAAGATCAGAATCGAAAATGGGCGGCGTATTGAGGAGATCCGGATTCCCGCGTATACCCCGGGTGTCTTATTATTTATGCCACGGGAGAAACGTTTTGCGGTAAGCTTCGAATCTCAGGATAACGACCTCTATCTGATGTTTGGCCCTAATCCTAAAATGCGCAATCGTTATGCCTTGCTCGCCAAAGAATGGGAGGGCGACCAGGGGAAGGTACATTACAACGGCAACCTCTATGATGTAGACACACGCAGCGCTTTTGCTTCACTGATGGTCGATTTGAAGAAGACCGGGACAACCGAGTACAACTCGCGTAGGGCAGAGGGAAGAAGGGTGGAGTAGAATGTGTGAAAGTGAGAGAACGAGAGAGCGCCCTTCGACAAGCTCAGGGTTCGAGGGGAGCACAAACACAAGCGCAAACTCAAATACAAATACAAGTACAATTACAAGTACAAGTGCAAGTGCAAGAAATGTACCCATAAGCGACTCCGAAGGAGTCACACGTTTATAGCCACAACGTGGCGTAAATAAATTCGAATGTCAATCATGATGAATATGTATTTGACATGATCCGCAGGTAGTGTAAATGAACAAAATTCATTTTATGCGTATATCTCTTCTCTCACTGGTCGCGCTCATAAGTTGCACACCAACGCTGCCAAGTAATTTTATTTCTACTGGCGCATACGACAGGTCGATCAAGGAGTATCGTGATCCGGTGACAATGCGCACTTTCTATTCGGTACAACTTGGATCAGAATCTGAAGAACGGATCGCCTGGGGCCCAAGATTCACATGTAAGATGGAAGTATTGAAGTCTGTTGAGTCCGACCATGTGGAGTATACATTGAGGTTTGTGTTGCGATCAAGTCCTGAAGAATGGCCGATTGAGGACATAGCGTATTTGTTTATTGACAAGCAACGATTTCCGCTTCAACTCACTCATGCGAATCCCCGAAACACAGCCCAGATCTCCGGCACAGCCATGGATGGAAATGTAAGCATCTCTACAAACGAACTGCAACTCTTCAGAATTGAAGCAACAGTGGATGATGAGGTGCTTTCAACGATCCAGCAGTTAAGTTTGGTTTCTGTTGTCTTTCATTCCGGACAAATTCCGATCACATTCAAACTCGACGAAGTGAATTTTGCGAAGTTGCGCGCATTGATGATTACTAAAACGCTGGGATAACCCGAACAACCTTTGGCGAAGTCTATAACTTCGCCTTCACAACTTCCTACGTGTATAATTCCATCAACTTCTTCGAAGTTTGCAACAAGTCCTTCGGCGAAGTCTGTGACTTCGCCTACTCTGTCACAACCAATTTCTGACAATACACCGACTTTTCGTTCTGCAAGACATGCACGAAATAAACACCTGGCAGCCAATCAATACATAGAGTATTATCCTCTTCCCGAAAATCCTGAGCAAAGGTTTGTATTCCTCGTACGTCAAGGACGCGTAATGTGAACGATCCCCCATGTGGGTTGACTATCCTGACAGATTCATCTGCCGGATTTGGCAATATCTCAAAACGCATATCCGGAGATGGATGCATATCAAACACATCCGTAGTGGTATCTTCAAAAGTCAATAGTGTCGTCTGACCAAAATATTCGGTCAATACGATCAGATCATCAAACACCTGTACGTTCTCCAGTGGCCACCATTGCGGGAAGATGAAGTCAAGCCCGGTACGATAAGAATCCAGCTCCGCACCGGAATTGCGATCGACGGCAAATAGCCCATACTCTGTATAGCCCGTATAAATCGCCTTGCCGTCCATCGCCAAATGCGTCGGTATTCCATTGGACAACGGCCCGAGAGTATTCAACTGCTCAATATTCTCCGAAGCTGTGTCATAATAATATGTCACCAATCCCGAATCGCGATAGGCAACTACTGTATCTCCATGATTGGCAATGCGCCGGAACGGGTCTCCTGCAGCCGCGATCGCATCCTTGAATCCAATGACGTCTGAGATATCATATATCAACAACGAATCTGTCCGACATACCCACAGAAGACCGCTGGAAGTGACTTGCATGTCTTCGACATTCATCGTTTTTGTCGTTATCAACTGCGGAACAAGTGGATTCGAAACATTTACGAGAGTAATATAGCTCTGTCCAATAATTCTCTTCGCGTAAGAGATGAAGCGGTCTTCATAGACAAAGCAATGTTCATAGCCCGTAAAAAAATTTAATGCACCGACTTCTTGCATGGTCGCAGTTTCCAGGACACGGAACTCATTCAGTGTCGCACCTTCCAGGTAAGTGGCATAGATATAATCGCCATCTGCGGAAAACCTTGCGTTGAAATTGAATCCCTGTCCGACATTATCATGATAACCGATCAATACCGGATTGCGGCGGTCGGCGATACTGAAAAGCTGTGTCCCATAACCTTCATTCGCCTGTACCATCAGATCACCATGGATATCTGTCTCTGTACACCAACCTCCTGTTCGGGTATCACCGAGATCAATAGGTATCAAAATATCCTGGATATCAATGGTGCGAATGCCAAACCATTCAGATGCGACATGCATCAATTCTCCCTGCAACGCCACATCAAAATGCAGGAGGCCGACGCTGATGTCTGTGATCAATGAAATAGAATCAGCCTTTCTCGCGTCGTAGACAAAAACATTGCCGTCTACAGGGAATATCTGGTCGTCGCCTGTGCGCGTGGCAATATAGATCGTGTCATTCCTCAATGCAGCATCCAATACCTGCGTATCACCGAGGCCCGTAATACCTGCAATGGTATCATGGAAAACGGCCTTTGGCATTGAAGGTATTGAGATATCGAGCACATAATAATGTCCGCGCGGATCTGAAAATGGAAAAGGCAAACTGCTGGTGAACTGGCCTCCACCCATGATATGAAGCAAAGAAGTCTGTTGTCCGAAGAGTACCTCTTCTGCGTCGCCATATGCTTCAGGCCAGAATGAAAGCTGTGTCAAGGTCGTTGCATCATAAAGATATATCCCATCCAGAAGTGTTGGAAAGACAAACATCGTGGCTACGGTGAACGCGAGGATGCCGTCCTTGATCGCGCAGCCCCTGATGCGGGAATTTGGATTTGTCATTGCGATAAGATCTGTGATGCGGATATAGCCATCTCCCGATCTCCGCAGTACCGTCAATTTTGTTTTGTTCGCAATAAACACGGTATCACCAAATTCAGCAATGTCAAAGACTGCTTCGTCAAGCCCTGATGGTTTCCAGGATGCCATAAAGACCGTTTGCGGAGGACTTGAAATGTCGAATGCATACAGTCCATCGGTATTCGCACAGACATAAAGCGTGTTGTCTTCAATGAGGAGGTCATCGATAAACGACCCGAATCTTTGCCGGTACATGCGTGCATAGGGTGGGAGTGTACCTGGTCCAGCATCATAGATACTCAGAGTGTTGCCTTCCCCCGAGTAGAGGAGGTCGTTGTGGTAGACGAGGGCATAGGAGGCGGCGCCGCTGATGGAAGAAAGCGGATCAAAATGTTGTTGTGCATAAAACGGAAGTACACAGGTCAACAAGAGACTAAAAAGTACTATTTGTTTCAGTGAATCTCTGTGCATGGTGAAAGATACAAACGCAGTAGCACTCCCTGATACATCACAGATTCCTCGTACTTTCTACGCCTAAAGTCATTGGCACAAAACATCGTACACTTACCATCTGGAATGGATTTGCTAACGCATATTAATCACAGACGACTCTTCATATGCATCTTTCCTGCTTTCATGATGGCTTCGGTGATAGGCACCATTTCCC
>DATDQA010000289.1:0-7052 GCA_035292505.1 Saprospiraceae bacterium | reverse complement strand
TGGTGTTCAATGCCAGATCTTCGATCGATGGGGAAACTTGATATTTGTAACAGAATCGAGTCCTATTGTTTGGGATGGTAAGTTCAACAATCAAGAGATGTTGCCTGGAGTATATGTATATGTACTCAAACTGAACTATTCGGATGCTGAGACGAGGCTTTTGTCAGGAGATATTACACTGATTCGATAGTTCCCCCATTGCAATTTTGATTTTCTTTTTGATTTTGATTGATCAAGGTAGATGGGGAGATTTGGTGTTTGAGACGAAGGAGATACCAATTGAATGGGATGGGCGATTCAAAGAGACATCAGTGTTGGCTGGAGTGTATGTGTACGTTCTCAAACTTGAAAGTGACAATAGTGAAGTAAACATTTTGTCCGCAGATTTGACAGTGATACGTTGAGGACTCACCCCCCTGTCCCCTCTCTCGCAAAAAAGAAGAAAGTTGTTCAGATTGAAGTTTAAGTTTCCAGGTGCTTTTTTGCGAAAGAGGGGGAGTCGCAAGTTTAAGGCTTAAATGCTATTCATAAATTCTTAACCATACAAATGAAGTAAAGATTATCTCTGCAGAACTCTCGTTAATTCGATATTCTTAGTTCTGGCTGTTTCATTTTGATTTTGATTTTCATTTTGATTTTGATTTATCCAGACCGTTGGGGTGATCTTGTTTTTTTTGACAACTGATTCTCCAATAGTTTGGGATGGAATATTTAAAGGCAAGAATGTGTTGCCTAGTGTGTATGTCTACATGGTAATGTTGACAGATAATAATGGTAAGACAAAATTTTTGTCAGGAGATCTTACACTGATTCGATAGCCGTCCAACCCGGCTGTTTTATTTTGATTTTCATTTTCATTTTTATTGAAATATGAAAGTGGTAGATCGGAAGTGATTTCAGGTGACGTAACATTGGTGAGGTAATCCCCATCCCTAGACCTGCATCGCCTTCGCGTAGCCGCTTCGGGCGGAGCAAGGCCAGATTATCCCTCCCACAAATCCACGCTAAATCTTGCAGGTCAGCTCGCGCTCATTACATTTTCATTTTTATTGTCACTTTCATTTTCATTTAAGAGTGGCGATTCTGCACGGTTTAAGGCGGACAGGCAGTTATAAACTGCAAGAAGCGTAGATCTGGGTTCGCAGTTGCAAACTGCGAACAAGGCGCATCTATCTTTTTACTTTTTTCTATTCCCCCTCTCTTCACAAAAGAGAGAGGCCAGGCCTGCCCTGACACGCAGTCGTCAGGGGAGTGAGTCCTTACTTCGTACATTTGAATGCATCCGTTTTCATTATAACGCCGTATGTAACTTGTGTGGCGTAAAACACAAACAGACTATGAGACTCCTGAAAGTTTTCCCCATAGCGCTACTGTTCTTTTCTACAGTAATGCAGGGCCAAATCAAAGCCCTCGTCGGTGGTACCCTCATCGATGGCTTCGGAGGCACACCAATTCAAAATAGCGTAATCCTCATAGATGGCGAACGCATCACAGCAGTAGGTCGGCAGGGAGAACTGCAGATACCTGAGAATGCATTGGTCATTTCTACAGAAGGGATGAGTGTGATGCCCGGGCTTTGGGACATGCATGTACATCTGATGATCAACGGTCATGCAGATTATGCGCATTGGGACAGAACGTATCCCGATCTCTTCGAAAGTGTGATCATGCCATCATCGGCACATCAACTGCTGATGGCGGGTGTGACGAGTGCACGTGACCTGGGTGCGCCGCTTGATGCAAGTATCCATGTGCGTGACCGGATCAATCGCGGCGAGATTCGGGGGCCTACAATGTATATGTCAGGACCCTTTATTCAGCATGAGCCTTATCCCGGTACAGAACTTTTTCGATGGGGTGTGACCGGTGCCACCGATGCACGTGCGAAAGTGAAGAAACTCGCAGATGCCGGTGTGGATTGTATCAAACTCATTGATCAGGACCAGATGACGATGGAAGAAGTCTATGCTATAGTCGATGAAGCCCACAAGCACAATCTCACTATCGTCGCGCATGCACACAGGCCAGAGGAGATCAGAAGAGGATTGCTCGCGGGTGTCGATTGTTTTGAACATACCGGTCTTGCTTCCGCGCCAGAGTATCCTGAAGATGTGTTGACAATGATCAAAGAACGGACTGCACAGATGAATCTCGGGCCACTCTTCTGGACACCGACTGTGGAAGGCTTATATAATTATGAATATACCCGCGATAATCCGGAGAAACTCGACAGTGATAAATGGCATCTGGGTCTGCCGGATTCAATTGTGCAAGACATCAAAGCTTCTTTCTCACATCCGGGGCGTCTTCCATATTTCCAACTCACTCCGATGCGCAAACCTACGCTTGCAAGAAAAGTACAGCAACTGCGAGATGCAGGTGTCGTCCTCCTAATCGGAACAGACAGCGGTATCCCGATGAAGTTTCACATCCAGAGTACCTGGAATGAACTCGATGTCTGGGTCAATGAACTTGGCATAGATCCAATCTATGCAATCAAGGCGGCGACATATTGGCCATCTGTACTCATGGGTGTCGATGATGACTTTGGTACGGTGAGTGAAGGCAAGTATGCAGATATCATCGCCGTCGAAGGGGATGTGTTGCGTTATATCGACCTGCTGCAGGATGTGGATTTTGTGATGAAGAAAGGGAAGGTGGTGAAGGGGAAGCCGTAGCGACCGATTTATTGATTTTATCAGTTGAAACTGAAAATTGAATTAGATGGTCCGATTCATAAGGAGCTTTATAAGCATGACCTGATTCGTACAGAACACTTGGAAAGCAAGGGCTTCCATGTGCTTCGCTTTACCAATGACGAAGTAGTTAATAATTGGCCTCACGTGTGTAAGGCGATTGGGTCAATTGCAAAATAAGCAGGTCAATCGTGTTACGGCAATAAGTAGCATAAAATCCCCCTCTATACCTCAGTAGAGAGAGGGGCCGGGGGTGAGTCCTAACTTCGTACCTTTAGACACATTCGCTTTTCATTAACTCCGCAGATAATGAAAAAGACTGTCTACCAGTATTATGTCTTTGTAATTGCACCGCTGATATGGATTTCACCATGCCTTTCCCAAAACCTTGTTCCTAATCCGAGTTTCGAGACCAATGTCGGATGTCCGACTACTCCTGGCGATATTGACTTGGCCGTGCCATGGACAGATGGTAATAGTTCAGCGGACTATTTTCACATTTGCAATCCGGGACAACAATTCGGCATACCACAGAATTACCATGGGATACAATGGCCATTCAGCGGAGTTGCTTATGCAGGACTTGTGACGCGATGGCCAGGGGACAACTTCCGTGAATACCTGGTAGCGCCCTTAATAGAACCACTCATTGCTGATTCGGTGTACCTGGTCTCGTTCTATGTCAGTCCCGCTGACGATCGTTGTCGTACTCTGGCTTTTGGAGCTTTTCTCTCGCAAATCCCTCCCGTATTCATCGATGAACAAGTACTTGAATATACGCCACAGGTAGAGGAATATGGTGAGTACATTGGTGATTATGACAGTTGGACATTAATATCCGGATGTTTCACTGCTGAGGGGGGAGAAGAATATATTACCATTGGTAATTTTCGCAGCGTCCTCGAACTTCCCCCAGACCCTACGTGTGTGCAAGATCCTCTGCGATCGTATTATTATGTTGATGAAGTATCAGTCTATCTAAGTTCGACGTTCGAGACGAGTTTTGTGCTTGATCCTGTTGAAGCATGCGATTCTTTTAAACTTTATCCAGGGGTTGCAAACGAATATCTCTGGGAAGACGGTTCGACGGATCCTATACTGACAATTACACAATCCGGTACCTATCAGGTGACACTAACCACCGCATGCAATATTCAGTATGGGCAGATCGAAATAACTATCATTCCAACCGCACCACCAGTGGTCCTGCCGCAAGACACGCTTCTTTGCGCAGGTGACGTTCTTGAGATTGCGATGGATGAGGGTGCGGGCGACTACGTCTGGCAGGATAATATGCATGGAGGTGCCTACATTATTTCCGGACCCGGTGTATATGCGGTGAGTCTTACGGATGTATGTGAGACGACTTCCGACACCATTGTCGTAGAGTTTGCGGATGTGCCGGCGTTCTCGCTCGGTGAGGATACGGTCATTTGTAACTCAGAAGCATTTACAATTGCCTTGGATCCTGACTTTGGAGAGTTTACCTGGCACAACGGGAATAATGACTCATCATTCACGATCGATGGCGACGGGATATATGCGCTGACCGTGACAAATCTGTGCGGAGATGCTGAGGATTTCATCACGGTGGATTATGTGGAACCGTTGGATTTCTCCATTGGACCGGAACAAGCGGTCTTATGTGCGGGAGATATTATTGAGATTGAATTGGATCCGGATCTCGGAGAATTTCTTTGGAGTGATGGCAGCACAGGGAACACCTATACAGTGAGCGGGGAAGGTTTTTTTTCAGTAGAGGTCTCCAATGCCTGTGAGACGGTGAGCGATGAGATGATTGTGACTATACTACAACCTCCGGAGTTTGATCTTGGACCGGATCTCACGGGCTGTTCAGTAACGTTCCCGATCATTTTCGATCTGTCCGGGGTTGCATATGCAGAGGAATGGGAGTGGACCGGTGGGGTGAATCAATCACTTTTCGAGATCACCGGATCGGGCGTTTATAGTGTGACTGTAAGTAATGCGTGCTTTGCAGAAAGTGATACCATTACGATCGACGAGGTAACTCCTGTGATAATCCTTCCCACTGATCAAGTACTTTGTCCGGGCCAAACACTTGTGTTAGATGGAGGTGGGCTGCTTGGTGCCTATCAATGGCAGGATTTCAGTTCAGCAGATACCTTCCTTGTCACAGGGCCAGGTACATACTCACTCACTGTGACGAATATCTGTGGAGCGGGTTCGGATAGTGTGATTGTTGATTATATCCCTGCACTCACTGCTCCAGATCTCGGTGCAGACTTCAGTCTTTGTCCCGGAGAGACAGGCGTGCTATATGCGGGTGTGGAAAACGTCAACTATTTGTGGAGTGAGGGGACAACGGGTACAGTCGGGACAGCCGATTCATTGGCCATCGCTTCTCCCGGCACATATTCCGTGCAAATTGCCGATGTATGTACCAGTGCCTCTGATACTGTAATTGTCACTTTCAATGCTAATCCACCGGATGTCGATCTTCCGGATACACTGGATCTGTGCCAGGGGGATTCGATCGTGATCGAGGCGGGCATCACAGGTGTGCAATATTTATGGGAAGATGGAACACAATTGTCATCTGTCATTGTCAGTTCAACAGGTATATATGCTCTCACTGTAAGCAATACATGCGGGAGCGATACCGATTCTGTGCTGGTCGATGATGCGGGAACAGCACCGCTTGTGTCTTTGGGTGATGACATTTTATTATGCTCGGGAGATACAGTGACGGTGATACCCCAATCGCTGCATGTCGAGAGTTGGCTATGGCATGACAGCACGACGGCTTCTTCAATAGATATCAGCGCTGCGGGTATCATCCATGTGCAGGGAGTCAATCAATGCGGAACGGCATTGGATACACTCATCGTGACCATGCTTCCCGATGCACCGACGCTTGATCTCGGCGCGGATCTTTCGCTTTGCCCAGGTGAGACAGTTACACTTTCGATCACCTGGCCGGATGTGAATATCGTCTGGCACGATGCTTCGGCTGACAGTACGTATGTCATCACAGAAGAAGGCATTGTGCATGCGACGATCTCGAATGCATGTGGATCATCATCTGATACGGTCGTCGTTGAGCTGTTGCTGGATGTGCTTGAGCTTGATCTGGGAGTAGATCAACCGTTGTGTCCCGGAGAGACGATCATCTTTGATCCGGGTATCGCTGATGTGGAGTATCTCTGGCAGGATGGCAGTGATGCATCGACTTATCAGACAAATGTCCCCGGTCTCATCATCCTGACGATCTCGAGTGCTTGTGGTGCATCGACAGATTCAGTGCTTATCGCAGAGGACACGAATGGTCCTCAGCTTGATCTCGGTCCTGATATTCTTGCATGTGAAGGAGATACGGTTGTCCTGCAGTCTGGTATCTCTGGTGTGACATATTTATGGCAGGATGGGTCGGGGGCAGCGCATTTCATTGCGGTGCAATCCGGAATTTATCATCTGCAGGTCAGCAATGCCTGCGGCATCGATACAGATACGATCGAGGTGGATATGCATGGAACAATCCCCACGCCTGCATTGGACGCGGATACATCGCTTTGCGAAGGAGAAGTACTTGAGCTGATCTCTCATGCAGACTCTGAGACGAGTGTTGTATGGCAGGATGGCTCACTGTTGTCAGAGTTCGTTGTTTCTCAATCAGGCACTTATTCTCTGTTTGAAACTAATCATTGTGGAAGCGGGACGGATACGATTGTTATTTCTTACGAAGCGGGACCTGAGGCTTTTGATCTCGGAGAAGATATAGTGTTATGTCCTGGAGATTCTGTTGCCTTGACTGCGCCTTCTACTACAACACTTATCACATGGCACGACGGAAGTCATGATGCAGTACTTGTTGCAGATCAGGAGCAAATCTATTCACTCCAGCTTTCAAATGATTGTGGAATCACAAGCGATGAGGTGTCTGTTTCATTCGATGATGATATTCCAGAGCTTTCACTCGATCCGTCGATTTCTCTTTGTGATGATGAAGTGATCGTCCTTGATGCAACACAGCCTTTCGCTGTGACATATACTTGGAGCACTGGAAGCATTCTTCCTTCCATTCAGGTAACAACTCCCGGAGATTACTCCGTCAGTGTTTCAACTAGCTGCTACACAGTGAATGATTCTGTTGAAGTGATTTCCGATGCTGATTGTAATCACACGCTCTTCATTCCCAATGCATTCTCGCCGAATGGTGATAATGTCAATGATGAATGGATGATTGTTCTAAATGATCCGGAGATCACTGGTGTTCAATGCCAGATCTTCGATCGATGGGGAAACTTGATATTTGTAACAGAATCGAGTCCTATTGTTTGGGATGGTAAGTTCAACAATCAAGAGATGTTGCCTGGA
>DATDQA010000288.1:0-2991 GCA_035292505.1 Saprospiraceae bacterium | reverse complement strand
TATTCAGACAGTACATGACGCATTGGCTCAGGATGTGGAGATCACTGCTGATGGCGCTTTTCAGTCCTATGATATCAACCGTCATCCGACAAGCTCAACAGCCTTTTGGAAAGCAGGAAATGTAGGTGGTTTTGCATCAGCTTATGCAAAGACATGGTTTAAGAAAGCGGATGGAAGTTCCGAATGGGTATGGGGAACCGAAAAACTTGAGACACGCGCCGATGGTACGATGGACTATACATTAGCATATCAACACGACGAAGATTGTCGTGCAATGGTCGCAGGGACTGCATTGATTCGCATCCGAGCGTCTTCATCTGCCTTTGATGCCATGGCTGGGAACACGCATCTGGAGAATGATACCGAACAATTGAATTTTTTACGCACGACAAAGTATTTTGGTGAAAAAGCTGTGGAATGGCTCATCCTCAGGGCGAGAGGACGTGCCACTTCCTCTTTCACGCATTTCATCCGGGATGATCTCAGGGATAAGATTGAAGGTGAGATCACTGACGCAATAATGGCTGAAGTGCAAGCACTTGCAGATCAGTTTCTCAGTGGCATATTGGATGAAATGGGGCTAACCCTGGACCAGATTCTGAGTGTCGACTTTGAGCTTCCGAGTCTTGAAGGAATGCTCGAAGATCTATTGGGTGTCGATATTCCGAGCATTGATGATCTCACAAATTTTATCGGTGAAGGAATTGAAACAACATTCAATTTGCCTTTTGTATCCAATACATATGCCACTGCGAATGGAGCACTGGTCGTTCATGTAGGTAGCAATGCAGGTTCGGTAATGGCGCATACTTCCGTCCATTATTCCCGTGAGTCAACAGAAGAGACGCAGGACGCTATGCGTTGGACCGGTGAGGATTGCAAAGAGGAGTTAGTTGCTGATGCATTACCGGATGCACTGACAATCCATACCACTGGTTTCAGTAATATGGTTGCCGAGGCTGCAAGTAAATATGGCTTTGGGAATGGTCAGGCAGAGGCATTCCTGGAAAGCATGAACCTCCAGGTACTCTCGGGTATTTGTATTTGCCCGGCACAGCGCAGAGGAATTGATCAAAGCACGTATGAACTCAATGTGCAAGGGCATATGGAATGGTACACAGCAAGTGAAGATCATCAACGTGCTCTTGAAACTGCGCTTGAGTCTATGCTTCAGCAAGTGGAAGATCAAATGATAGATGAACTTGATGCAATGTCTGAAGATCAGGTAAACAATCTGACGGAGGATCAATTTGAACAAATGCTGGCCAACAAAGTGCGCGCATGGGGCGAAGCAAATAAATTTGCCTGGAGGGCATGCCAGAATTAAAATCACACTTCGATGAAACCTTTATACTTCCTTATCGCTCTGTGCTGTCTGAGTCAAGGACAGCTTTCTGCACAAGAGTTTAGCGTCTATGGTCACAAACCCAAAATAGATTCAGTGTGGTATTACAATGTAGATAAGTCTACCAAGCCGGAGCGCATGTTCTGCACCCATGGCGGTGTTCAAAACTTCAGGCTCTATGTTTCCGGAGGTTCGTTACAATCTAATTACGTTGATGATGTCATCACAACTAACGATAAAGAATGGACCGAGGAGGACATCAAAGAAGCTGAAGCAAAGTTCAATGAGAAAAATCAAGCGCTTCTCGAAGAGATGCTCGAACAGGAAAATGACGAGCGCATTGAAAGCTTTGAAGAGACGCTCGAAGAAGAGCTTGTTGGAGACTGTTGGGATGCATTCTACGACCTCCTCAATAGCTGGGACGATGAGGATTTTTCACTTTGCATTGATGACTGTGTCGGATCGGCGATGGAGTGCGAAATGCTCACGACAGCCGAAAGGATCGAAGGTGGAAAAGTCGGATATCGTTTTGTCCATCAGCGCTCCACACATGCAGCCGATTATGACGATGAAGCTGAACCTCCTTATACTGTTGAAATCACCTACGCTCTCGAGTACTATGCCGAGGCATGGGTGTATTTCAGAGTGGGTTGTGTCTGTCTTGATAACCCTGATGTCATGTCCACAACACCGGAAACACCTGGTGAACTTGCAACGGTCGGAGTAGATGTAATAGCGTCAGCATTGGATTCGACTGAAAAGAAAGCGTACGTCTGTGTAGATGTCACATCGCCCAACGCAGTTCTGTTGGACAGCGCAAGTGCCCTTGCAAAAGTCCTGGCAAGACTCGATTTTGATCAGGAAATTGTTGTTCTCGACTCTGCCGATCTGGACTCTGAAATGCCTTTTATTAAGGTGAAGATTTTGAAGGATGGAAAGTACGTAGAGGGATGGGTCAGAAGATCAGTTGTGTGCAAGGAAAAATCCAAGCGTGAACCTGTTCGGCATTCCGGAGATATAGGGGAGGGAAGTGCGACAAAAGGAGCTAAAGGGACAGTAGGTCCAGACATCATAGATCCGCCATGGGATCAGATCGATCTCACTGAAGAGCGCATGAAACCGGGTTATCCATTTGTTACACCGGATAAGACCTTCCCCTGGATTCCAGTCGGGGCAGGAGTTGTTGGAGGAGGCACACTCATTTATTTTCTGACGAGGGACGATAACAAACCAACGGATTGCACCTTCACCGCTTCAGCAATAACGACCAACAGCACATGTGGACTCGCAAACGGTGGTGCAACAATCAATGTATCTCCGGCTGATAGCTATACCTATGTCTGGTCGAATGGTCCTACGACATCTTCATTACAGAATGTTCCCGCTGGCAGTTATAGCGCGACGGTCACAAGAGTAGGGACAACTTGTACCCGCGTAGTCAATGCGACGATTACGAATGTGAATCCCTCCTTTACAGCGACACCCATAATTACCGATGCACATTGTGGTCAAAACGATGGTTCAGCTATTGTCAATGTAAACCCCGCTGGATTCTACTCTATCACCTGGTCCAATGGAGGCAGTGGTGAAACACAAACGAATCTTGCATCGGGCTCTTACTCAGTAACAGTGAGTGCTGGCGGTAC
>DATDQA010000287.1:0-32711 GCA_035292505.1 Saprospiraceae bacterium | reverse complement strand
CATATGTGGTTCCCGTACTTGCATCCCAAACTTTAAAGCTGACTTGTTCACCGGATGTGACGTTGCTATATACTTCAAGGAATCCCAGATAGCGATCGAGCTCGGGCATGTATTCCAATGTTGTCATACCGCGCACCTCGCCATTGACATATGCAACGACACGATCCAATGGATCATCTGAGAGTTCACCAAAGATATCAAGGTCAGCAACGACATTCATAGAATACGCATATGCTGCAGGATCAATATCCCATGTCGGTGGTACTCCAAAGACATGCACATCGATAATCAGTTTGTCATTGAAGCCCTGACCGGAAAGCAGATTCACATCAATAGAATAATCACCGAGATTCAGGTAAGGATCTATCGAGAACTGAATTGTCTTTGACCTTACGGGACCAATCGAACCTGTAGATGGTGTTGCGATCAACCACTCCGGAAGATTAAGGATATCGAAGCTCAATTCCACTCCACCGGTATTTTCTATTTCCGCTTCGAATGTCAAGGCTTCCTTTTCTGGCTTCTCGAAAGACAGTTCTGACTCATTCCAATGCAATTGATTTTTATTGACATAAGCTGTCCAGGTAACCGGACCTGCCATTGCATTCCCGCGCAGGTCTTGCAAATCCATTGTGCTGATGTCGAGCACGATGTTTTCAACACGCACCGGATCTTCCTGTAACGTCAGAATGATTTTGTCATCATTGACTGAGTACGTAAAGTTGATATCCACAACAGGTCTTGGCAACTTGATATTCGGATCCTGGGCCTGATGCATTGGGTCGCCAAATACATCCAACGCTAACATACTCTCACTGACATCCATCAGGTTTGGTGTAAGGATAGCGATGTCATTGACATCCTCGTATCCCTCGAATGGTAAATACATTAAAAGCCCTGGCTCATGTCCGAGCAGCCGGTGCTGCATATTCAACTGGATCTGTTCCCGCGTGCGCACCGTGTTCCAGACTCTGATCTCATCCAGATCGCCGTTGAAATACTGATCATTGGAAAAGCTTCCGGGTATCGGCCATCCGCGTGCTGCAACAAAGAGTTTCGGTCCTGCAAATTCACCGAAATTCGAACCATACAACGACGTCTGCAGAAGTCCGTCCAGGTATGTATTGAGGTTGCCATTGCGATTCATCACGAGAGCGATATGATGCCAATTATTATCGCACACGTTTTTGTTGATGGTAGTGAATGCCTGACCTCCTTGATCTACCTGAAGAGTACCAGCAGGGGCTGCGCTTATTGACCAACCAGGTTCATGACCGTCTGTACCGTCACCTTTGCCATTCGACAAGATTGTCTGCGCAGTTCCTCCCGGGGCAGACTTCATCCAGAATTCCAGAGTGAAATTGTGCTGTCGTGTAAATACAATATTCGAAGGAGTGATGTCAAGGCGGTCATTACCATCAAAGGTCAGCGCTTGCCCCGAGGGCAGGATTGCCCAATCACCGAACAGCGTTGCATGCTTCTTGCGCACGATATCACGTAATTGTGTACCCGTTCCTTCGTCCATTGGCCAAAGAATGGAAAGTCCAGGTTCATTGCCTGAGAGCATCTTCAACATTAGGGATTGAAGCTGTCCCAGTGTTTGTTCTGTTCTCCAGATACGAAATTCATGGATGTATCCGGCGAAAGGGCCATTATTGTCCCAGGCATTCTTGCCAATAACCAGCGGACCTGGTATTGAAACCACTGAATCCAAAAGTCCGCTTGTAAAAAACACTCCCGTTTTATAAAAACTGACGACACCTGTACTGCCATAAGTAATTGCCACATGATGCCATTCCCCGTCATTTTCAATTTTGGTATTCGAAGTAATAGTCGTTTCGTAGTGTCTGAGGTACAGATAATTTGACGCATTTATCCCAAATATCATGCTCGAGTCAGCATCTTCCCCTTGTGACCAAAGTGTGGCCGCACCATTTGATGTGCGACGCACCCACATTTCGATGGTCATTGGATGTGCCCCAACACGTGTGCCGGCTGGCGGGATCACACAATCATTCATGCCGTCGAGCTGCACGGCAGTTCCATGCCGCAATTCCGTACCGTTGAGGACTCCACGGATAGAAAAATTATCTCTGCTGATCGCTGTCGGATCCACCGTCTCGTTGAATTGCACCATGATCTCATCATCCGGATCAAGGACGCCATCTGCTGGTTGTGGATTGCCAAAGGCATGAGGCCTCATGCGATCGATAATCCCTGTGACTGCCGGGCTCTCGTACATGTTAAGCAGACAAAAACTCACTGCGCGAACATTATAGGGACCATCAGCGATCTGTGATACATCCCATTGATAACCCTGACTCGCTGCTCCGGGCGCAATTGCCTGGCCATTTTGCCCAGATGGTACTTCATCCTTCCAGAATGTCTCAATACCCTTCCAGTCTGAACTGAAAGTTGGTTTGTATTGTAATTGCACTCTTTGGAAACCAGAGTATTCCTGATCAAAATCGGTGACCAGCAGATCATACATGTCATTGTCGCTCACATTGAGTATCCATTGATCATCCGGAACTTCGATACTAACAGGAGAACACGTCGGGACGAAATGGGCACCAATTGTAATCGTATCGGCACTGAAGAGATTCCCGCCATTCTGGAATGCATCATACTCACATGTCGAATACAGCACGAGCTGAATACCTTCATAGTTGTCAGCATCCGCTTTTTTTAATTTCAATATTTTTTCTACCGTCTGACCGGGTTGGATTTCAAAAACTCGGTTTGGAGTTGCTCCATCAATAGACAGATTGGCGCCCAGGGGATTTGTTTGATCCAGCACGCGGAGACCATACCATTGGATGTCGCCCGTAGGGCTGAGGTTCCGCAGTTTCAAAGTGAAAGAAGCTGGTTGATGCTCGGGAACATTGACTGCAATGGCAGGTGATACATCCAGATCGGGCCATTCACGACGGATGGTAGATTCACTTAACGGGGTGCCTGGTTCGTAATACTCAGTCACTTCACCGCGCTCCCAGGGACACATACTTTCACCACCTCGAAGACTAAAGACCGGACCATTCCCATGACCTCCGTCTTTCACATCAATACTGAAGAAATCACCGGTATTTTCATCCGCAAGCGTATAACCATATGCATCTATCTCGGAGGACCCCTGTGAGAATTCACCTCCTATCACCTGCGACAGGGAAAGAGTAAAACCGATATCCGCCCCACTCCCTGCGATCATGATACTCGCAAACACCTGCGATGATAAATTGAGCGCCACTTCGAAACGTTGTGTTGTCACCTCAGAATTTTCGCTCGTATGATCATAACTATACGTTGTGCCGGCAGAAAATGAGATATTTCGTTTCTGACTCGCTTCCAGTTTTTCCTTTTCATTCTGTGCAAGTGCTTCTTCCCATAGACGGATTTGCTGATTATACCAGCGTACACGGTCATCGGGTATTACGCCCGAAGGAACTGTGTATGTATATGAGTCGCCGGAGTAGTCAATTTCTTCAGTAGTGTAAGGGTCATTCGCATGGTGTGTATATCCGAGCTCAGTCAGACGCGGATCATCATTATTGAGTCCAAACGCCGGGTGTCCGACGGGAATTACACCCACTTCATATTCGTTGCCCGGCATGAGAATCAGCTCATCCCGTAACTGCTTCAGAGCCGGCATGATATTATTCTCAATATGATATTGAGAGAAAATAAACTCTGTAGAAAAACTTTCAGGGACCATAAAGACCGATGTCCTTGTTCCGAGTTTGTATGCCGTACCGTTAATGATGATAAGCGATCCATCCAGACAAACAGCACCTGGCAGATGACAAAGTTGTGTGTCGATCATGGTCAGTTCATATGCAGCACCGAACAGATAATTATAGGACTTACCAACAAACAGATCCTCGGGCGATCCGGTCTGGTTCGCCGCACTGCTAGTCGCAATTGTCGTACTATAGGTGGTCGACTCTGTATAGTTCCCACTGGCATCAAACCCCAATGCGACTTCCGCTTGATTGTCAATGATCCCTTGAATTCTAATTCCGTATCCGACTTCGACAAAACCAAAAGCGCCACCTGACATACTGACTTCGGTACCAATTACCAATTTCTGCTGCAAGCTCAAGGCGCTCCCCGTGCTTGTAAACCAACCCTTGCTCTTGGTCGTTGTACTTTCTTCTTTGAAATACGCGCTACTCCCACTACCTGGTGGATCCCTGAGAATATAATCGACAGTTTCGGGACCTTCCGTGATGAAGCTGGATCCTTCTATTGGAAGTCCGCCAAAAACATACCCACGATAAGTGGCCCCACCAGGCATCCAACTGGTCTCACCTTGCGGTGAGATCAATGTCACCTCGAATGTTTTGGTAAAAGAGAATTCAGGCATTGACTCTTCAGGAGTAACCTCAGGGATGCTTCCGATAAACGTATATGTCGTATCCCCGTCAGCACTTTGCAGGAGGATTTGTTCTTCGAAATCGGCTCCGATGCCCGCAGAATTTCCCAGGCCGTTGTTGATACGCAAGGTTCCATCTGTGACAGGAACGTGATCAGCTATGGGATCACCAGAATCTATGTTGGTGTATTCCTCAAATGCTGATATCCGTGTGCGATAGGGTTTGGCTGCCAAGAATACCGGATACTGAAGTATCGTTAAGGGAATTGTGTCGGCGTCACCCATCTCCGGATGCTGAATAACGAGATACTCTTCCCCCGTCAACGGTTCTCCGCTCCCGGCTTGTGAGACATCAAGAGATGGAACGGCTCTATGGATGAAATTATGCGCATAGTGATAAAAGTTCGAATCCACATCGAGTACTTCACCGCCAGGGTTTTTAAGTGTATCACGGACCCACATCGTGTCGGGGATAAATGTAAAATCAATCGCATCGAGGTCCTGGAAGAAATCAAAATTGTAAATCATATCTACGTCAACGTTGTACCGGAAGGGCAACAAGTCGATAACATATTCTCCGGACAGTGAATCCGTACGCAGAGCATCAGGCATATGACATGTGTTTTCAGAGATGAATTGCACATCTGCCATACCGATGTTATTTATGGATTTGTCGAAGGTCAGTTTCTTCTCAGCTTCCCGTGAACCACCCACGACCCGGCCTGCAATGCGCACAGTGGTCAGATCCACGATCGTAATGATGCCGTCAATATCTGATTGGAAATCATGCATAGGTTGACCTTGCGGAGGCCATGTCCCGCCATCTGCAAAAACATGCCCGGCTTGCTGGACACTGATCCTGTGCCTGCCAATGGGCACATCAAATTCATAGAGCTCCTGATCAGGATCATATTCCAGGATCTGCCCGTCTTTGACGACAAACTGTCCATCAACAAGGATGCGTGCTGTCGTGTTCTCGCACGGTCCATCGGGATTCTCATATTTTATTCTCAGGCGCACGCGGAAGGAAGACTTGTCAACGAAATCAATACCGCTCTGTACGATTGCGCCTTCACCGAGAAAAACCACTGTTGCCGCCGGCTCGAAGTCATGCGGAGTGCCCCCTGGCGAGTAGAAAGGATTCACACTAAAAGTATTGCCCTGATCTGTATAGCGTATATTGGTGACAATGTAATTGCCATCTGCATCTGAATAGGCGATGTTGCCAATCTGGCCGGTGTTGGGAATGTTGTCGCTTTCCCAGGTTGCATCTCCCGACATCATCAGGTGATTTGCATTGAATTGCTCATTGATACCGGAAATATCATAGACCCCGGTACCGATGCCTTCATTGATTCCCCAATATGCGATCAGAAATTGTTCATCTCCTTTTAAGAAGCGATTCAGTTCAAATTGTACTTCTGCAAGTGTTTTTGCTCGTCCACTCCAGAAGCGTACCTCATCAATAAGCCCGTCTAAACCTTCGCCTACACTGAAGTGATTTTGCGGAATACCTGCCGGGTAATCTGTTGGAGTACCACTTAGTGCAACGCCATTTACATAGAGATGGAGATCTGCTCCATCCCTCACCCATGCGACGTGTACATAAGGTAATGTGTCGAGTCCTTCGAAAGTATAGAGCATTGCCGTATTCGCTCCATCATTATGATATTGCACAAAGCCTTGTCCGGCCAGATACATCAGTCCATATTGACCACTTGGCTGATTGCGACGAAAAAGATGATAGTCGCCCTGAGACAATTGATTCATCCAGAATTCCACGGTCATTTGGTCAGCGAGATTGAGATCCTGGCTGCCACCATAGATCGTATTGAATTCGAGTGATCCATTTCCATGGAAGCGCATCGCGCGACCAATATTTCCCTCTACGCGATCTACGACGATTTGTACACCTTCGACTGCCTGGCCATTTTCGTAATGTACATTCCCGCTCACAAAAGCGACAGGAAGCCTGAAGCCGATATCCGTCATCGCATTGCTGCTCGTTGCAACGCCATTGCATTCACTTGTGGACACAACATAATAGCGGTACAGGACACCTGCCTGTGCAAACTCGTCTACATAATGCACAGCATTCTTACTGGCTTCGCCAATCTGGATACTATCACCGTTACTATCCAGGCGACGACGGAAGATCTTGTAATGATCAAAGGCAAGGTTGTCCGGTCGTAGCCAATCAAGATCGACGCGATCAGGGTAATAACCTTTTGATCCCACAAGTCCACTTTCATCTAATACCGGTTCATCAGGGGAGATCACCGGGGCATTAATGAAAGGGCCTGATGATTTCGTGCCACAGATATTTTCTGCAATCACGCGATAACTATATTGAATGCAAGTGGATACGCCGTCGTCCGAATACATGGTATTACTTGTTGTAAACTCAACCTGACCAGCATCAGATTTTCTGATCACCGTGTATTCCGTTGCATACTGAGACGCTGTCCAGGTCAGCTTAATGACACCCGATGGATCTTCTACCGGATTGTTCAATGTGAAGTTTCCTGGTGTTTGTGGTGTTGTCACGCTTTGAGCCAACTGCACAAGCAGCGTGGATGCGCCACAGACATCTATCCCTTTAATTGCGAAGGTGTGAGCCGTAGTGCCTGTCCCGATATTTGTGCTGTATGATGTTGCAGATCCTGCCAGAGTATCTCCGGTTGGGTTACCGTCCTGGAAGATGACAATATCAATATAGGGACCACCATTTGTCCAATGCAGTGAAACATCGCCTTCACAATCGACGGATACCAATTCAAATCCTGAAATAGGCCCGGGTGGATCATGGGTCTTTCCTACCGCAGAATTGGACAGGCCGGAGTAATTTTCAGCAGTTCCGAAAGTGCCATGCACCATTCTGACTTCATAGGTATAGGTGACACCAGCGGCCAGGCCTGTATTTGAGTATGTGGTCTGGCTTGCCGGTACATGTACAAGGTCATTTCCATTCCTCCTTATCTGGATCATTGCATTTGGACATGGATCAGACATGAGATAGGACCAATCAAGAGTAATCTGACCACACTCATTCTGTGTAGCAGAAAGACTGATTGGAGTCTGTGGAGCAGTCAGTGTTGTTGGCTGATCCGCCAGGCTGATATTGACATCACCACCACCGCCCTGCGCTTCCCAGAAACCGCTGAAATCCAATATCAGGCTTCCACCGGGAAGAACCGGATTCTTTTTAATATTAAACTCAACCCAGTACAAATGAAAATCACCTGAGTTTGTCTGCTGTATCGTATCACCATTCTGTACTACCAGCTCAATATCAAAGCCAGATGGTTCTAACATCTGGTAATAGAAGCGCACCTGATTAGGTCCGATCCCCAGACCAGGATAATCAGCATCTCTCAGATTAAAATGTTGATAGCCACTGAAGTCGGAGAGCTGACCTTCACGATAGAAATTGATGAGTCGTTGATTGGACCCGGATTCGGGATCGTAATCCACAAAGAACGATTTGAGATAGTCATCATCTCCTTGTGACTGATAGAAAAGAAACTTGACCTTGACATCCCGTTCGCAGTATTCATATTGTCTTTCGATATACAAGGAAGGGATATAGTAGAACTGTGCATGCATCATCGGGAATGCAAGCAGGAAAAGAATGCCGGAGATAATGAAATATCTGAAAGCAGCTAGCGGGTGACTTGAACAGTCGATTAGAAAGTGTGATTTGAAAAGTGTTTTCATGACTCGGGATTTGAGTTTTAGAAATAAATCTGATAGCTGAGCGCGTGTGAGTTTTTGCGCAGTCAGGGTGGTTTGTTAGCCGACGTACAATCCATGATCAATGATTTGGTGAATTAGCCATCATTCTGGTCTGGTTCTGCGCAGGTGTTCCAGACGCGCATTCCACCTCAGAAAATGGTACTCCCAAGTACGGAGTAAAGAGAGCCTGATGGCTTACAGGATTGTTCCAATACCTATGGCAAATGTTCCAACCGGCTGATTTTCAGTTTATGAAAGGGAGCAAAAAGGTCTTTCAAGGTAAATAGAACGGTTATATGGATTCCGACCTGCTATGAGTTATAGCCTCGGAAGGAGGGTATCCATAATACTCCCGGAAGCGCTCGGTGAAGTAAGAGGGGCTGCTGAATCCAACTTCGTATGCCACCTCGGAAATGGTTTTCCCTGAATGCTTCAAAAGAGAAAGCCCTTTCTGGAGTCGCATCCCCCGGACAATCTGATTGACGGACTGGCCAGTGATAGCTTTAAGCTTCCGGTGCAATTGAGTACGACTTACTCCAAGATCCCGCATAAAATCCTGCACAGACAGTCCCGGTTCTGAAATATTCTGTTCCAGGACCTTGAGGAAGGAATGATAGAAGGAGCTGTCCTGATCGTTAGCGAACTGAATCCCGTCGACATCCTCTGCCATTTGTTTGGAGACACTTTGCTGTACCTGTGCTCTCAGGTAGAGGAGATTGCGCACCGTAAGTTTAAGTTCGTTCACCGAAAAGGGTTTGTTGAGATACACATCTGCCCCATGCGTGAGTCCTTCAATGCGTGAAGCCAGCCCATCTTTGGCAGTCAACATGATCACCGGGATGTGGTTGGTATGGATATCTGTCTTCAACTGATGTGTTAGACTGAGCCCATCCATGATCGGCATCATGACATCGGTGATTACCAGATCAGGGACCATTTCCAATGCCTTCTGGTGTGCATCACGGCCGTTATGTGTGATAAGGACCTGAAAATCCTTGTCAAACGCATCCTTGATCAACTGCGCAACATCGGTATTGTCTTCAGCGATGAGCAATACAGACATTTCATCTGAGGGCAAGGGCCTGAATACATTATGCAATGTATCGGATGTTGCAGCATCTGATACGGAAGTCGACGAGTACTCCTTTTGCTCTACCTCATCCTGGAACAGTGGAAGCAATACTGTAAAACGTGTCCCTTTACCCGGTGCCGAATCTAATCCAATCGAGCCGTGATGTATGCGGACCATTTCCCGCACAAAAGCAAGACCGATTCCAGTTCCACCGAGCTGACTATTCTTGCCCTGGTAGAATCGTTCGAAGATATATTCCTGTTCTGCCGGATCGATACCGGGACCATCATCCTGAATTGCAATGCTCACCAAATCGTTTCCAGATTCACCTTTCGTCATTGACGTAATACATTCAACATGACCATGTTCGGGAGCAAACTTCATAGCATTGGAAAGCAGATTGTTTATTACTGTTTCAAGTTTGACCGGATCAAAGTCCACGTAGATGGAAGGATGCTCTGTCCGGACGATAAGCTCGATGTGTTTTTGTTTTGCGAGGGAATCAAAATTCCCGACCCATGCGCGCAGGTGGTATGCCAGATCCAATCTGTAGAAATGCGGCTGCTCCAGTTTTGTTTCCAGCTTACCAAGTTCAAGGAGCTGATTGACAAGCGAAAGCATGGCGCGCGCATTCTTGGCAATGAGGTTGGCATGCCGGTTGACGCGATCATCTTTCGAAATCCGTGCGATTTCTTCAGCAGGACCTTGTATCAACGTGAGCGGCGTCTTGAATTCGTGAGTGATGTTTGTAAAAAATGTGGATTTACTTTTATTGATCTCTTCGAGTTTCAGCCTGTGCTCAGATTCCAATTGAAGCCGGCGATGAATGTGCTTTCGTTGAAAGTATCCGCGAAAGATCTGAAAACTGACACCCCCGATAACACCGATATAGATCAGGTAAGCCCACCATTGTTGATAAAAGGGTCTTGCAATAAAAATCGGGATCCTTAAGATGTTTTGATCCTCAAGGACTGAAGATTCGAGTAACCGGATCTTTAAGGTATAATTCCCGGCTTGAAGTCCGGTGAATTGTACAAAATTTTTTGTGTCATTGCTCTGCCAGTCAGAATGCAGCCCTTCCAGCATATAGGCATAGGCTTGTCTTGAATTGGGAATGCACTGTGTCGTTGAATAAAACACTGTAAAATATTTATCCCTGAATCCAAGTCTTACCACGGGGATGTCATCTGGCATCGGCGTCAGATATTTTGTGGTGCCCGACTTTCCGTCATGATAGGCAATCTTGCTCACGCGAAGACCTGTGGGCGTTTCTTCCATGTCACCATCCTGCAGATTGATACGTACTACACCGCGAACGCCGCCGAAATAAAGTGATCCATCCGAATCTGTCATCCAGGATCCGTGATTGAATTCATTATCCGGAAGTCCGTCTTCGAGATAGTAGTTTCTGAATTTCTGTTCCGCCATGTTGAATCTGGACAATCCACTGTTTGTGGAAATCCAGAACACGTCTTTTTGGGCGGATTGAATCGCACAGATGGCATCGTTGGCAAGCCCATGTTCTGTAGTATAACTCACGACATCGCCCCTTTCAGGGTGATACAACTTTATCCCGTTTTCTTTCGTCCCGATAATCAGGTGTCCGTCATCAATTGGATAAATACAAGTGACCTCGGAAGTCAAACCACAGCGCGCCGTATGACTCTGTACGGATACTCTGTCAGGGCTGATACTATAGAGTCCGTTCGCGCTTCCTATCCAGAGCGTACCATCCGCACTTTCACGGATATCAAATACTTTATACATGTCTGGTGAGCCATTGGCTGCTTCAAAACGCATAGGAGTACCAGAGTCAATTATCCTATGCAAACCATTTATTGTACCTAACCAAACAGTGCCTTCATGATCTTCCATTATGCGGAACAACCACAGAATCTCACGCTGTCTTTCATCCAGGCTGTCCAAAGATGAGGTTGGTATTGACCAGTACAAGGAGTCTAATCTGAAATCAAAACGCATTAACCCATTCCCTTCGGTTGCGAGCCATAATTCGTTTTCCCGTAGCAGAAAGTCATACACGAGGGGATTGACGCGTTTTTGAGCGTCCTCATTCCAGATCCGGTATTCTTTGATCGTGCCGTCAGGAAAATACCGGAACAAACCACTATAGCCTCCAACGAACAAGCTTTGATCCGGAGCACGCAGCATGCCGCGCACGCTAAAGTTTTGCCTGTTGCCCGACTTCGCTGATGGGAGTTTTGAGAAATTCTGTTGCTGGGGCACCTGCGCATGGATAAGTCCCTGATTTGTTCCTATCCATATTCCATCTTCACCATCGCGAATTCCAATATGGGTACTGAAAAACCGTCCTCCGTAAATCCGATCTGAAAGGATAGGAGTGAAGTCTAGATATCTCTTTTCCTTTTTGGAATACCAGTGCAGATTACCCATTTTGTTCCCCATCCAATAACCCTGCTTGTCTCTATACTGTCCATTGAGAAACCAGGTTGGAGAATGTCTCTCTGTCACATGCTTAAATGATATTTCTGGTGTGACTGTATTATGGTATGGATCAAGCTGATACAAACTTGTTTCCGCAAGTAAAAACGCCTGGTTTGAGTGGGAATCAGCGTAAAACGCAGGATACTCAAACGGCGCTTCGAACGTCGCCAGGATATCACCGGCCGGCGAAACAACAAAATACCTGCTCCCGGATGTACTGACAAGGACATTGCCATCACCAAGTCTGAAGAGGAATCTCAAGATATAGCCGGGAATGAGAATCTGTCGCTTCGGAACAAGATCCTGGGTCGTCTCAGTAATGCGTGGAAAGCATTTAATTCCGGACGAAAGATCTACAAGCCAGATTTCATCATCCACTTCAATCATCGAAGTGATTTCTTTATTGACTCTGTCACCGGCAAAACTTTCGTCTGTTTGGACTACATGCGATCTTCGGGTGTCGATCACATACACCCCGGATTGGGTGCAGACCCAGATATTATCATTTTTATCTGAGAGCATTTGCGTGATATTCGAAGCAGGCAACTGCAGATACGGAAGAGTTTCTCCTCCTGCCAATTCAAAATCGTATCCATCAAAACGATAGACGCCAACTTCGGTGCCGATCCATAAGAATCCCTCAGAGTCAAGTACCAGCGCCTTGACGGCCCGTCGCATTTCTAGTTCCTTCACGATCAGATCATCTGTAAAATGCGTTTGTGCCCATATCGGTACAAGACTCACGATAAGCGCAACCACGACGCATGGAAACTTCCTTACAGAGGCAGGAAACCGCAGGTAGCGGGAAACATGAAGAGCACCAGCCGTTGAAATTCCCGAGGTCATTGCAGGAAAGATAAAGAGATTGTAAAAGAGGATGCAGAGATAACCATGGAACCAAGAAACAGAATTAGTCAACTATCCCTATTTAATACTTCAAGGAACTTCAGATGAGTAGATGCAAGTAGGTTGTAATCAAAATGATCATGAGAATAAATAAATGCTAACTTTCTGAGGTTGAGTTACGACTCCACGGGGCACCGAAGAAGGGTGGTGTCCGGTTTGATATTCAGTTGCATAACACAATGTCTCCGCTATGCCAAAAATCACATGTCAGGGACAATTTGTCCCATCGTCCCATTCCCGGAATGTGCTGTTGTTTACGTTTTTCTTCATGCGCATTTCGGTGCATGGCGTTCATGGCCAAATGGCGTCTACTGTCACTTCCCTGGTGGATGATGAATTTGCCCATCCATATGACTTTGAAGCAACGCCGGATGTTGATGAAAGCACAGATGGCATTTGCGAAGATTCTTTACACAGATGCACCTTACGGGCAGCGCTGGAAGAAGCGGAAGGTCTCGGTTTATATGCTAATGTTGAGTTTGGTGCATCAGGTATACTCAACATGGATGAAACACAAGGATACTTTGTGCCTCCGGACGGTTCTATTATCAGTGCGATAGGTGTTATTGTCAAGGTGACTGCAAATCCGACTACTCCAATTTTGTTATTGACAATGGTGTGACCATCTACGGTTTGCATTTGGCAAATGCTTTTCAAGGTATTGTCATTGGGGGTAATCGAAATCTTATCGGTACCGTCGCTGAGCACAAAAATTTTATTACAAACATGACTGATAGCGGGATTTTGATTGCTGGTGATAGTAACAAGATTGTCGGAAATATCATCGGTCTTGATAGAAATGAAACACAGGATGGTTCACGCTTTGGTGTTTTCGTTGTCGGAAAAGACAATGTCATCGGTGGCAGTCGTCCTGACCAGGGGAATGTCATTTCCGGAAATGATGTCGGAATCGGTGTGTATACCATAGAAGAAGAAACATATATCCATGGTAACCGGATTGGCACTAATCGGGCTGGTACACAAGCTGCGCCCAATCGTATCGGTATTGATAACATCGGACCAAATGCGATTATTGGAACTGATACGCCGGATGGTAGAAATGTCATTTCGGGTAATACCGAATCCGGCATTTTATTTGGTCTGAATGCAAGCAATTGTCATGTTGTAGCCAATTATATAGGCACTGATATATCCGGCACTCTCCCTATTCCAAATCGGGATGGTATTACGCTCGGACCAGGCTCGGATACCTGTAACATTCTTCACAATCTGATTAAATTCAACACCCAAAATGGCATCCTGGTCTCCGGTCTCAACTTAACCGATCTTTCGACTCGACATATGTTGATCAGTGGAAACACAATTCAAGAAAATGGAAATGCAGGTATCGCAATTACCGGCAATGCAACAGATAATATCATTGGTTCATCACTCACCGAAAGCCATGATCCGAATGAAATATTATACAATGGTCAAGTGGGAATTGTCCTGGCTCCGGGCCTTGGAGATCCACAGAGAAATACAATTCGGGATAATATTTTCCTGGACAACACATCTTATGGCATCCGGATTGTCTCTGGTCAGGGCGGGATTCAGCCTCCGGTTTTTGAAAGCTATACCGACGATGGAAACACAGCAGAAGTCCTTGGTACGCATAACTTGATTGGTGCAACCATCGATCTCTATGCAGGGGATTCGAATCAGGCCAATCGGCTGGAGGGAATAGAATGGCTGGGTTCAGGTCCAGTGGATGCCAACGGTTTTTTTTCCATTCAGATCTCGTCGTGTATTTGTGACAGTATTGTGGCCACCGCAACGGACCCATTGGGAAATACATCTGAATTTTCGGATGGCATCGGTAACATTACTGGTGTACGAGACGCATCTTCTTTGGATGATGTGTCTGTATTTCCAAATCCATTCAATGAATCTACTTCCATCAGCATTGAATTACACAACCCTGCGAAGATTGACTTGAATATCTATGATCTGCTTGGAAAGAAAATCGCTGCACTTTGCAACGATTATCTCCTCGCGGGAGAGTATCAATTCAACTGGATCCCTGAAAATACATCAGCGGGATTATACTATTACAGGCTTATGCTTGAATCGAACCCAGGGACAACAGGTAAAATAATTTTTGTCAGGTAGCGATATACTTACCGTATTGTCCATTTTTTCTACCAGCCTGACAACCTGGACATGGGTGTCCTATAAAATGCTGTACTTGGGCTTTTCCTATAACTCACAACCACTTTCTTGTACAACTTCCAGCAACCAGCACCTGGGACTCTTCCTTGTCTTTTCCATGAAGAAAGATTAAATTTCAGTATGAAATTCTCATGGCTGGCTGTCTTTCTTTCCATCCTGTCTGTATTACATAGACAGGAACTTTCGTCACAGCCTGCCATTATCAAATCCTATACGGTGCAGGATGGATTGGTGATGAATCGCGTAAGGGGTTTTCACCAGGACGCTTCCGGATTCATCTGGATTTATACCTGGGACGGCCTGAGTCGCTTTGAAGGATACAGGTTTCGGAATTACATAGCCGGAAAAGATCTTGCGCACAGCCTTATTAACGACATCATTGAATTACCCGATGGATCGATGTATGTAGCGCTCAATGACGGAACGGTAGAACTCATCAGGGATTCAGAAATAATAAAAGAGAAGAGAAAAAAAGGAGTCATCATCAATGCATTCTACCAGGATAACAACGGCAATATTTTGGTAGGCACTGATTACATGGGCATATTATCATTTAATCATGAGAAGGTAACCCAGGTTTTGAATGAAAGTGCCGGCAATTCAATCCTGAGACTGGCAGGTCGGGATGATTTACTCTTCATTGTTAATGCCAATGATCTCCGTGTTGCACGTATAATTTACGACCAATCACATGATCGTATCGATAGGGTTTCAATTCTAAAAGAATTGCCCAATTCAACAGAATTTTATCATTGCATTTTTCTTGATAAGGAAGGGCATGTTTTAGTTGGCACCAACCACGGTATTAAGCAAATTAGGTCTTCTGGGACAGATCATTCTGACTTCCAACTTGATGATCCATCTTTCCTTCCGGCTTCCGGTCCCTGGAAAGACTGGCAAGTATTTGATATTGTTCAGTCAGAAGATAAAACATATTGGTTCGCCACAAATCATGGATTAGTCAGATTTCGTAAACCGGGTGAATGGACAGTGATGACGAAACAGGATAAACTCCCTTCAGACGTCATCACCTCATTGTTCATTGATAAATCACAAACGCTGTGGATCGGATCAGATAACGGTGTTTCAAATTTGCTCACCCTGAATACGATTGCCAAGTTCAGCCCTAAAAATTGTGCTAATTGTAGTTATTTCCTTCCTCAATCCGATGGAAATATGTATGGTATTTGCTCACATGAATCTGTCGTTTGGGTTGATTCTTCAGCTAACATTGTCAAAAGCATTTACTCCAAAAATGTAATTGGCTTATTGGAAAAAGATGGCACGCTCTATGTCACAAATCCCTTTTCAGTAGAACAACTTCCTGGTGCAGTATCTCCCGTTTCGCATTTGCCGATGTCAAATCAACAAGCTGTAGAAAACAATGGGAAAATATACTGGTCTTCTGACAACAGAATTTTTTGCCACTCTCATACCGGCGGAAATAATGAAACTGGTATCACCTTAAGAGTAGAAGTCATTGCAAATTATAGCGACAACCTGATGCTTTTAGGGACATGGAATTCCGGATTGCTTCTCGCGGCCTCTGTTCCTGATTCTTGTGACCTGGTCGTTCGCAAAGATTTATCCAGGTGGCTGCCATCAAGTG
The DNA here is from genome assembly GCA_035292505.1 of Saprospiraceae bacterium. GTDB lineage: Bacteria > Bacteroidota > Bacteroidia > Chitinophagales > Saprospiraceae > DATDQA01. The sequence goes on along the minus strand of DATDQA010000287.1, from coordinate 16,382 downwards.
AGGTGAGAAGCCTGATGGTTGGCAATAATGGTGACATATGGGTTGGCAGTCGTTATGATGGTATTACCAGATTAAGATGCGATTCAAATTTTGAACACTGTGAAACGGAATCTTACCGGATGGCAGATGGCCTTACGAGTAATTGGATTACCACGATTGCGGAAGATTATCATGGAAATATTTGGGTAGGCTCCATTGCAGGTATAGATAAACTGGTGCCCGATGAGGATAGCTATGGGGTCTTTTCTTTTAGTAAAGTATTTGGATTCTATGAAACTGCCCTTCACATTGCTGTGAGCACAGAAAATGTGATTTGGATCGGTTTGGCTTCGGGCTATGCATATATCAAAGATGGGATGATCGACAGGTTGCCTCCTCCAAAAACATTTATTACTGAAGCTATACTTGGTGGTAACAATGCCATCCATTTGAATGCAAGTATGATACTTCCCTACGATAAAAACAATGTTCATTTTGAATATACTACGCCTGACTACATCAATAACTCACAGCTACAGTTTACTTATCGTTTGTTTGGAAGCCAGGATACGCTTTGGTCCAAACCCGAAACGAATCATGTAATTAATTATGGTAGCCTTCGGCCCGGATCTTATAAATTCGAAGTTGCTGCATCAAGTTGGGATGGCAAACGTGGGATACCTGCCAGCTATGCATTTGAAATCAGACCTCCTTTTTGGGGGCAGGCTTGGTTTATAGTTCTCGTCATGATAATTGCCGGTTTGATCTTATATGCACTTTATAAATTCAGGATTGCACAATTGCAACGATTACAAATCATTCGAGACCGTATTGCGTCTGATCTGCACGATGAAATAGGTTCATCGCTTTCACATGTCAACATTTTGTCAGAACTCGGCAAGCAAGAGCTGCAAAAAGCCGAACATCCGGTTGATATTTTTGAACGCATTGGTTCGGAAGCTCAATATTCTTCAGAAGCTTTGGATGATATCATCTGGAGTGTAAAACCACGTGCAGATGTCATTGGTGATGTTGTTGCAAGAATGCGTCAGTATGCAACAGAATTGTTTGGATCTTCAGGTACAAGTTTCAGGATCAAGGAAAACATATCCTCTGATCATGCACTAGGCATGGAATTCCGGCGGGATTTATATTTAGCTTATAAAGAATTGTTGCGCAACATTTACAGGCATGCATCTGCTACACATGTTGATGTTGAAATCACTGTGAATCGTCATGCGGTACGGCTCCAGGTAGAGGATAATGGAAAGGGATTTGATGTTAACTCTCCTACACAACGAAACGGATTAGCTAATATCAAAACAAGAGTTAAACGATGGCATGGTAAGGCAGAATGGGATTCGAAACCTGGCAAGGGAACACATGCTGTCGTAGAAATGAAGCACAGGTGATTTTCACTCATTTGAGTGAAGGTACTTTTTATCAAAGCATATAATTTTACAAAATGGCAGTCAGGATCGTTCTTTTTGAAGATAACAACAAGCTGCGTCAATCACTGGCTACCTTACTTGGAAATCATGCTGATTTTGAAGTGGTTGGTGATTTCCCTGATTGCATGAATGCGGTGGAAGTCGTTCGCGAATTGGATCCTGATGTAGTACTCATGGATATTGACATGCCGGGGAAATCAGGAATAGAAGGTGTATCCATGGTGAAGCAGACAAAACCTACTGCATCAGTAATCATCTTTACTGTATTTGATGATGATGATAAGCTGTTCAAATGTTTGTGTGCAGGTGCTAATGGGTATTTATTGAAAAAAATATCTCCAAAAAAATTAGTTGAAGCCATACAGGAGGTATTAGATGGCGGAGCTCCGCTTTCACCCCAAATAGCTAAAAAGGTTTTGAACACATTCCATACAAACAATTCTCAGTTCAAATATGCTTTGAGACCAAGAGAAATTGAAGTTCTTCAATACTTGACGAAGGGATATGGAAGCAAACAAATAGCAGCCGAGATGTTTCTTTCTTTTGAAACGATACGAAGTCATCTAAAAAGCATCTATGAGAAGTTGCACGTGAATTGCGGAAAAGAGGCTATCGTAAAAGCGCTACAGGAACGCATAGTGTAAATACCAGGCACGAGTTGATATCTCAAGAATGAATGCAAGGAAAATTGCTCAAGTCATCGCGTGCGAGAAAGTGAGGCAGTGGCTCCGATAGCTATCGGGGCGATAGCGATCTGGAGAGTAAAAGAGAGGAATGAATGATTTGGTAGGGACGTATTGCAGCCGCCCGTATTGTAGCCACCCCAGATTGAAAAAATTAAACAACTAGTTATGAATGCAGCAAAAAGATATTTACTCATTGCGTTGATGTTTTTCATTTTCGTCCTCCATACACTCGCACAAAATATCGGGATCAATCAACCTAATCCGATTTGGCCATTGGATATTATAGCTCCGCAGAGTGTTATCCGGCTTGTGACCACTACGTCGAACTACGGATCTACATTAGAATTACAAAACACGAATGCATCAGCTGAATACCTGGGTGTAATCAACTTTAACGATCCTGCAGCAACCTATCCTGGACAGATTTCATACAAAGCGAATCACAGCATGTCATTTCGGGTCGGTCAGCAGGAAAGAATGATCATTGATAATCAAGGTCGCTTAGGGATCGGCAACCAATCACCTTTATATACGATCGATGTCTCCTCAGTGGGAGCTTCAATTAACCTGCTTGGTTATAGCCCTCTCATGGTATTGAGAAGTAACGACCCACAAGCTCCATATTTTGGCGCTATCACTTTCACAGGCGACGGAGGTTCTCCCGGGCAAATTTCTTACTCACCCAATCACACTTTGAGAATTCAAGTAAACAATTTGGTTCGCTTAATGATCAATGATGCTGGCCTAACAGGTGTTAATCGGATTCCCCTCACCAATCGGATTGAAGTTGAAGGAAATGCTTCAAAATCAACGGCAGGCGATTGGCTTGCGAATTCAGATTCCCGGTTAAAGAAAAATATCAAACAGCTCGACAGCCAGGCGATGCTGGATAAGCTGCTTTCACTCGAAGGAATTTCCTATGAATGGAATGATGACAAGACAGGAAGCAAACGTCCAGAAGGAATTCAATTTGGATTTATTGCTCAGAATATCCAGGAAGCATTCCCTACACTGGTTGAAGAAGATAATCTGGGATATCTCCAAACGGCTTATGGAACTTATGATCCTATGATGGTGGAAGCCATCCGTGCTCTTAATGATAGGATTAAATTTCTCGAAGGTGAGAATGAGGAATTAAAATCAATAATCGAAGAAATAAAAATTTGGATCACTGCAAAAAATAAATAATATGACAAACAGGAAAAGTGTTTTTATTCTGATATGCTTCTTGATTCATATCAGTTTGATGTATAGTAATAATATACAGGTTTCTAATGTGCGGCTCACCGGTCAAAACACGACGGACAATTTCACGATGGTCGAGTTTGACATTACCTGGGAAAATTCCTGGCGTGTTGTTGGAGGACCGGGCAACTGGGATGCAGCTTGGATTTTTGTGAAGTACAGAATAGGTGCCGGAGAGTGGAAGCATGCATGGTTGAACAATACCGGTCATACTTTTTGTGCAGGTACAACCATTGCCGCAGGCCTTTTAACACCCTCATCTCCATTTCACCCAACTACAAATCCGTGTCTTGGTGTTTTCCTATATAGAGCCGATCCCGGTAGCGGAATTTTCAATTGTACCAATGTCCAATTACAATGGAATTATGCTGAAAATGGTCTTTCGGATAATGAGCAAGTGGATATAAAAGTTTTTGCCATCGAGCATGTATATGTTCCTGAGGGTTCTTTCAAAGTTGGCAGTGGTGGAGCGGAGACAGGTGCCTTTTATAGTTATCCTTACATAACAAATCCATTTGAAATTACAAGTGAAGGAGCCATCACTGTCGCGGCATCAGCCGGTAACCTTTACTACCAAAGCAGTGGAGATCAAATGGGTCCAATTCCTGCCTTGTTCCCTAAAGGATATAATGACTTTTATATGATGAAATATGAGATCAGCCAGCAGGGCTATGTTGATTTTTTAAATACGCTTACCAGGCCACAACAATCTTTCAGAATAGAGACAGACATCTCTTCTCCTCCCATTACTAACGTATTTGTGATGTCGGAAACCACCAGTCCTGAATCTCGGAATGGTATTTGGAGTAGGACAACTATTCCTCCGGTACCTTCCCCAATCATTCTCTTTTGTAATCTAAATAACAATACTTCCCCTAACGAAATAAATGATGGGCAAAATCTTGCATGCAATGGCCTTAGTTGGGGTGACTTCACTGCTTATCTGGATTGGGCAGGATTACGTCCCATGACAGAATTTGAATTTGAAAAATGTTCGCGTGGCCCGATTGACCCGGTGCCCAATGAATTTTGTTGGGGGGATAATTATGTGCAACCAGGTTATGGCCTTTATAATGATGGTTATCCCAATGAAGTCCTTATTGACACTTTTGCGAATCTAATTACTGCTAATGGTGGGGTTGTAAGATGTGGTATTCTGGCCAGACCCACTACCAACAGGACTTTTTCCGGTGCAACTTATTATGGTGCCATGGATTTTGCAGGAAATGTGTGGGAGCTAGGGGTCACTATTGGTACTTCGTTTGGCAGATCATTCGCGGGTCATCATGGAGATGGACTCTTGAATCCCGCCGGTCAAAATGATGTCGCTACCTGGCCCGAAGCCTCATCAGGCCCCTCATTGCGTGGTGGAAGTTTTATTGAAAGTTACACCTACCTTGATCCCACTATAAGTGGAAGAAGGTTTGGTTCCTATGCTATGACTACTAGGCAATTTCATATTGGAGGAAGGGGCTGCAGGATTGCACCTAATTAAAAATGTGACGATGTGTCAATATGGCAATGTGTCCCGATGCATCGGGAGTGATAATGTGTTAATATGACAATTTGATAATGCAAGTGGGGAGCCGACCATAATCGCTGAGGGCGATAAAGTCAGTCGAACCATGATCATGTGGTAATAGGTCAATGTGATATTATAATGGTGAGATAATGGAAAAAAAGAATGTGGTCATCATATATATTGTAAGTGCTTTAGTGATAGGGATAGACCCTATGTGCTTAGCACAATATAAAGGAGGAATTGGCGGTGGTGATGAATATTCGCTGATCACCGCACAAGCGCTTAATGGTGAATATCATGGGATGCTGTTTATAGGTGGACCTGGACACGGGGAACATCAATTCAGTGTATCTGCGAATGCATTGTCGGGATACAATTTCAATACACTATTTGTGGGAGGATACGGAAGGGGCGATGTTTCATTTGCAAATCATGTTGCAGGTTTAAATGGTGAATCTTTCGACGCTCTTTTTTTGGGAGGAGTTGGAAGTGGGGAGGATGTGTTGCATATCAATGCATCACATCTGAATGGAACCTTGCTTGGTGTACTATTTACGGGAAGTCAGGGAAGAGGTGATGATGTGTTTTCAGCTTATGCAAATGCTTTATCCGGCGATGATCTTAGAGCGTTATTCACTGGAAGTATGGGTCGTGGTGATGATGTATCAAATAAATATAATTCCGCAATGAATGGTGAAATACTCGGAAATGTATTTGCGGGTGGGCTGGGTCGCGGCGATGATGTATCAAGTACTTCTGGCGCGATCATGCATTGTACATATTATTCAGTCTGGACCGGCCTTGTCAGCAATTCATGGATGGAACCTGGTAATTGGTTTTGTAATGAGCTGCCCCATCGTTATAGTGATGTGATCATTCCTGCAGGAGTGCCAAATTTTCCATACCTGTCAAATGCAACAGTGAGTATCCGAAACCTAACATTGATGAGTAATAGTCAGCTGCACATACAGGGTGTAAAACTGAATGTACTTGGGAATTAAATAGGGAACGCAGATTAATTGACGGAAGAGCTTTCATCTCTACCGATAAACATGGATTATTGTTCCATTTAGTGAAATGAAAAACCAAGTGGCATTAAAAGTTACTAAAACAATTTTCTACTTGTCACCCGTCGCTGTGGATTGCAAGGAAAGAATAGCCGCTTCCATTTGTTGGAGTTTTTCCTGTATAACATTGAGCATTGTAGTTTGATCGTCTTTAAGTTTTGCATTTTCTGCCTGCAGGACTTCGATCATCACCTGTTGTTCTTGAACAGCTTTTACTAAGGGTACAACAAATACGGAATAGCGCAGGCCATACAGATCATTACCATTTTTTGGTGCATCGACTCCTGAAAAATTATAGCCAGTTTCTCTCGTTGCTTCTTCCACTTCCTAGATAGAATTGAATCTGCAACCTTCTTGTCGCGTCCCAGCGTGAATCCTGGTTCACTTCGTACCTAATATGAGTGATTTGCCAGCCTTTTCTTCCACCTATTTTTACAGGAGATAGATGTCGCTGTCAGGCATGTAGTCTGATGGGCACTGCCAATGTTGTTCCTATCTGCTATGGTTCTGTTTCACCCGGATCTCCACCTGTCATAAACAGCTGAACAGGAAGAAGGGTCATATGGGTGAAATCGGTAAAGCCGGTAAAGCAGTTGAAACTTGAACTCACTGGCGAAACGACAGTCGTATAGCTGGCATTCGAATAGCTTTCTCCTGTGATTGTGATTTCATATTGACCTGTTACAGAATTCGCAATAGTAAAATTTCCTGCTATCCAGCCTGAGTATCCAGTAATCATTTTGCCCATTGTTAGTCAACCCCGTGAGTGTCCCGGTATTGCTTGAATACGATGAACCTGCTACAATGAAACCTCCATCACTGGTTTGCTGTATGCTATATGCATCGTCATTATTACTACCACCCAGCAATTTTGGCCGTATCACTTCACCGCTGTTATTCAGCCTGAGTATCCAGTAATCATTTTGTCCATTATTCGTGAGTCCCATCAGTGTTCCAGTATTGGATGAATTTGAATAGCCTGCGACAATAAATCCTCCATCGCTGGTTTGTTGTATGCTATTGACAAACTCAGAAGCACTTCCTCCATGCAGCCTCCTCACATCTGGCGCAGAAAAACAGATATCGCCCCAACCGGAAGTATATATTTCAAGGTTCTGTGTAGTAGTATTAAAATCATCATGCCCGCTATGGGAGCGGCAATCGCATTCCGTTGCTGCGTGGTCATGCGAGGAGGCAGGAAGGCTTGTGTAGTGCTACTCAAATCCAAAATAGCGCTTGCGGCAGGTGTGGTAGTACCAATACCCACTGATCCTTCGTCAGGTATTTGAGAATAGTGGATTGTGATAATCCAGGTATTATTATCCACTTTGTTATAGGTGGTATTACATCCAGATCCAATAGCTATCCTCCATGCCCTCATTTCGAAATCCAAATTGGTATTGCCTGGATAAGAACCATTCGCGATATCTACACCGGTTCGATTATAGGTTTGAGTACCCCCGGTATCACCACTTCCCAGGTACGTAGTATCTTCCGAAGTCACCGTATTCTGAAATCTGATATAGGAGCGTTGATGAGACTTGAATCCTCCGGCCTGCGCCGTCATGCTATAGGAGATATCAATTCCTGTGACAGTCCATGGCCCTCCGGCAGGAAGTGTAATGGATAGTTTTGTTAATGGACCGTTGCACGTTGGACTAAAGGATCCAAGATTGGTAGAAATATCCGATGTATTGAATGTATCTGAAATGGATTGGCTAAAGAGATGCGTTGTCCCCAAAAAGACTGCGAAAACAAAAATAATCCCGGTAAATCGATGATGGAAATTTAACCGTAGGAATCCTATGATGCAGGGATCGAACCCCATAGAAACCGAAAAAAATCGGTAGTACATGTGAAACGGGTTTTATAAAAAGCACTCCTAATATAAGAACCTTTGCGCCTTCCTGAGCAGAACTTGTTTAGCGGACGTTTCATAGAACCGATCTATTCCTCAGCTTCATCCGCTTTCTCTATTTCCTCCATTTCTTCCTTGCTCCGATTTCTGTCTTTCCGTTTGCCGTTTACTCTTCACCGTTTTACCTTAAAATAAGAAGTACATCACCCCTGCCCCAATCAATCCCGTAACTCCTACCAGCATCGTCATCACTGTCCACGACCGGAAGGTTTGCTTCTCGGTCAATCCGAAATACTGACTCACGAGCCAGAATCCGCTGTCATTCACATGTGAACCAAAAGTCGCACCACTTGCAATCGCAATCACAATACAAGCCAGTTGCAAAGGACTTAATCCTGCCTGAACAAGCAATGGTGCCGTCAAACCAGCACTGGTAATCATTGCCACCGTGGCCCCTCCCTGTAACATGCGAATCAATGTCGCCGCAATGAAGGCGAAAATGAGCACCGGTATTCCGGCTGAAGTCAAAGACGTCGCAATCATTTCACCACTCCCGGTGTCCACAAGCACTTGTTTAAATACTCCCCCCGCACCAGTGAGAAGGATGATCGTGCCGGCGGGAGCCAATGAACGTGTCGAAATACTCATGAGTTTGACTCTGCTCATGCCACGCCGGATTCCTAGTGTGTACCATGCCAAAAGATTGGCGATGATGAGCGCTGTAAACGGATGACCGATAAGGTTGAAGATGTTGCGTAACACAGTCGCTTCCTCTTTAGTAAATGTTTGTACTAACGTATTTGAAATGATCAACAAGAGAGGGATGATAATTAAGCTCAGGAGCAACCCAAGTGAAGGAAGCTGTATCTCATGTTGTTCTCCGTCCTGACTCTCAGGTGCCGTTACAAAGATTCTTGTGGAGATATATCGTCCCCAGATCACACCGCCAATGATTGCTGCAGGTAACCCGGCGATGATACCAATCAGAATCACCATGCCGAGTTCGGCTCCAATGATTTCTGCAACGGCTACAGGTCCCGGTGTTGGTGGGACAAATGCATGTGTGATAGCCAGACCTGCTAATAATGGTATTGCAAAAGCCAATAAAGATTTACCACTCTTGCGTTGTAAACCATAGACCACCGGGATCAGAATAATCAATGCAACATCAAAGAAGACAGGTATCGAAACGATAAAACCCGTCAACATCAATGCCCATGGTGCCCGATGAATTCTTGATTGAGATATCAAGGACTGTGCAATGGCTTGTGCACCACCAGAGGCCTCCAACATAGCGCCAAACATCGCTCCGAGGCCAACGACAGTCGCAACAAACCCGAGAGTGCTCCCCATACCATTCTGCATGGTTTCAACAATCTGTGCTCCATCCAATCCCGCCAGTAACCCTGAAACAATACTCGCGATAAGCAATGCAATAAATGCATGCAGCCGCACCACCAGGATCAGGATCAGAAGGAGGGCGATACCCGCGAGGACGGAGAGGAGGAGTTCGGAATTCATACTCAATAGCAGTCTTAAGGTCTAATTATATTCTCAATTCTTGATTCTCGATACCCAATTCGTTCATAAGTACCCATAAATTAGCTCCCAATTGAGAATTAAGAATTGAAAATTAATTCTTGATTCTCGATACTCAATTCGTTCACAAGTATCCATAAATTGGCTACCAATTGAGAATGAAGAATTAAGAATTGAAAATAAATTCTTGATTCTCAATACTCAATTCATTCACAAGCACCATAAATTAGCTCCCAATTGAGAATTAAGAATTGAAAATAAATTCTTTGATTCTCGATACTCAATTCATTCACAAGCACCATAAATTAGCTCCCAATTGAGAATGAAGAATTGAAAATAAATTCTTGATTTCTCGATACTCAATTCATTCACAAGTACCATAAATTAGCTCCCAATTGAGAATGAAGAATTGAAAATAAATTCTTGATTCTCGATACTCAATTCATTCACAAGTACTATATAAATTAGTTCCCAATGGAGAATTAAGAATTGAAAATTAAAAATGATATGACTTACCGGAAGCATCATCAATCCTTTCAAATCCATGTGCTCCAAAAAAATCCCGCTGTGCCTGTATCAGATTGGCTGTTGGTTCATTGATCGTATAGCCGTTCAGAAAGTTCAGTGCAGCACCATGACATGGGAGATGCAGAACATGTGAAGTTCCGGTGGTAACCAGGTCCGACAAGGCGTTGCGCATCGATTCAACCTGTGTTTGAAAAGTCGGATGAAGTAACAGAGGTTCAGGTAATACGTCCAACAGGCTTTCCATCAGCGTAGATCTGATAATACACCCATTGGTCCAGATGCGTGCGATCTCCCGAAGGTCGAGACTCCAATCAAAAAGCTTTGATGCTTCACGAAGTAATTCAAACCCGAGATGATGATTGATCAGACGCGCGAGATAAAAGGCATCAGCCAATTGGACATCATCGAAAGGCTGTGCAGATGGGGACACACCTGTCGGTAAATGAAAATCGTGTATTCCTCCGGCACTGTGATAAGTTGTCACTGCCCGATGCCGTTCTGCTGTTCTTCCGGACAGAAACCGGGCATGTACAGCTGCGGCAATCATCGGTGACGGGACGCCTAGCTCATTTGCTGCCTGGAGCGTCCAGCCTCCGGTTCCTTTGCTCCGCGCGGCATCTGAGATCTTATCGAGAAGCCAACCATCTCCTTCACGCTTACGCAAAATCTGAACTGTAATGTCAAGGAGGAAACTGTGGTGCGTACCGGAATCCCAGAGTGCAAACAGATTAGCAACGCGATCAGGATCGTATCCATATCCGTGACGCAATAAGCCATACACTTCTGCAATCAACTGCATCTCTGCATATTCGATGCCGTTGTGTACCATTTTCACAAAATGACCGGCACCGGCTTTGCCGATGTAGGAGCAACAAGGCCTGTTCTGTCTATCACGTGCAGCAATGCTTTCTAATGCTTTTTGCATCAACACATATCCTTCCGGATTTCCGCCAGGCATGATGGAGGGTCCATATCGTGCTCCTTTTTCACCACCGGAGATACCTACACCCAAATAGTGTACGGCACGTTGTGCAAGCATCTCCTGTCTGCGTTCTGTATCGGTGTAATGTGAATTCCCACAATCGGCAATCACATCACCCGTTGATAACAGCGGAGACAATTGCTCCAGGACGGTATCAACTGCATTGCCCGCTTCTACTATCAGAAGTATTTTGCGGGGTACTTGCAGTGATTCTGCAAAAAGCGTGATATCATCAAATCCCTTAGCGGCTGTGAGCTCACGATGTGCTCCTATAAAATCACTTGCAATATGTTCTTCTTTACCAGCAACATGTCTGTTATAGAGGGATAATACAAATCCCTTTCCGGCGAAATTGAGGGCGAGTCCGCGTCCCATGACACCAAGTCCAACGATTCCGATTTCCATTTTTGAAAGGATACCCATGATGTGTTCTACAATTACCTCGGGACTTTGATCAATAGAAACTCTGACAGCATACTCCGGGCTCTCAAGTGTCGCGAATTGTGAGACGAGCAGATCCGCAGGCATATAATGTTCGCTGCGTGCCTGCATCCGGGACTTGATGAGATCGTATTCACCCTCTAAAAGTATCCATTTGACCTGATGACTCATGCCTTCCATCAGAAGATTGCGATAAGATTCTTTGAGGGCGGAACAGGCAATGACGCCACCATTCTGTTTCAGCAGATCGGTCGCAAGTGTGTGTAACTTTTGAAGCCAACCATATCTGTCTGTATCGTCAAGAGGAATCCCTGCACGCATTTTCGCAACGTTCTCCACCGGATGATAGGTATCACCATCAAAGAAGGGGAGATGGAGAGCATCCGCAAGCATCTTTCCAATGGTAGTCTTACCAGAACCGGAAACACCCATGAGAATAATGAGGTGGGAGTGCATCAAGTGATATCGTTGAATTAAGTCAAAATGTAAAATGCAAAATGCAAAAGGGAAACCCGGATCTGACGTTTAAATTTTGATTTTTACATTTTACATTTTGACTTTAATTTAATTTTCGTTCTTTATTGTAAGTACTCAGCAGGAACCTTATACCCAAGAGACTGCGCCTTTTGGGCTGCCTCTACCGCTTGTTTTACTTTGCCTAAGGAACGTAATATCTGAGCACGCGTAAAATGATATAGTCCAGTATTCGGACTCATCGCAATCGCCTGCTCAATATCACTCAGTGCTTCTGGATGCTTACCCATACTACGCAAGGCTACTCCCCGGAAGTAGCGTGCCTGTACATTGTGAGCGTCCAGCGCCAGGGCTTTATCGTAATCCTGAATGGCAAGTTGATATTGCTGCACTTCCGGATTGATATAGAGCGCTGCCCGGTTGATATAGCCGTTGACGTAGTTAGGGTCAAGCTTGAGCACTTTGTTGAAATCTTCAAGCGCTGCATCGAACATTCCTTTTTTGAGATATGCAGCACCTCGATTGTTCAATGCTTTATCAAACCGGGGTTTCAGTTTCAGCGCTGCGTTGTAGTCTGCGATGGCGAGATCATTCTTACCCAGATCACGATAAGCGTTTCCTCTATTGACCCATGCTTTTTCATAACGGGGATTCAACTCAAGCGTTTTTGTCATATCTGCAATCGCTTCATTGTATTTCAGGAGTTTCAGGTATAGCGTACCTCTTGCAAACCACGGCCGAAAACGTCCGGGATCAAGCTCGATGCTTTTGGAATAATCCGCAATCGCCGCGTCTGCATTGATGTCTTCATTCGCACCACCACGATAGTGCAGCGCGACCCAGTTGTCTTTGTAGTTTTTTACTGCCTGATCATAGAGATCAAAACTGCTTCCCCATTTTCTTGCCTGGAAGAAAGTCGCGACTGCAAGAAGGCCGCAAAAAACGCTCAGCGATAATGTCCCGACAGTAAATTTTCCGATAGTCTTTCGAAAGTAATGACAGAACAATGTGGAAATCAACAGGAATAAACCGACGGAGGGGACATATGTATAGCGATCTGATCCGAAGTTTGTCCCCGGGCCTTCTTCTATCAGAATCGGCGCAAGACTCATTGTAAAGAATACAAGCCCAGTAAGCAGAAGATCCCGATACTTACGAAGGATCCATGGCAAGGCAGCAATGCCTCCGATGACAAGAATCGCCAGATGAATCAATTGGCCAGGCCACGCAAGCATCGGTTCCCGTGGATAGACCAATCCTAGCTTTGCAGGAACCAACGTATGAAAGAAGAAAAAAAGATAACGATAGATTGCAATCAGAATCTGCTGATAGATTCCCGGCAGGTGCGCAATATTCGATGGTGGTTCTACGGCTCCTTCTCCCAGACCGGCAATAGCGCTTTCCACTTTTCGGGGATGATAGATAAAACCATAGAGGTAAACGGAAATGAGCAGCGGAATGTACAGCGGCCATTTTTCCACGAGCATTTTTTTCCAGTCTCGCCGTCCACTCGCCCAGTCGATCAGAAAGGTCATCCCGATCAGTGTAATCCCCATCGATTTCGAAAGAAGGCTTAGCATGTACAGAGCTGCCGTGAGATAGAGGAACTTACGCTGACCTTCCTGTATATACTTCAGATAAGAGAGCAGGCCTGCGAAATAGAATGCACTGAAGAGCACATCTTTCCTTTCTATCGCCCAGGCTACAGATTCGACATGCAAGGGGTGTATGCCAAATAACAAGGCTGTAAAAAAGGCGATAGAGTTGTCATGTGCTCTTGTCTCAGGCCAGAACTGCGCGATCCGCAACATACAGAAGAAGACAAGTAAGGTGCTGATGACATGCAATATCAGATTGTTCGTGTGCAGCACATGTGGATTGTTCCCGAAGATGCTTACCTCCGCAATCCAGCCGAGATAAACAAGGGGTTTATAGTGCGGAGAGTACATTTGCTTTTTTATTGCACTCTCTACATCCCCATTCTGTACGATCTTGTTTTCAGTAATGAACTGTGTGTCGTCGAGAGAAATGAAATCATTGAACACGACAGGTCCCATGGCAATAGCGGTAATCGCGAGGAGTACGATCGATAGAAGATGTCTGTTAAAGAAGGATTCTGATTTCTGCGATTGCTTCTTTCCGGAATCCTGAGATTTCGGACGTGGAGCGGATGATGATGTGGCCTTTACATCACGTCCCCGTGTTGTTTTTTGTTTGATCTTCTTTTTCGCCATCGTGCTCCAAGTTCCCTGAGGGCTGTGCGAAGGTAAAAAAGAAGGCTAAGGCTGAGGCGAAGATGAAGGAGAACAAAACTCCCCTCTCTCGGGAGAGAGGGGCCGGGGGTGAGTTCTCATTCAATTGCACACTCTGCGACAACGGGGTAGTGGTCAGAATAGGGCAACTTAGGAACCTCATGCTGCGTGATCTCAATACCCTTATCGGTCAGTACATAGTCGATACGTAGTCCGGGAATACTTCCCGCATACGTTGTGCCAATCCCGTTGCCACGCCTTACAAAACTATCATGCAGATCATCTCCAAGGATTGTCGCATATGCGTAAGACTGAGGTGTATCGTTGAAATCCCCCAGGACCACAACCGGGTATGGGCAGGTATCGATGTGTTTGCGGATGACATCCGCCTGCGTGGCACGTCGCGCACTCGCTGCACTGTACTTTCTGATCAGGCTTCCGGCAGTGATCCATGTCCGCCCTTCACGGAGTTTTCCTTCTTCGAGGAGTTGTTCTGATTCTTCCGTGATTTTATTGCTGGACAAATGCAGGATATATACCCTGATAGTATCTTTCTTCACCCTGATATCTGTCCATCCGGAGAGTGAGGGAAGTTCACCGAATTCGACATATCCACTGTGAACAATAGGATGACGGCTCAACAGCAGTGTGCCGGAGTTCGGAACCAGGTACATGTGTGCATACCTGCCAATGGCATGATCAGTACGTCCTACATTCACGGACTCCTGCAGACAAAGGATGTCAGGATCGCCGAGATCTTTGATCATTTGTAAGACGACCTGTTCCGCAGTTCCTTCACGAGGATTGACTTTATGAAAACTGAAGATGTTATACGTCGCGAGTCGCAGTGTCTGTTCTTCAGTGGATTGCGTGTGAATACCAGGTTGGATAAAATTGCGGATGCGGGGATAACCGATTGCCAGGCTTACAAGCGAGATCAGGGCATACCACTTTCCGAAGGAAAGCCAGAACAGGATCGTGAAGAGATTCAGGAAAAATAAGACGGGAAAGAACAAACTCAGCATTCCCGGAATACGACTCACATGCGGATGTACTTCCGGAGAGATATACGCAAGAAATGTGCAGAGCACCAGGACGATATTCAGTATCAGCAATCCGACTTTGATCTTACGTCGCACCGGTTATTTTTTGCTCGCGATGAATAAGAACTCTTTTTCTTCGGCCGAAAGACTCTCATAGCCTTTGTCTTTGATCTTGTCGAGAATGGCATCGAGACGCTCCTGATAATCAGGAGCTTCATTTCGAATATCGGATTTGGGACTGCGATTGGATGCTCGTGCCATTTCGGAATGACTCCGATGTGAAGCAGGCACCGATGAATGTCTCATGAACACTTTGGGTGATTTGCGGGGTCGCACAGGACGCCTTCTTCCTGATACAAGACGTGCTCCCCAATCGAAAAAACGATTTACGGGTATAGTGGGGTCAGTCCCCTGCCTGAGCATGGTAATAAAAATCCATCCAAAGACAACTCCGCCAAGATGTGCCACGCGTCCGCCGGTATTGTCCATTCCCGCGATTCCAAACAGATCGAGCAGAATGAGTACCAGTACGATATATTTGAGTTTGACATCTCCAATTAACAGGAGCCGCATATTATAATCCGGTGCGAGGAGACCTGAAGCAATGACAAATCCCATGACCGATGCACTGGCACCATATGCATAGCTATCCCCTGCATTGACCAGGGGCGCAAACAACAAATAGATAAGCCCGCCAAAAAGTCCTGCCATGAGATACAAAGGCACCACGCGATGATCACCGATAAAATCTCCGACAATCCTGCCAAACCAATGCAGGAAGAGCATATTGAAGAGAAAGTGCCAGAACCCGACATGCAGGAACATATGCGTCAGGAGGACCCATGGATGTGTGGCGGTGTATACCAAATAAGAAGAAAGAGAGAAGAAGCGCACCACATCATCAAAACGTGCATCATATTGAAATCCCGCAGATACGGTAAATCCAAGTCTGACAAGGTTGATGAGAATAAAAATCACGGAATTGAGGATAATCAATCGCGTGATCTTATTGCCATAGTCAAATTGTTGGCGGATATCGTTGGCGATGGATTTCAGCATATGCGTTTTTGTAATGCGGACACAAATTTGTGAATTGCCTGGAATATCAAATTCTGGCTTCGTATGATAGGGATTTCAAGACATCGTCTCGGTTTTTTGGAGGGGAGGGATTTATTCCCGCCCCGTATAATGTACAAACCATTCATTTCTCGAAATTTGTTTTCTTCCAGAATAATAATGTCAGAAATCCAAATAATGCCCCACCCACATGCGCAAAATGTGCGATTCCGGTTCGGGCACCACTTGCACCTGAAAC
>DATDQA010000286.1:0-18383 GCA_035292505.1 Saprospiraceae bacterium | reverse complement strand
AAATCTGCACTCAGTTCTGACTCAAAGACTCCGACGGTCACTATAGCAGTATCAAAACAGATCGAGTCGAAGTCATTCACGATGAGCGCCACGTCATAGAATCCAGGGCCGGGAAATTCAAAGGTTGGATTTAGTTCGGCGGATGTCTGACTGTTTTGATTGCCATAATCAAAGATCCAGAGAAACTGATCTGAGAACAGCGTTTGTTCACTGAAATCAATAGTAAGGCTATCACAATTAAGGTCTGTTGATACCGTAAAATCAGCGACTGGTACATCCCGACATGCGCGTACATTGTATTGCCATTCACGAGTAGTGGTTTCGATCAGCACACCATTCCGGTATGAAAAGATCTTGACTCCGACAAGAAACTGACCAATCGTGTTAGGCGTTCCAGTGATGAGGCCGGTGAATCGATCGATTTTAAGAGGAACTCCTCCAAGCAAATCGTCGAGACTGTAAGGCGGAGTATTCCAGGTGATCGGCGTATAGGGAGGAGCCGGAGGTGGCTGTGGTTTTGGGAAATTGTCCGAAGCACCGAGGAAAGGTGTAAAAAGCTCATAGACTAAAGAGTCCCCGTCCGGATCGGTAGCTGTAAAGTTGAAGTTGATATCCTTGTCCACACAGATGTAAATTGGCGGATACTCTCCAAACATGGGGCTAGTATTACAAACCTGCTGTGCTTCATAAGACAAATTTGCTACAAGAGTCATCCCTGTATTCAACGGATCAAACACATTCATGAGTGTTGAATTCCGGCAACAACGCTGATAGACGATTTTGTATCCTGGTGCGAACAACGGGAGATGAACTGTATCTATGTACGTAGTCTGATGTACACAGACATCATTGCCAGCGATAGTACAGTCACTGATTAGAAATTGATTGATCGTATCATCTGGCATGAAGGGAATAAGTATCTGTCCGTTGACCCCTACTGTCAATATCGGGGCATTATTCATCGCATTGAAAAATCCGATTGACACCATTGGTTCAAATTCAGTGCCCGGATCTCCCAACAGACAATCTCTCCGATAGGTAAGTCTGATTTCATAGTTGTTATTACCCAGACAGCGGTATCGCAAATCACCGCCAACGAGGTGCGTTGCACCCACAAACTCAGGTAAACACACCGAAGACGCAACCAACGCAATCGAGAGGATCTGACGCATCACTCTCCTGCTGGCAGCTTTGCCAATTTTAACAAGTCCATAGTTTGTGAGCATCATCATATTATTTAAATAAAGTGATATTGCCTTTCGTAAAGTACGATTTGTCCGGCGGGCATTCTACTCTCAGGTAATAACCGAAGACATCCGGTGCCAATTCTTTTCCTTTGAACCTCCCATCCCAACCAATATTTTGGTCCATCGATACAAACACCTGCTCACCCCAACGATTGAAAATGCGTAATTCCAGCGCACTGATAAAATTGCCATATACCTGAAGGATATCATTGTCACCATCATCATTTGGACTGAATGCATCAGGGATGAAGACATCCTCCATATTGCAGGGTGGGTTCACGACTGTAAGATTCGAAATGCTCCCGAAGAGCTTGCAACCATCACTATTTGTCACAGTCACAGCATAGGTGTATATCCCGGAGGACGCAGGAGTCCCCAGGGGAGTGGCTGAATTGGGATTCATGATTCCCGGCCCATCCCAGAAAAAGAAGAGATTCGGATCCTGATTCGTGGATAGGATAAAGGATTCACCGAGTGTAATCGTGTCCTCGTCGACATTGATGACAAGTTCAGGTGGATCAAACCAACTCACCACAACTTCAAATGTTTCTTCTGCAGTACAGCCAAGATCAGCGTTGAGAATCTGGACAGTATACGTCGTGGTGACAAGGGGCATGACTGCAACACTAGACAAATTGTTGGGTCCAATGATCCCCGTCTGAGGTGTCCATAAATATGTCAGATTTTGCGCAAGGTTGTTGTTCTGAATACTCAGGACTGTGGTCTCACCCCGACAGATGCGTTGATCTTCAGAAGGAGTATAGTCAAATAGTACGGGCGTCAATGTCACCGTTGTCTGTACTTCGCATCCAAAACTGTCACGTCCTTCAAGAATATAGATCGTCTCCTCCTGTGGCTGAACTGTAATGACTGCTCCCGAACCAATGGGTTTTCCGAGAGATGTGTACCATATGTACTCAAGGCCTGTCCCAGTAGCCGTCAGCGTGATCGCAGGAGTCTCGCAATATGTGGTGTCCGCAGGAGCGCCAAGATTGATATCCGGCGGGACAACAACCAGCACACTATCCGTGCTCTGACATTGCTCAGTCGTAAGATCTGTGATAGTGACAACAAACCATGTGGTCTGACTCACCTGCGCAATCGGGCTTGGACTATTCGGATCATTCACCGAGCCGGCAGGAGACCAGGAATAGGAAAATTCCGTATCTCCAACAGGATTGAGCACGACAGGTGCTCCGAAGCAACTCGTATCCTGTCCGGGAATTTCCACCTCGGGTAACTCCCGCACAAACACATGTACTTCATCGGTCACAGTACAAATCCCATCGCTGACCGTCACCGTATACGTTGTGCTTTCTATTGGTGAGGCAATCGGTTTTGAAGGAATTGTCAGATCCAATGATGAGGTTGGTGACCACTGATAACTGAACCCCGGATCACCGTCTATAAGCAAGATTGAAGACCCCTTGCAGATACGTAACGTATCCCCTGCAAAAGGTACATTGATGATATGCGCGTCAAAGGTTTGGCTTGATGTTGCTGTACATCCATTCGAAGAGGTGACAATCAATGTCAAGAGCACACCGTCATGACTCTGCGTAATCGTAAATATGGGATTTTGCTGCAGTGAAGTATCCTGTACTCCGGGATATGATAGAATCCACATCCATTCATTCACCACATAATCGGGATGTGGATCATCAGACTGGTCCATAGGGTGGACACTAATTTCCTCCGCACATTCAGGAATATCAAGAGTAAAATTTGAAAACAATGCAGACTCAAATACTCCCACATTGGTTACTGCTGTATCGAAACAAATAGAATCGAAGTCGTTTACAATCAGAGCGACATCAAAAAATCCTTCCTCGGTAAAAGTAAACGACGGGTTCAACTCATGCGATGTGGCACTGCCTGCATTACCATAATCAAAAATCCACAGATACTGGTCTGCATGCTGTGACTGCTCTGTGAAATCCACAGACAGCGAATGACAGTTCAGCAACGATGAAACATCGAAGTCCGCAATCGGTACATCCCTGCATGCACGTACATTATATTGCCACTCGCGTGTGACTGCTGTAACAAGCTTACCATCGCGATATGCGAGGACGCGCACGCCCACTAAAAATTGACCGATGAGGATGGGAGTTCCTGTGATGAGCCCTGTGTGTCTATCAATACGAATCGGATCCGAACCTCCGAGCAGATTTCCTAAGTGATATGGAGTAGCCCATACGACGGTATCATAGGGAGGATTCGGCGGTGGTTGCGGTCTGGGCAAGGGATCTGTAGCTCCGAGAAAGGGCGTAAACAATTCATAGACCAATGAGTCACCGGACACATCGGTAGCGGCAAAATCAAACGAAATGGGTTTATCAACGCAGATATAGATCGGTGGAAATTCTCCAAAGACCGGGCTGCTGTTTTGTGTCATCTGTACTTCGGCAGAAATCCGCGTCACAAGTGTCATACCGGTATTTAGAGGATCCACGACATTCTGTAAGGTCATGTTGCGACAACATCTCTGATAGGCGATGATATAACCCGGTGCATAAAAGGGTAATGAAATCGTGTCCACATAGATCGTCTCTTCTACACAGACGTCATTTCCGGAGATTGTACAATCGCTGATCAGATGTTGATTGAGCGTGTCATCTGTCCGCAATGGCGTAAGCAGTTCCATGAACAAACTGAAATTGTCTCCATAAAAGACACCGATCGATGCGGGATTATCAAACTCAGTAAGCGGTGCACCGAGAAAACAATCCCGTCGCATCGTCAATCGTATTTCATACAGGTCATGACCAAGACAACGGTATGTCAGATCTCCGCCAATAATATGCGTGGCTTCCACCTCCCATTGTCCGAAAATCACGAGTACGGCTCCACAGAGGAAGCGCAGACATCGACCTCCGGTACCCTTTCTCACAAGATCTATGCTCTTACCCAACTGCATGATGTCTTTAATTAGGCTTTTCAATCTCAATAATCTCAACACGTCTTTCAACAGAGGCCTCCGGACTGTAAATAGATCTTCTGGTGTCCCGGGGATCATCACTCACCGTCTCAGGAGCGGTCTCTTCCCCAAAAGATTTTTCTACAACCTCCAGAGCACCTGAATCAAAGTACTTCTTCAAAACCCCATCCCTGTAAGCCGCAAATTCATTTTGAATCGACTTGATCCTTCGTTGACCTAACTGATAGTTATATGCATCCGATGCAAGGGGACTGGTAAACCCTTTCAGAAAGATCTTGAAGGTCAGTCCTTCATCGAGATATTGATGCAGAATGTTCAGGAATGACTCAAACTCTTCCTTGGTCCTGCGCAAGGAGTCCTCAAAGAACTTCTCGATTGCTATTTCCAAGGCGGCATCTTCAGCTTTGCTTACACCGCGGGCGTATTTTCTTTTGAAGCGCTCCTTACTTGCATAGTATGGAGTATAGGTCTCGAGGTATCTCAGTTGAGTGGTGCCTTTCTGCGTCTTGGGATCGGGTATATCATTATCAAAATAAATCGCCAATGGGAGGAAATCTTCAAGATTACCCAGCTCGAGGTACAGGTCGACAACAATCGTATCCTGGTCAAAATCCCGTTCTGTGATTGTCGCTGTAGCCTTGTGATAACCCTTACGGGAACCAGTCACCGTATATGTATTTCCGGGTGGCAGGCCAAAATACTGGATGTGCGAGCGTTCGTTGACTTTGCGTCCATGAAACCCTCCATCCTTATCAACAATTTCGACGATCGTATTCGGTAGAGGTTGTCTTTGCCGCGCATCGAATGTACGTACCTGCACGATCACATCCGCCGGATCGAGGTAAAGTTTCTTATCAATATCCACAGATTGGGTGATTCCATACGAAGAGAAATGCAACGTATCTGGAATAAAACCTTCTTTCATCCCGATCACCGTATAGTTTTTGTTCCTTCTGATCGGAATCTTGATGAAATTGACAGGACCTGTATTGTGGTCTGAGGTTACGAGCGCGCCATTCCGTTCGATGATCTTGATATCGGTATAAGGGAGTTCAGCAAGTGTCCGTTTATTGTATGTAGAGACAATCAGGTTCACTTCTACCGGTTTCGCTGAAACTTCGTAGACATCAAAGCAGCAGGCTTCACGGGATGATTCAAAATAGATGGAACCCAATCTGTTCGATGAAAAGAGCGCCGTCTTTTCGTCCGCAGACAGTGTATAATAGACATCATGATAGCTCGAATTGACATCAGGTCCGATATTCTCGGGTTTAGCATAACTATTCCCAGTTTTCAGACTGCGATAGAAATCCAAACCACCAAAGCCGATATACCCATCCGAGCTGAAAAACAACGTCTTCGTCTCATTGTGAAAAAACGGGGTCATCTCATTCTCTGTCGTATTGACACCAGGTACCGGTTGCGGTTGTGTGATATTATTGGGATCATTGATGACACTGAACCACAGATCTAAATTTCCCGTTCCTCCTAGTCTGTCCGAAGAAAAGTACAGGATTTCCTTGCCAAGGATTTCGTCGTAGGCAATATTTGGCTGCGTGCTCGTAAAACCAGGTGCATTGATCGGTTCAGGTAACAGATGCGCTTCTCCCCACTCCCCCTCCATCACTTCGCGATAGTAAAGATCACAACGGATGTCGCTTTTGTTCAGGTATTCACATAAAGTATAGTATACCCGCGAACCATCATGGTTGAATGCCGTGTGTGCCGTGTGTTTTAATCCTTCATCATTGAAGGTTGAGTCCAAGGGTTCGGCTAAATTGTTATCCCGGGATAACAATACCTGAGAATATAACAATGCCGGAAGTATCGGTCGATCTTTCTTATCCCGTGAATACCTTTCCGAGGCCAGCCTGGTCACATAGATATCCGTATCACGTTGGATGGCACCAAATTCAGAAAAAAGCGTATTAACATGATCGCCCAACCTTTCAACGGTAGTGGAGTCATTAATCTTCTGGATATTTTCCTTCGCCCACTCTGAAGCCTCAATTTCCCGATTTGCATTAGCAATTAATGCAGGATCGGCATCTGCATGTTCCGTGAGAAAGATGCGGTAGCTGGCAATCGCCTCGTCATATTTACCCTGCATCTGCTGCATTTTCCCCAGCCAATATGCCGCTTCGGGAAAGTTGTCACTGTCTTCACTTTTTAGCACATTCCCATAGAAGATCTCCGAATTTGAATAGGACTGGTATAGTCTGGCCGTCTCTGCAAGTTTATATTGCAGATCCATCCGACTGCTGTCCACACCGACTGCCGTCTCCAGATGCGTGTATGCAGTGAAGTAATCTTTCTCCGCAAAGGCATTTTCTGCTGCTGTGATATAGGCACGCAGAGTCTGTCCCGAAACTGAGCCGATGCCAAAAGGCAACGCCAGGAGTAGTATGATGATTCGTTGTTTCATGGTCAGAAAATCTTACAGAGTTTAGATTGTTCCAGAGCTCTTACTTCTGTGATGATATACATGAGTGAAAATTCAGGACCTCCCCGTTCGTTGGTCGCCACATCAAATCCTGAAGTATTGACATCGTAACTGAATCCTGCACGCCAGCCATCGTATGCGAGCGAGACCTGCGGTATGAGCGCATCATCGAGTCGCACGCCCAGGCCAACACCGAACTGTATTTCACGTGCTTTCCTGGTGCTGACATGTATATTGAGCATCCCCCCAAGGACGATTTCCTGGTATGGGCCTGAAAATTGCGCAAGAAGATTTGCCTGGAGATCTAATTGCGGTAGTACTTCCAGACTTCCATAACCTTGTAATGCCAGCCGTATCGGAACTTTAGCATTACCGGTTGGATAAAATGAATCATTCCTTTGGTTGAGATGAAATGCTCCGCCTCCCAGATCAAATCTTGTCCTGGCACTTTTCTGCAAGCGAAGATTGAGTCCTCCTCCGATTTCAAATGAGAAATGAGTATCATCCAAATCCTGTTCACCTGTAGGAAGTCCAGGATCATAAACCCTGCCATTCCACTGCTTGCCCCATCGTAGCCCTGCCACATTACTGGATCTTTGTCCGCCTCCGATCGTGGCACCTCCTGTCAACAATATCGACTCTGAAAGTCCTATGGTGTAGGATCCATTAATCCCCAGGTAGGCTGTAGACAGGTCCGCTTTACCTGCTTTATCATAATCAAACAGCAATCCACCGCTAAAGAAATTTTTAGCACCATCGCGTAAAAACTTCCGGTCATAGCTTCCCGAGAATGTCATATACTCAACCGGTACGGAAAACCACTGTCGCCTGTAACTCGCAGCAAACCGTTCATCGCCGTTGAAAATGCCAGTCAGGGCTGGATTATGATTTAAGGGAGAATTCTGGAACTGCGAGAAATGCAGATCCTGTGCGGAAATACCGGCGCCAACACATAGTACTATGGCTGACAGGAGATATCGCATCTGCCTGATCGGGTAGGTCTTTTTCATATGATACTCAGATTAAATACTTAAACCTTTGTCTTAGAAACAATCCTATACAAATAACAGTCAATGAACAACTTATGCTATCATACCTGCAAAAACCATACAAGATTCGCTAACAAGGTCGCAAAGCACAAATTAATGCAGATCTAAGAAAGGGGTGAATATTCAGCGCCCAATGGTGGTGCGAAGGGTAAAGATTGTTCATTCCGGACTAATTCTGCCAGGTACCTGTCGTGTACTTGGTATGGCAAGATACAAACTTCTTGTCAAGAAAGTACTTCCAAAGGGGCCGATGATGCTAAAGTCGGGCTACTTTTAATCCGCTTTTAATCTTTTCAGGTTTTCAATCAAGTTATCCTATTGCTTAAAGTACTTACCATCGATCAGATCAGGGACTTAGACTCTTACACTATCAGTCATGAGCCGGTAAATTCCATTGACCTGATGGAACGCGCATCTACTTCATGTACTGATTGGATCCTGGAGCATTTTAACATTCATAATGAGGCAACTATCATTTGTGGTAGTGGCAATAATGGGGGTGATGGTCTGGTGGTTGCGCGACTCCTTGCTGCACACGGATGGAAGGTCGTCGTGGTCTATCCCTTATTCGGGAAGCCTTCAGAAGATTTCCAGACTAATCTTGAAAAACTTGAAAAGATCCAGCAGATATCACTTCATGCCATGCACGAGAATGACCCATTGCCACCGGTATCTTCTGAGGCATTGGTCATTGATGCATTATTTGGAAGTGGATTGACCCGAACGCTTGATGTCCCATATTCAAACTGGGTGGAAATCATCAACGGCCTTTCCAATATTGTGATTGCAATCGATATTCCTTCAGGGCTCTTTGCTGACAAAACGACACAGGGTGCAGTTGTACGGGCGGATTTCACGTTGAGCATTGAGGTACCAAAACTGGCATTCCTAATCCCCGAAAATCAGAAATACCTTGGTGAATGGATCATTTTACCGATCGGATTAGATCAGGAGCGATTGCAGCAATTAGAGTCGAATTGGTTTGTGCTCACCGAGGCCGATGTCGCTCCGACGTTCCTGCCCAGAAACAAATTTGACCACAAGGGAGTCTTTGGTCATGCGCTGATTGTTGCAGGCAGTTATGGAAAAGCGGGCGCCGCAATCCTTGCATCTAAAGCTGCGCTGCGCGCTGGGGCTGGTCTTGTGACCGCCCATGTCCCAGGAAAACTCAATGCAATCCTTCAAACAGCAGTACCTGAGGTCATGGTCGATACAGACGACCATCTTTTCCATTTCACCAACCTCACCGTGGATGCACAATTTTCTGCGATCGGAATTGGCTGCGGACTCGGAGTTGATGAAGATACAATTGAAGGTTTAAGAGTCTTGCTTGATCATTTGAAAATGCCCATCGTCCTTGATGCCGATGCATTGAATATCATCGCTTTGCATCCGGACATGTTGACAAAGATTCCAAAGAACTCCATTCTGACACCTCATTTTAAAGAGTTTGCAAGACTATTTGGGACTTCTGATGATCATTTTGATCGGCTCGAGAAACTCCGCGCTGTATCGATGAGGCATCGCGTTATTCTGTTACTGAAAGGAGCACACTCTGCCATTGCAACTCCGGACGGTAATCTCTATTTCAACACAACGGGCAATCCAGGAATGGCCACTGCGGGAAGTGGAGATGTTCTCACAGGAATCATTACAGGACTGTTAGCTCAAGGCTATTCTCCATTTGATGCGGCTATGCTCGGAGTGTATGTTCATGGACTTGCCGGAGATCTCGCTGCTGAAGAAACCGGTTACGAGGCATTGATAGCAAGCGACATCACTGTACATCTGGGGGATGCTTTCCAATACTTACACGAAGCAGGAATGGACGCGTTATGAAAAGAAAAGTAGTCGTCCTGACCGGGGCTGGTATGAGTGCAGAAAGCGGACTGAGTACATTTCGCGATGCGGGTGGACTTTGGGAGGGACATGACGTGATGCAGGTTGCTTCTCCTGAAGGCTGGGCTTCTGACATGGATCTTGTATTGGAATTCTATAATCAACGTCGAAGACAACTCCTTTCTGCAAGACCGAATGAAGGTCATCTCGCTCTCACCCGTCTCGAAGATAAATTCGATGTGGCGATCGTCACTCAAAATGTCGATGATCTTCAT
The DNA here is from genome assembly GCA_035292505.1 of Saprospiraceae bacterium. GTDB lineage: Bacteria > Bacteroidota > Bacteroidia > Chitinophagales > Saprospiraceae > DATDQA01. Next base: position 8,589 of record DATDQA010000286.1, on the reverse strand, counting down.
GAACGCGCAGGCAGCCAACAAGTCATTCATTTACATGGTGAACTTCTGAAAGCAAGAAGCACACGATATCCGGAATTGGTTTATGCATGGACAAAAGACCTTTTACGGGGTGATCTCTGTGAGCGCGGCGGACAGTTGCGCCCGCACATCGTCTGGTTTGGTGAGGCAGTTCCCATGATGGATCAGGCAATCGAGCATATTTCAGAAGCCGTAATCGTGATTGTCATCGGGACATCGATGCAGGTCTATCCTGCCGCCGGACTTATCTATTATGCTCCGATGGATGCGAAGATCTACTACATTGATCCAAGGCCACAAATCAACACAGAGCTTGCCTTGAGATTGCAACTAAACGTCATGCGCATCAAGGCTGGTGAAGGTATACCTCGACTCGTAGATGATTTACTGCAACATCATATAGTATAAAGTGCCCATTGAATAACCAAACCCGGGAAGAAACAAATTTTATATAAATTCGGCAGCCATTTTATCATTAATACCTGATTCACAAAATCTCAAGCAATGAATGCAATCGGATGGGTAGAGGTGCCTGTAACAGATATGGGACGCGCAATCAGATTCTACAATACCTTGTTTGGCTGGAATCTTCAGGAAAATCAGTTAGGTCCACTCACGATGGCATGGTTCCCCTGGGAGCAAGGAGGTCCTGGTGCTGCCGGTTCACTAGTGAAAAATGAAAACTATACACCTGGTACGCACGGGGCTTTGGTCTATTTTCAGAGCGAAGACGTCAGCATCCAGGCAGACCGGGTAGAAAATGCAGGCGGAAAACTGCTCAAGGGAAAGACGCAAATCAGTCCTGACGTCGGTTACATGGCACTTGCAATAGATTCAGAAGGAAACAGGATTGCCTTTCACTCATTGCAATAACACCCTGGCACGTCCTCACACCTTATGATGCCAGGCCTTCACCAAAGATATCTAGTCAGTGTAGCTTGCCTTTTCGTGTTTTCATGCAATCCGTACGCACAATCTGAAGTACGATTGGAAATTGGCAGATCATTTATCGACGAGGATTTCCCCGGCGAGCAGGTATATGATCTCTGGCAGTTTTCGTTGTGTGCCTCAAGACATCTTGTCGACTTTGGCGATCGGGTTTACCTCAATGGAGTACTTGAAACTTACTATGGCGATGCTACGACAATATCACAAGGAAAGCATGACTTCGATGCTGCAGCCAATCTGGCCCTCGAGCTACTTTGGCAATTTCATCGGGCAGTTGGACTTCGATTTGCGATCGGCAGCGGACCCGGTTATCAATCATCCGTTTCAACAGTACAGGCAAGAGGATTCATTTTCTCAAATAACTGCACTTTGGGTTTCAGACTTGCATTTGCAAATGACTCAATCATTGTAAGTCCACAAGTCCGCTTCCGGCATATGTCGAATGCCGGATTGAAGTCCCCTAATTCGGGCATAGATAATTTTCTTTTCCTCATTGGTGTGGCGGTGCCTCTTGAGGAGAATAAGTGATAGGTGTCTCGGGTGCTACTCCCCAATGTCACCTCTCTTTGCTGCGCGTTGCAATTTTTTATTTGCCACAATCACAATCTCCACACGGCGATTCAGTTGTCTTCCTTCGGCTGTTTCATTATCTGCAATTGGATCAGTTTCACCGTAGCCTTGGGTTGAAAGGCGCGAACCCGCTACCTGTTGTGTGACCAGATAATTTTTCACAGAACGTGCCCGTTTCTCTGAGAGTGCCTCGTTGTAGTTTTCGGTGCCTGTGTTGTCCGTATGCCCAAGCACAAGCACTTCAGTATCATCGTACTTGTTGAGCGTGATAGACAGCTTTTGCAGATTACTGCGTGTTTCCGCTTTTAACGCATACGAATCGAAATCGAAAAGAATTCCTGATTCGAAGGTGATCAGGATACCCTCGCCGACCCTCTCCACTTTAGCACCCTCCAGGTCTTCATCAATTTTTGCTGCCTGCTTATCCATATAATCACCGATCAGTCCTCCCGCCACTCCTCCGACTGCAGCACCAGCGATAATCCATACGGCCTTATTTTTCTTCGCGATGACACCAGCGGTTGCTCCACCTGCCGTTGCGCCAATGATGGCGCCTTTGGTTCTACGACTTGCGTTGCATGCAGGGTTGATAAAAATAGCGCAACCCATGAGAATAAACAAAAACCAGGTACTTCTCATCACATTAAGTTTTTTAGTTGATTAAGAAGATTAGATCACACTACCCAAAGTTAACAATAGTACAATTAACTTTTTAGATCTGAATTTCCAGGTGAGATTGGATTTGCGGGTGAGGTTGAACCAATAACGTGCATCCTGTATTATTTATTTTCTCTATGACCCGGAAATTACATCCTTTCTTTAGGATACCTTATTAATGGAACTCCAAAACTCTGGCTAATAATATCGCACCACACCGGAACAATCGGACCTGACTTAGTCCTCCAGTTGAAAGTCGTGATGAATGCAACCTACAGACTCACCAGATGATCCTCTAGGAAACCTTTAGCCTGCCACACCACGTAGTTTGGCAATGAGTCCACCCGGCGACTTATAAGTATGTTGAAAGGAAATTCCTTCAGCGAAATGCTGTAAGGTTCAGAAGAGCTCAACGATCCTGCTTGTCATCCCAGCCGATCCACTGACACTGATGACATACATCCCAGGTTCAAGATCTGGCCACCAGTCTAATGCATGCGCCCCGGTTGTGAAGGCATGCGAAGCAATCCTACTCACAAGACGTCCTGTAATATCATATACTATGATTTCTAAGGATTCAGCCTTTTTTAACTCAAATCTTATCGTGGCGAGTTCTCTGATTGGATTGGGCAATATGTGCAGATCAATACCATCATGTGTCACAGAAGGTACAACACTCACAGGTCCTCCTAAATCATACACCCACATCGAAAGACCGAAAGATGCGGCAAGGAGTTTTCGTTCTTCGGCATGAAATGTAAGATCCGAGTATGCAGTCATTGGTAAATCCTCACCCAAGGGATACCATGCGATCCCAAGATCATCTGTATACCAAACTCCCAGGTCCGAAGCGACATACAGCGTCGCGGGTAACTCCGGGTCAATAATTATATCGTTCAGCGGCACTTCAGGGAGATTGCCCGAGATGTCTTCCCAGGTCTCACCTCCATCTGGAGTACGATAGAGATGAGGCAGATAGTCTAGTTCCCGATAACCGGAGAGTGTGACGTATGCTACCATTGCATCATAGGGATCCACAGCCACCCTTGTGATATAACGCTCCGGTAAATTATCCGAGATATGATTCCATTGATTGCCATGATCAAATGTCACAAACACATAACCATCTTCCGAACCGGTATAAATGACGTTGCTGTCTGAAGGCGCTACGGCAATTGTGCTCAAGGCTCCATAATCCTTCCCGCCCGGCGATTCAGGACTTGTATTTGTCAGGTCGTCACTGATCCGTGTCCAATTCTCTGCACCGTCATCGGAAGTATAAAGACGATGTGTACCATAATATAGACGATTGCGATTGTGGGGAGACATCACAATAGGTGTATTCCAGTTGTTGCGGTCGAAGCCATTGATTCCGTCCTTGCTAAATGCCCAATCGACGCCATCATTGGTTGTTTTATACAAGTTGCCCCACTGGTATTCACAGTAGATGATATTATTATCCACAGGATCGACAATGACATAAAATCCATCACCCCCGAAGATCCGCTCCCAGTCATCCTGATTACCTGTCAGGGTTCGCATCGTCCCATTGTCCTGAGCACCTCCGTAATAGCGGAATGGTAGTGTTTGGTCAATCTCACATGTATACAATTCCGTCACGGGCAGCGTCTCAACATGCTCCCAGGCAAATCCCCCGTCTCGGGAAATGTACACACCACCGTCTGTCCCCAGGACAAGGAAGTCCTGATTCTGTGGGTGGATTTCCATCGCATGATGATCGACATGCACACCTCCCGACGTGAGTTGATTCCATGAGACACCTCCATCAGGACTTTGCCATGTCGTCAATCCAAGCACATATACGATGTCAGGATTTACAGGGTCTACTCTCACGTTTCCAAAGTACCATCCAAAGCCGGCATAGATTTCCACAGCTTCTAATGTTTGATCATCTATCCGGCTCCATGAACTACCGGCATCGATTGACTTGTACAGACCCGCAAAATCATTGGTAATCGGATTTTCAGCAATAGATGCATACACAATCCCTGATGAAGAAGGAGCAACGGCAAGACCGATACGACCTACGTCTTCATGCACCGGCAAGCCATTGGTGATATGTTCCCAGGTATCTCCACCATCAAAAGACCTGTAGATTCCGGATGTGAGTCCGGCATAATCCCTCACCTCAGGATAGCGCAGACGCTCCCAGAAAGAGGCATACAACGTATCCGGATAAAGCGGATCGATTGCAATATCGATTGCACTTGTTGAATCACTGACAAATAGTGCTTGTTCCCAATGTTCTCCTCCATCGAAGGATCTGTAGATACCCCGGGTGGTATTCTTCCCGTAGAGGTATCCGGTCGCTGCAACAAACACGTGATATGGATCCTGGGGATCGAGGACTATTCTTCCGATGTGATGTGATTCAGGTAAGCCCAGTGGAGTCCATGTCTCACCCGCGTCATCCGAGCGATAGAGACCGTTTCCATAAAAAGCCCCGGAAGAGTAACTGCCGTTTGCCTCCCCAGTGCCTATGTATAAAATATCAGGATCAGAAACGGAGAGTTCAATGTTGCCAATGGAAAGCCTGCCATCATTGTCATAGATATGTCGCCATGTAAGACCACCATCTTCTGATTTAAACACACCGCCATTTGACGCACCGACGTACAGCACATTTTGGTTAGTTGGATGCAGTGCAATATCCGTGATCCTGCCACCTATGTTAACCGGGCCGACAGACGTCCAGGGAGAACCCAGACTACGATTCTGTATTTGTTTTAAGAGCCTTGCCTGTATGATGGCGGCATCGTAGACTTTGTGATTGATATATGCATTCGGAAATGCTCTCTGCCTATACATCCATTCATCGGGATATTCGCTCTTGCCTTCATTCTCAGATCCTGGAATTGAACTATCGTTTTTACATTCAGTAAAAAAACAGAGTAATAAAAGGCCTACGAAATAATATCCGTGAGAGGTAGAAATTGTCATTGTCTGGGTAAATTATTTTTTCGTTTCAATTTCAAGTTGCAAGACTTGCTGGCGTGAGGATCAATATCAGTTATTTAGGTTTTATTAGACCAAGTTGCCAGGTGGTCAGCCATTGTCGGACAAATTTCGCCAAAGTATTCTGATTTGCCATGACCATCTTGATTAATGTCAAGTTGCAGACATTGCCAAAGTGGCATCACTTATCATTCATCACTCATCATTCATTTTTTCTTATCCATTCCCTCACCACCCTTTCGAGCACGAAGAGAGGAACACTCCCATTTTGAAGGACGACATCATGGAAAGTGCGAAGATCGAATTTATCTCCCAGAGCGACTTCCGCTTCTTTGCGCAACGCCCTGATCTTGAGTTCACCAATTTTATAGGAGACGGCCTGCCCTGGCCAACCGATATAGCGATCTATTTCCGTATTGATTTCATGTAATGAAAGCGCAGTATTCTCCGCCATAAAGCCAACTGCCTGCTCGCGTGTCCAGCCCATCGCATGCATACCAGGATCGACGACAAGACGACATGCGCGCCACATTTCGTAGGTCAAGGAACCGAATTGTTGATAGGGATCTTCATAGATACCCATCTCCTTGCCGAGCCATTCTGTATACAGTGCCCAACCTTCACCAAAAGCACTGATATAATACTCATTGCGAAAATCAGGGAGCTTGTGATTCCCCTCAATTGCCGCTTCAGCAGCAAGGGAAATTTGGAAATGATGACCCGGCACCGCTTCATGCAATGTCAGAGACGGCAATACATAGAGTGGTCTGCTTTCAAGCATATAGGTATTCACCCAGTAGGCACCGGCACGGTGATCTTTATAAGAGCCGGGTGAATATCTGCCTCCCGTATATCTCGGAGCAATCTCTGCGGGCACAGGTTCCACACCATACGGCAGACGCGGGAGCTTACCAAAATATTCGGGGAGTTTTCCATCTATCTTCTTACTGAAGTAACTGGCTTCAGCAAGAAGCTCATGAGGTGTCTGCGCATAGAATCTTGCATCTGTACGCAGGAAATACAGAAAGTCCGCAAAACTTCCATCGAATCCCAATGAATCAATGATCGTCTGCATTTCTGCATGGATACGCGCTACCTCTTGTTGTCCGATTGCAAAGATCTCCTCCGCGCTCATGTCAAGCGTGGTGAAATGCTGCACGCGCTGTTCATAATGCTCCTTCCCATTTGGCAAAGCAGTAGCACCAATCGTTCTTCTGCATGCAGGGATATATTCCTGTTTCAGGAAATCTCCAAGTTTCAGATATGCCGGTATGACTTCATCGGCAACTACGTGACGTCCTCTTTCTTTCAGCAGTGTTGCATCAGCGACTGATTCGGGAATATTTTTGAATGGGCTGAAGAAGACACTCACTTCAGGATCAGGAGTCACATATGCCTCTGCTGTTCTTTCAAAATCCTGCATGACAACAGAAGGCATCGTGTAGTGATCCTTCATTCCCTGACGCAAAAGCGAGATGTACTGATCAACCAATGCAGGAAAGCCGGAGAGTTTGACAAGATAATCTTCATACTGCTTCTTCGTATCAAACGATGATGAGCCAGGGATAAATCCAAAATCGGTATGAAATCCACCTTCTGCATTGAAAGGCATGAGATACGTGTGATATTCAAAACCGGCAACGTTATCGTCAACGATGTAGCGGAAAACCTCGAAGTTGATTCTGTCCTGGTCCTGAAGTGCGTCTACCGACACTTGACTAAGTTTACTCTTCACACCTTCCCAGTAAGCCCTTCGATATGCAATGGCTTCCATGCTCATATCCGCAAGCCGTGGATCATCCTCAGGTGCATTCCCATCAAGTGGTCTCGGTATCTCTCCAAATCGCCAGGCTTTCTCATACAATGTATTCAATGAGTCAAGGGGATATTGAGCGGCAACCAACATCCCGGTGAGGCACAAATAGAGCGTAGACAAGAATCGAAATGAAGTCATTGTCATTGTGATTATTGTAGAATTGAGAGCATGTGTCAAGATATGAATTCCGGTGACACTTCCCATTGACGTGATGCTGGTGTAGCGTCTTAGTTTTGATAAAGTTGAAACTTGATCTGCTTTGGATTTCTCCATGAACCACACGAAAACCACGAAAAATCCAATGACACGAATTCCTTCGTGTATTTGTTCTTTTTTAACTGCCTAAGCATTGCGACCGCGTGCCGCCATCCGCGAGCGCCGAAGGGTACTCTGCGGAGGCGCTAGCTGGCTTCAGCGGTGGCGCAAGGCACGTCGTGAAAATTCCTGCCCGTCCGGTCAGGCGGGCGTGTTTTTATCCGTGGACGATAGCAAAATGAGACACTACTGATGTTGGTCCGGATCTTGAAATCTGCACGTTGTTTGAATTGATTCTGTACTTTCAACGCAGTAACTGATTCTTCATTTTTCATGTCACTCTTTCTCAGGCATCTCCTCTGGACAACGCTCTGTCCTGGCACAGTCACCATTCTGATTCCCCTTTTCATCCTTCCCAGAAATCAAGTCATTGATCAAATGGGATGGCATCAATGGGGAGGAATAGTCCTGATCGGGATCGGTGCAGGTATTTTGCTCTCCTGTATTTATATGTTCGGAAAATTTGGCAAAGGCACTTTATCGCCCTTTGATCCGGCACGCCATCTGGTGATCAAAGGTTTATATAAGTATGTACGCAATCCGATGTATGTAGGCGTCATGATCATTTTGTCTGGTGAAGCCATCTTCTTTTGGTCAAGGACATTTTTAATCTATGCCGTAATTGTCTTCATACTCTTCAACGTATTTATTATCCTGTATGAAGAGCCTTATCTGAAAAAAGAGTTTGGCGAGCAATACGATCGTTATTGTAAGCACGTAGGTCGGTGGCTCCCGGGAAAGCCATATGCTCATCATGTAACCATGAAGAACACGAAGGAAATTGATGAAGATCAGTAAATCTCAAACCCTATCTTCGTTTCACAATCCCAAAACAGCTTCAAGTGGGTAGGTATTCGATAATGTTCTGCGTATTCCGACGTCTTTGTTCCAACACATTATTTGTCGGGGCATTATTCCCTGCCATCGTCTTTAGTCAACCTGAAATTCAGGAGGAATGGCAGGAGCAATGGATACTAGTTGAGGATGGCTCCACGATCAACTTACCCGAAGGGACATTCCATTTCACACGCACTTTATCTCTGGAGGGCAAGAAGAAGATCCATATCAAAGGTGCAGGGATGGGAAAGACGGTTCTCTCCTTTGCCGGTCAGATAGAAGGCGGTGAAGGTGTGCGCATTACCAATTCAGAAAACATCAGGCTTGAGGGATTTACAGTTTTAGATACGAAAGGTGATGGTATCAAAGCGCAGCATGTGTATGACATCCAGTTCCTTTTTGTGGAGGCAAGGTGGAGTGGAAAGCCGGATAAAGAGAATGGTGCGTATGGA
>DATDQA010000285.1:0-5384 GCA_035292505.1 Saprospiraceae bacterium | reverse complement strand
GACATTCCAGGAGACAATTTTCACGATAGGGAGGTTTTGGTGCATGGCAATATTAGGATTTTTGAAACTAACGATGATCACGCAAAGAATTTCTCACGCCTGCCTACCCCAAAGGGATGCCTATGGCACCGGCAAAGGCAGGCCTGCCTGACGGCATAGGCAGGCAATGACGCAGAGGACGCGGAGAAGAGAAGACGCTAAGAATATCTCACACAGCGTCTGAAACTCTTCCCCCTTTGCGCTCTTTGCCCGCCCGGCCCTTAGCCATTCGGACGGGCGTCTTTGCGCGAAAACTCTTCTCCCTTTTGCACTCTTTGCGTGAAAACTCCTTATGCACAATATCTTTATACCATGTTACCGACAAATACATTCAACAACAAAGTCATCCTCGTCACAGGAGGAGGTACCGGTCTCGGCAAATCCATGTGCATCGCATTCGCAAAACTCGGCGCGAGTATTGTCATCACTGGACGAAGGGAACAGGTATTACATGATGCTTCGTTAGAAATTGGCAAACACAATGGTGGACGCGTGCTCGCTGTACCGGGTGATGTCCGAAAGATCGATGACGTCGAACGCGTTGTTGAAAATGCTCTGGCACATTTCGGACAGGTCGATTGTCTTGTCAATAATGCAGCAGGAAATTTTGTAAGTCCGACGGAGAAACTTTCACATCGGGCATTTGAAGCAATAATAGGGATTGTGCTGAATGGCTCTATCAATTATTCCCTCTCCATGGGAAAACATTGGATCGCAAAAGATATCAAAGGTGTCATGCTGAATATCGTAACGACCTATGCATGGACAGGAACAGGCTATGCCGTCCCATCCGCATGTGCAAAAGCAGGTGTCCTTGCACTCACCCGTTCTCTTGCAGTAGAATGGGGCCGCAAATATGGTATCCGTACAAATGCTATTGCGCCCGGACCATTTGAGACGCAGGGTGCATGGGACAGACTATTTCCAGAACCTCTTCGAAAACAAATAGATCCTGCCGGACGCGTACCACTCGGTCGCCTCGGAAATCATGTGGAGCTTGCAAACCTTGCCGCATATTTACTTTCACCTTATGCTGCATATATCAATGGCGAGGTGATCACCATCGACGGCGGCGAATGGCTCGAAGGCGCAGGACAGTTCAGTGCATTCAGGCATGTGACGAAGGAGATGTGGGATATGTGGGCTAGTGTGAGAAAGTGAGAAGGTGAGACAGTGAGAAGAAAAACTCAAACTCAAGTGCAAACTCAAGTGCAAGAAATCAAGTGGCGAGAGATGAAAAACTCAAACTCAAGTGCAAATGGAGCGAAGGGACATCCCGCACCAATCTCTACAAAGTAGAGAGGGCGTCGGGACTCAAGTGCAAGAAATCAAGTGGCGAGAGATGAAAAACTCAAACTCAAGCGCCAATGGAGCAAAGCGACATCCTGTACCGATCTCTCTACAAAGTAGAGAGGGCGTCGGGACTCAAGTTCAAATGCAACCTTATCTCGCGTGCTCAGGATTCTGTGTTATAAACTCATAAACTTATAAACTTATAAACTCATCAACTTCATAAGCACGCTCCCCTTCGGCCTCAATGTCACCAGCGGCTGAATCACAGGATGATCTCCAGCGAGCTTAAGTTGATAATGTCGGACGACATACGATATCACGAGAAGCATCTCGAGCATCGCAAACTGATTCCCGATACAAAGGCGCGGACCACCTCCAAAGGGCAAGTAGCTGAATGGGATCTGGTCCTTCACCTTATCCGCTGCGAATCGCCCGGGGTCGAAGTGCTCAGGATCCGGCCAGAGATCTTCATCATGGTGCACGCCATAGATATATTGTATCGTGAATGTGTCTTTCGGATAACTGAAACCGAGAATCTCATCTTCATCATTTGACAAGCGATCAATAATCCAGGCAGGGGGATAGATGCGCATCGTTTCACTGATGACCTGGCGAGTGATATTGAGTTGCATGAGCTCAGCGATTGTTGTCGCAGGTATGACATTCTCATTTCTGACCGCATCGCACCATTCCGGATGTTGTGACAGGAGATAGAAACACCAGGTGAGTGCATTTGCAGACGTCTCATGGCCGGCGATGAAGAGAATCAGGCTTTCTTCAAGCACCTGCTGTTCATTCATCAATTCACCGGTGTCTTCATAGCGCGAGGACAAAAGCAGATCGAGAAGATCGTTGTGCACTTCACCGCTTTCTTTACGGGCACGGATGACTTGCCGTAATAAGTCATGTGAATGTTGTGAAACGATATCATGCTTACGCATGATCCCTGACAACACAAACCAGGGATGCAGATACGGTTGCCGGATGCGTCGGGTGATAAAGCGTTGCACGATCGTGATGTTTTCGCTCAGTATGCGCAGCAATTCTTCGCTCACATTAGTTCCAAACAATGACTTTGCGACGACACGAAATGCCAGGGTATGCATCTCACGATACATGTCTACTGTCTGACCTGCCTGCCATTGTGTGCTGAAATAACGATTGACTTCTTCCGCCATGATCCGGATAAGATGCTCAAGTTTGTCCCGATGAAAAGCTGGTTGAATCAAACGGCGCTGCCTCAACCAGTATGCACCATCTGAAGTCAACAAACCTTGACCTATATAGTGACCAAGGATATCTGTCTGTATCTTCGACTTGCGATAGTTGCGGTGATTCTTTTGCAGCACATGTTGTATGAACGCGGGCTCTGTGGTCACAATCCCTTTCTGCAGCCCGCCGATGTGAAATGTGTATGATTTTCCGTAGCGCTTCAGATTATTTGACAAAATAGGGATCGGGTTCTGCACCATGCGCAGGGCATTGAACAGTGAGATATATCGCGGTACGAGTGGGGGATAGTGATAGTCCATTCTCCATTGTGTGTTATTCCATTCTCAAATTGGAATCAACCGGAATTCCCATCAGAATCTAATCGCATGTGCGCTTCCGAGATTCTGGGTTTGGGTGTATGCATATCCGAAAAATCCAGACGCTTTACCTGGCGGCTTAGAAGTATTGAATTGGTAACGAGTTCCTTTATCGATCGTTGCATATACTTGCTTTTACGAAACTCAGCAAAGTTGTGTTCCATGTCTTCGGCAACCCACCCACGGCTCCAACCCACAAAGTTGAATGGTGGAAAGATAAATCCGAGATCCGTAAAGAATGCATTGAGCTGACCGACTACCTGTTGAATGTTGTCTTGACCTCCAGTAACAATAAATGAGGCGATCTTATTCTGAATGAGGACTTTGTCATGCAATGTGATCTGATTCTGAACGGTATTCAACCGTTCAACCATCTTGTAGTAAAGTGATGAGGCATTGCCCCATCGTATTGGTGTGGCAAGGATCACAATATCTGCCCATAAGACCATCGCGCGATATACCTCTATCATTCCGTCTTCCGGGTCCATCTCCGCGATCGAACACGGCCACGTACACGCTCGCTCATGACGGCTGTAATACCCCTCGCAATGTCTAAATTTCAACTCGCGCAGTTTAATCAGCTTTGTTTCTGCTTTGAATTCACTCCTTGCAAATTCCAGAGCTCGTTCAAGGGCATTTTCGGACGTAGTAGCCCTGGGAATGTCCCGATTAAGATTGGTGGTCGAAATTCCCAACACATTGAGTGAGTCTGGAGTCGTCTGATACTGCAACTTCCTCAAATCGTCGATTGCGTCCTCGTGTTGCGCCTTTACAGCTGCAACGACTGGCGTATCCGATATCATGATCATATCACCTTCGACCTTTACTTCATAGACCGTTTGCTGATCCTTAAATCCATGCGGGGCTTTACCCGTCACCAGGTGATACTGCCATCCATGCCACGGACATGCAACGTAATAATGTCCATCGTCCAGCTTCTGAATGAATCCCTGCCCAAGATCACCTCCTTTATGCAGACAGGTATTACCAAGGGCTGTGATTTTATTGTTGTAATGAAACAAGGCAATTTTCTTACTGCCGAGAAGCACCGTCTTGTGAGAGTTGGGTGGTAACTCAGTAAGTGGGATAACTGATGTGAAGTTCATATTGCAATTGACTAGTTGAGATTGAATGTGCTTGAGGGCTTTTTAAGCCTTAAATTTCCGACTGCACAAATTAGCAGATTGCGGACATACCGGGCACGGCTGCCTATTTTCGCAGTACCATGTCAAAAGGAACGGTTATTAAAACGACTGGAAGTTGGTACGCGGTAATGCTTGACAGTGGGGAAACTCTCAGGTGTCGAATGCCCGGCAGATTCAAACTCGATGGACAAAATCTCACCAATCCTGTCGCCGTGGGAGACAAAGTGAACGTCTCTGTGGACGCCGTACATGATGATGCGATGATCACGGACATTGGACCAAGGAAAAACTATGTCGTCCGGCAATCCCCGCGACAGAAACACGAACTGCATCTCATCGCCAGCAATGTAGATCAGGCGTTTATCATCGCCACACTTGTGCAGCCGAGATTGAAACAGGGATTCATAGATCGCTGCCTGATGATGACAGAGCCTCATGACATCCCGGCGTGCATTGTGTTCAATAAATCGGATGTGTATGGCGAAGATGAGCTTGCACTCTATGAAGGTCTCAGCGATATCTATACCGAAATCGGATATCAGACATTGCTCACCTCCGCGATCTCTGGTGCCGGACTTGATGACATGCGCGCACTTCTCAAAGACAAGGTCACACTATTTTGCGGACAATCCGGCGTGGGTAAGTCTACCCTTGTCAATGCAATCCAGCCCCAATTCGATCTGAAAGTGACAGAACTTTCTGATTATACAGGTAAGGGTCAACATACGACGACATTCGCAGAGATGTATACTCTTGATTTTGGCGGTTACATCATTGACATGCCAGGCATCAAGACACTTTCGTTCAACAATCTGGAGCCGATGGATGTCGCACATAATTTTCGGGAGTTCTTCGCTTTGTCGCCCTCTTGCAGATACCCGAATTGTATTCATCGTACAGAACCGGATTGTGCCGTCAAAGATGCCCTGGAAAAAGGTCAGGTATCAGAGCTCCGCTATATGAACTATCTTAAGATCATCGAGGAGATTGAGGAACAGAATTATTGGGAGAGGCATAAACATATGTGAAAAATGGGTGATGGGTGATGGGTGATGGAGACTAGGTGATGGGGACTGGGGACTGCAGACTGGGGACTATGGACTGCAGACTGGGGACTATGGTTTCATCAGGACGAGTTCTTATTTTTGATGCATTGAATGTTTGTCATCATGAAGACTTTTTTTTTACTTGTTTTACTCTGTCCCTTTTTCTTACGGAGTATTGCACAGATTTCTTTCTCAGATGGAACATCTGGCCTTGTGTATCAGACGCTTAGCAGCGGAGTGGCAATTGCAGTCGCAGATGTGAATGGTGATGG
>DATDQA010000284.1:0-8730 GCA_035292505.1 Saprospiraceae bacterium | reverse complement strand
CAAAAGTGTACTACTCAGCAAATTCTGGGGACGGGACATGTACCTCGGTGCGCATGTATTATTACCAAAAGACTGGGATAAGCATCTTGAAGTAAAGTATCCTTTAGCGATTTTCCATGGACACTTCCCCCATGATTTCGGGGGCTGGCGAACCACACCTCCGGATACTACCGTTCCCTGTGTCTACAGTGAGCGATTCAGATTGGATTGCTATAACCGTATTGTCGAGCAGGAAGCCTATGACTTCTACAAAACATGGACAGGTCCTGACTTTCCACGCGTGATCGCTATCGAAATACAACATCCCACTCCCTTCTATGATGATTCCTATGCGGTTAATTCAGCGAACCAGGGTCCGTATGGTGATGCGATTACGTACGAGTTAGTTCCCTATATCGAGCAACAGTTCCGGGGTATCGGTCAAGGATGGGCACGCTTCATGTATGGTGGCAGCACGGGAGGATGGGAGGTGCTTGCTGCACAGCTGTTTTATCCGGATGCGTACAATGGCTGTTATGCCGCATGTCCTGATCCGATCGATTTCAGGGCGTATTGTATCATAGATATCTACAAGGACAAGAATGCTTACATCCTCGACGATACCTATAAGAAGACTCCAAGGCCTGGTCATCGCAATTACTTTGGTAAGGTCGATGCTACCGTGATGGAGATGAATTATCGCGAACTTGTCCTTGGAGATAAGAGCAGATCAGGGCAGCAGTTCGATATCTGGGAAGCTACCTATTCTCCTCTCGGTCATAACGGATATCCGAAACCGATCTGGAATAAAAAAACAGGCGTGATAGATCATGAAGTTGCCGAATATTGGAGAGAAAACTACGATCTCGCCTACATCCTGAAACGAGACTGGCCCAAGCTCGGAGAAAAGCTGAAGGGCAAAATCCATCTCTACTGTGGCGATATGGACAACTACTATCTGAACAATGCGGTCTATCTCGCTGAAGAAATCCTTGAAGAAACCACCAACCCCTATTACGATGGTGAGGTCGATTATGGTGATCGCGCAGAACATTGTTGGAATGGAGATCATACCAGGCCGAATGCGATTTCACGATTGCGGTATCATCAGATGTTTATTCCGAAGTGGGTGGAGGAGGTGAAAGGGAGGGCGCCAATTGGGGCGGATTTGATGGGTTGGAGGTATTAAGCAGGAGTTCGGAAGTTATTGGGCTAAAGCCCAACATAGTTTGAAAGGTTCAACCGTCGGCTAAAGCCGACGGAAATTCAAAGTGGATGTGAAATGTTGAAGGTATTAAGCAGGAGTTCGGAAGTTATTGGGCTAAAGCCCAACATAGTTTGAAAGGTTCAAATTCAAAATGGATGTGAAATGTTGGAGGTATTGATTGGAGCATCGAAAGGCTTTTCTTGTGCTCCTTTAGAGCGCCTGATTCGATGTAAATTTCCAGCATTGGGCGTCGCACAATGCTAATGGGCTTGAAAAGATTTTGAGATCTGCGTCGCCTTCGCGTAGCCGCCTGACTGCCCCAAAGGGATGCCTTTGGCACCGTCATAGGCAGGCTTCGGGCGCCTGCGCCATAGCCGGCTACGGCGACGGAGCGCAGAGCGAGGAAGGAGAGAAAGAGAAGCTGTACCTATTTCAAAGCTCTGCATGCCACTCCACACCTATCTTTATTCCGCCGATGCACACACAATTCCTAAGACTGCAATTACTCCTCGTATGTCTTCTGTGCTTGCACGTGTCAATGCAAGCACAACAAGACACTTCAGGACGCCGCATCGCCCCGGACTCCATCATGATGCATGTGGAGACACATCCTGTCCTCCTTTACGCGACCCGCAACCGTCTCCCATATGCAATCTCCCAAATCAATGATGATGCAATTGCCAGATTGAATGAACCTCTCATCGAACCTCTGCTGAATTCGACGCCCGGTCTCTGGATGCAATCCGGAACACTCAATACAAATCGCATAAGCCTCCGCGGTGTGGGGTATCGCGAGCCCTTTGCAACTACCGGGATCAAAGTCTATCTCGATGAGATCCCGCTGACAAATGGTGTGGGTGAAGCAAGCGTCGAGGATATCCATCCGAATATCCTTTCCGGTATTGAAATCCTGCGCGGTCCATCTTCTGCGTTATGGGGTGCAGGACTTGGCGGAATGATTCTTTTGAAGAGCGAGATGCCGCATGAGAACACGTGGCGCGCGAGGATACAAGGCGGATCATACGGCCGCCTGCAAGCTGATCAGCAGCTTTCACTTAGATATGGCCATCGAGATCAATGGGGCACGGTATTGCATTATCAATATCTCAATGACGATGGTTATCGCGACAACAATCAATACCGCAAGTATTCGATGACATGGATGCAGCATTGGCACAATAAACAGGGATGGACCATACAATCCTTTCTTCATGCGATAGCCTTGAAGGCATTCATTCCGAGTTCGATTACAGTATCTGATTATGAATCGCATCCTCAGATTGCTGCACCGACATGGGCGATGGTCATGGGCAATGAGGACTATAAAAAATGGATTTCAGGACTGACTTTCGGGTATGCGTCTCAAAAGAACTTTATCTATCGCGGTTCTGTATTTGGTACATGGTTTTCATCTGATGAAGTTCGTCCTTTCAATGTCCTGGATGAAAAGAACAGGGCATATGGAACGCGTCAACGCATGGCATGGCAGATACATCGCGCCGGACATGTCACCGCCGGGTTGGAGTATTATCGCGAACGTTACGAGGCTGCGACCTTTGAGACATTACCGGGGGGAATAAAAGGAACCCAACTCTCAGCGGATCGGGATCGCAGGTCTTATCTCCATGTGTTTTGTCAGAGTGAATGGAATATTATGAAGCATGGAAACATCTTTGCAGGCCTATCCTCTGCCTGGAGTAGGCTCTCTGATGATCTGATATCCGCGAATGTTCCTGCCTCTGTTTTTCCTACAGCAGGGATGCACTATGCTCTTACACCTTTTCTCTCAGTGTCTGCTTCCTTGAGTCGCGGATATACAGCCTTATCGCTGAGCGATGTGTTGAATTCCGATGGATCGATTCAATCAGACATTACTCCTGAGACAGGTTGGAATAAGGAGGTCAGCATCGCAGTCAATAAGAATGAAAATCTTCTTATTAAAATGACGGCGTATATAATGCAGGTCAGGAATACGATCATCACGCGACGTATCATGGATGACCAATTTGAAAAATTGAATAGTGGTCAGACAATACATAGAGGAATTGAAGTGGAGACAAGGATCAAGGGTATCGATGATCGATGGTCATGGAGTGCCGCATACACGTTCAATGATCATATCTTTTCTGAGTTTGAAGACAATGGCACAGATTATTCTGGTAAATCTTTGCCTGGCATTCCGCGTCATCGTCTATATCAGAGATTGTCATTCAAGCCGACAATCCCTGTAACTGTTTCATTTATCCATCATAGGGTATCCGTAGTATATCTCAATGATCTGAATGCCCTTCGCGGTAATGGATATCACCTGATAAATACTTCGATCGAATATGTTTTCAGAACATCCGGGGAATGGTGTTTGACCCTTGGCGCTTACGTACATAATATTTTCGATACACATTACTCACCCATGTTTCAGATCAATGCGCCGGGTGCGATGCCGAGGTATTATTATCCGGGAAAGCCGAGGTCGGTGTATGTGAGTGTGGGGGTGCAGCATGGATTGTAAAAAGTCAAAATATAAAACGCTAAATGTAAAAGTCAAAAGTTGAAGTGACTTTTGCGTTTTGACTTTGATATTTTACCTGCCCGACTGCGTCTTTCAGGCGGGCATTTTGACTTACGAATAACTTCTCTGTCGCTCTTTCAGAGCTTAAATCAATTACCCACATCAGCGTTGGACCATACCCAACACTGATGTCTTGTCAGCCCTTCAGGCCTCATCGTTATTCTGAAAATTGAGAATGGAAAGCGAAAATCCGGCTTCCCCGGCTTCACCTACCTTCCGACGTGCACCAACAGCACCGAAATATCCGCTGGCGACACACCGCTGATCCTCGACGCCTGACCCAATGTCCTCGGACGCATACGCGCGAGCTTTTCACGCGCTTCTGAGGAGAGGGAATGGACCGTGTGATAGTCGAGTGTATCATGTAGTCTGAGTTCCTCAAGACGATTCATCTTCTCCACCATCTCGCGCTCCTTTTCGATATAACCGGCATACTTGATATCTGTGGCTGCGACATCAATCGTCTCCCGGTCATAGGAGACAAGAAACGCATCCAATGCCGGAACAGCCTGACGAAGACCAGAGACTTCCACATTCGGCCGGCGCAGAATATTGATGAGCTTTTGTTTCTGATCTATAGGCATGCTATCGACGCTCGTGAGAAATCCATTGATCTCATCCGGACCGGTGCTGAAGTCTTCGAAGAACTTTTGTATCGCTGCAGCATCTGATCTTTTCTTCTCTACAATTTGCATCCGTTTCTCAGAACCTTGCATACCGAGCGCAGCAGCGCGTGGTGTGAGACGGAGATCTGCATTGTCCTGACGTAACAGAATACGATACTCTGCGCGTGAAGTAAACATGCGATAAGGCTCCTTCGTGCCTTTATTGATCAGGTCATCGATGAGTACCCCGATATACGCTTCCGACCTTCTGAGGATGAAGGGTTCTTTATCATGAATTGCGAGGTGGGCATTGATCCCTGCCATGAGTCCTTGTGAAGCTGCTTCTTCATATCCGGTAGTTCCATTGATCTGTCCTGCGAAGAAAAGATTCTTCACGAGCTGTGTCTCGAGTGAAAGTGAAAGTTGCGTTGGCGGAAAATAATCGTATTCGATTGCATAACCCGGACGGAACATTTTTGCATTTTCAAATCCCGCGATCAGCTTCAGAGCTTTATACTGCACATCCTCCGGCAACGAAGATGAGAATCCATTGACGTAGATCTCGATTGTATTTCGCCCTTCTGGTTCAATGAACAGTTGATGGGATGTTTTATCTGCAAAGCGATCGATCTTATCTTCTATCGAAGGACAATAGCGAGGCCCTGTTCCACGGATACGGCCATTGAACATCGGGGACCTGTCAAATCCTGTCCGCAATACTTCATGCACTTCTGTACTTGTGTATGTGATATGACATGGCATCTGATCTTTCAGTGGCGGTGTATCGGTGAATGAAAATTTTCCCGGCAGAGCATCGCCTGGTTGAACTTCCATCTTCGACCAATCAAGAGATCTGCCATCGACACGTGGAGGAGTACCCGTCTTCATACGACCCGCTTCGAAACCGAGAGTGGTCAGTTGTTCGGTGATTCCCGTTGCAGCTTTTTCTCCGGCGCGACCACCGCCAAATTGTTTTTCACCGATATGAATCACTCCGTTCAGAAAGGTGCCATTGGTAAGTACAACAGCATGAGCAGGTATCTCGAGGCCCATACCAGTGACCACACCTCGCACGACACCATTTTTCACAATAAGTCCGGTGACCATCTCCTGCCAAAAGTCAATGTTCGGATGTGCCTCGAGCATCTCCCTCCATTTTGTAGCAAAGGCCATTCGATCGCTTTGGGCACGCGGGCTCCACATTGCAGGACCTTTGGAGAGGTTCAGCATACGGAACTGGATCATCGTATGATCAGTCACAATTCCGCTATAGCCGCACAAAGCATCGATCTCCCGTACGATCTGACCCTTGGCAACACCGCCCATGGCGGGATTGCAGCTCATTTGCGCGATCGTCTGCATGTTCATCGTCACGAGCATGACGCGGCTGCCGAGGTTTGCCGCTGCTACTGCAGCTTCGCAACCTGCGTGTCCGGCGCCAACGACGATGACATCATACTGTGGGAACATATCTTTTTAAAATTGTGGAACAAAATTACCGATAGTTAATGGATGATGGATGATGGATGATGGATGATGGATGATGGATGATGGATGATGGATGATGAGTGATGGGGTATTCGGTCCTAGGTCCTTGCTTTTTGTTGCGAGTTAGGAGTTACGGGTTGGCAAACCTGGCAAGTTTGGCGTGGGAGGAGTGCGGTAGCTTACAAAGTTTAAAGGAGGACTTGCACTTGCACTTGAGTCCCGACGCTCTCTCTACTTGTAGAGATCGGTACGGGATGTCGCTTTGCTCCATTTGAGTTTGTGTTTGAGTTTTTCTTCTCTCACCTTCTCACCTTCTGTTTCAATGTAGCACAGTCCCTTCGGAGTTGATCCTGGTCACCAGATACTGTGACTTCACCTTATTGACAGACAAAGCCTTTTGCATCGCCTGACCTGCGTTTTCCGCAGTAAGCGAATTCTGCGAGAAAGCAAACATCGAAGGTCCTGATCCGGAGATCCCAAAGCCAATGACGCCGGCAGCATAAGCGGCATCACGTATCGTGTAAAAGCCCGGGATCAGATGTGCTCTTTGCGGCTCGATGATATGGTCCTGTAAGGCTTTATTCATTAATCCAAAATCACTGCGTTCAAGCGCCAGCACAAATGCGCCCAGATTTGCGGACTGACGCACCATTTGGCGCAACCCGACAGAATGTTGCAGAATCCCGCGCGATTCCGCAGTGAGAAGACTGATTTCAGGGATAACCAGAGTGATAAAAAGACCTTTGGGGATATTGAGCCGCTGAAAATCCAGGCTTCGGATGTCGCGTACAAGAACGATCCCACCGAGCAGACATGGAGCAACATTATCTGCATGAAATGCATGACTTGCTATCTGTTCTCCGAGAATAGCCAGAGGGAGAAGTTCCTGAGTCGACAAGGGATGACCGAATAATGCATTCGCCAATGTCACCCCTGCACAAGCACTGGCGGCACTTGAACCAAGACCCGATCCAGGCTTTATCTTTTTGTGGATCTCGATTTCAATGCCATCTCCCCTGATACCCGCATAGTCGAGGAACTTTGAAATGGCGACTCCTGCAGTGTTCTCTTCCGGAATTTTACTGATCATTTCTTTCCCTTGCCCGGTAATCGCGATGATGCTTATTCCTGGTCTGACGGTACGACGACCTACGAGCTCATCAGCAACAATGTCCATTGCCGCTCCCAGGACGTCGAAGCCACAGTTGATATTGGAAATTGAAGCAGGTGCGGTGACTTTCAATCCTGATGCCATGAGACGAGAATTTTCTCCTGCACAAAGATGACCCTGATCGCTAAATGGCAGAAAAATTCTCTCCAAAGTGGAGAAAACTTAGAGGAAAAGTTTTTCGAGATGTAAAAGTTTTGTTTACCTTGGCACCGTTATTTTAAGGCGTAGACTATCAAGCCCGTGAACCAGGCTCTCTTTATAGACTTAAGTTCCGGGTCAGGATACGCCGTATAAATTGGGGTTTATGTGGGTTGGTTGCTTTTTTAGCAACCGTATGCGGGGAGGAGCCATCCTCCCCGTTCTTTTTAGCGGTCGGGCCTAGTTTATTGATTTTCAGCCTCTTGGCCGCCTGCTTTCACCTGGTTTTACCTTTACCAATTTCCAAATGATGAAATATGTATGGTTTTTTGCGCTCATCACGTCTGCGCTGTCGGGTTGTAACACCAGCATACACAAAACTGAGCTGGTGACGAGGATCGCCTTTGGCTCATGTGCACACGAGGACGAACCGCAACCCATCTATGATGTGGTGCTGAAGCATAGTCCCGATTTCTTTGTCTTCCTTGGCGATAATATCTACGGTGATACCCATGAGCCGGATACATTACGCGCGAAATACGCCCGCCTTGCTGAGAAGCCCGGGTTTCTCCGATTGATGTCAAAGACGAGCGTCCTTGCGACCTGGGATGATCATGATTATGGCTGGAATGACAGTGGCAGGCATTACCCCGAGAAAGAAATCTCCAAGTCGATCTTCCTTGATTTCTGGAACGAGCCCGCCGACAGTCGGCGTCGTGCGCGTCCCGGGATTTATGCGTCCTACGTGTATGATTATGGAGATAAAAAACTGCAGATCATTCTGCTTGACAATCGCACATTCCGCGATGATCTCCGTAAATACGATCCGCAAGTTCAACTTCCACGGTCATACTTCTATGATCTGGACTATCTGCCTCATACTACTCCGGATAGCACCCTCCTGGGAAATGAACAATGGTCATGGCTTAAGGAACAGCTACTGGATACTGCCGATATCAGGATCATCGCCAGCGGGACACAGTTCGGGATTGAATTCAACGGTTATGAAGCTTGGGCGAATTTTCCACATGAGCAGCAGCGCATGCTTGACCTGATCAAAGAGACAAAAGCAAATGGTGTCATCTTTATCACGGGTGATGTTCACTATGGAGAAATCTCGGTATTGAAACAGGATGGACTTTATCCAATCTATGATTTCACAAGCAGTGGCATTACCTCTACCTGGGATTTTGCTACCCCGAATGTCAACCGTATCGAAGGACCTGTGATGGATAATCATTTCGGTCTGCTTACCATTACCTGGAGTGATGACCCTATGATTAAAATGGAAATCATCGATGTGAGAGATAATCAACGGGTGGAATATGAGATCAAACTCAGCGAGATTAGTTTTTAATAACGGCGGAACCGACTTCGCATAAAGCTTCGTTGGTCAAAGATGGAGAAGGGCAGAAAGGGGATAAAGGTGGAACGGATCAAGGGATCAACGGATCAAAGGAAGAAAGACTAACGGTAAACGGTACAGGGCCAACGGTAAACGCATGAAGGGAAACAGAACTTTCTTCTTTGCGCTTGCACTTGAGCTTGAGTTTGTCTTCTCTCACTTTCGGAC
>DATDQA010000283.1:0-5959 GCA_035292505.1 Saprospiraceae bacterium | reverse complement strand
GCCGCTCTCAGCATATTGTGCCATATGTTCTGCCATCGCAGATGATGTCTTACGTGTTTTTACTTCCATCTTGTTTTTTGCCGTAAGTTTAGTGGGCTTTAAGCGCTTCTACAAGACGTGGTTCGCCGGACGCTTACGTTTGTGCCGGTATATTCACTATCAGATAGAGTGAACACGGTACCTTTTTCCAGGTCTACGGTAGTTGAAAGATTAATAACCATTACAGTACCATTATTCGCATGATTATCAACACCACGAATAAAGACTTGCCCTGGTATAGGTATATGTGTGGTGTCCGATGCAGTTTGAGCATTCGTAGTAATATTATTTATCGTCAAAAGGAGTACTGTTCCTATTAGGACAGGTGTGTAGATTTCCGATCTCATGACATAAGGTTTAATGATGTAGAGATATTAACAGACATTGAATACTAATTATTGACAAGTTAGTTTTTGCGTTTAAGCAATAGAAAGTCATAAAGAATTTTATACCCTCTTTGAGTAGTATAAATTCTTCAAGATGCACTACTCATATGCCACAACGCATATGCCGTGATCAAAAGTCCAAACTTAATTCACAACATCACTTAATCACACGCCAAGAACGGGGTGTCAGCAAAACCGGTTCAAGTAGTCAGAGGTTTTTATATGATACACTCTGATCTATATTACTGGTGGCAAATATGAAATATTTTTGTAATATGTGCAAGTTCTTTAACAAAAAAAATTGTCGGTAAAAAGACAAAATGTTTCACGCGGTTATTTTCCAGTTCTTGTTATCTAAGCTTATCCCCCTTACTGGGCTCATAGAAGACTTTCACTTCTACGTATCTGCGCCCTGCCGGGCGCACATAAATAAAAAAGCCGTGCAAAAGAGCACGGCTTTTTTCGTTTTGTTGACTAAGGAAATGAGAAATTACTTTGTATCGCCCATGAGACGTTTCATCCAGGGGACGAGGAAGAACATCACCAATGCAGCCGCGAGGCTTGTGCCAAATACTGCAAGGAAAATAAGTCTCAACGGAAATGTCTCAAACATACCTCCTACCCGACCGCCAATAAAATTGCCGAGAGCTGCACCAAGGAACCAGATACCCATCATTTGTCCTACGATACGTGCAGGTGCAAGCTTTGTCATTGCGCTCAATCCCACCGGAGAGAGACATAGTTCTCCGATTGTATGAATGAAATATGTCATCATGAGCCAGGTCATGCCTACTTTTTCGACACCGGCATCTATCCGTGCAGCAGCAGGCACAAGTACGAGAAACCCCAACCCAACAAAGGCAAGTCCGATCGCAAATTTCAATGGTGTGGATGGCTCTCGTCCTGCTTTGTGAAGCCGGATCCAAAGCCAGGCGAAGAATGGGGCAAGCAGAATAATCAAGCCTGCGTTTACAGATTGCCACCAGGTAGATGGAAATTCCCAGCCGAAAATGTGATTATCCACGTGACGATCGGCAAAGAGGTTGAAGGTTGATCCTGCTTGTTCAAATGCAGACCAAAACAAGGCCGCTGCAAGATAAAAGATGATGATGGCGATAATGCGTTGTTTCTCTTCTTTCGCAAAACCGCCACGCGTAAACAAGTAGCCGAAGTACACGAACGGGATTACAAGTAAAAGAATGCCTACTAAATCAGATACCCGTGTGATGGATAATTTGAAAATACCGGTTATATGCAGAACGAACAACAAACCAAGCGCACCAAAAAGACTGAGAAGTCCTGTTTTGAGAGACTTTTTTTGTTCTGAGTGATCAGCATCCGATGCGTGCACAATTTTACCTGCTTCTCCGAGATGCTTTGCTCCAAGTTTATATTGGATAAGTCCCAGAATCATACCAATCCCTACACACATAAAGCCGCTGCTCCAACTTACTTTTTGACCAAAATATCCTGCAATCAAAGGAGCAAGCAAAGCGCCCAGATTGATGCCCATATAGAAAATGGTAAATGCAGAATCGCGACGTATGTCACCTTTTTGATACAATGAACCCACCATCGTACTCACATTAGGCTTGAGCAAGCCGGTTCCTATCATGATCAACACAAGTCCGATATAAAATCCTATCTCCCCAAGCATTGCCGAAATCATAAAGTTTCCGGCAGCAATGATGACACCTCCATAAAACACCGCATTACGCGCTCCGATGATTTTATCCGCAATCCATCCACCGGGTAGATTGGTCATGTAAACCAGGGCCGTATACAGTCCGTATAGGGCACCTGCCTCTGCCACAGAGAGGTCCATGCCTGGATTCGCCCCGATCGCCGGAGCAGTCATAAAGAGTATCAGCATGGCACGCCCGCCATAATAGCTGAAGCGCTCCCACATCTCAGTGAAAAACAGGGTAAATAAGCCAACCGGGTGGCCCAAAATGGTTTTTTCTGTACTCATCTTCTTCGTTGAATTGTAGTTAAATACTTGTTTCTCTTGCGCGATCGGTGCCCAAAATAGCAATCCATTTTGGATTTCGGATTGGCGATTTCGGAAGTCGGAAGTCGGATTGTCGCTTTCTAAGGATTTTGAGCCAGTCTGAGCTTGAAATAGATTATACTGAGACGTGAAAAGGCAGATACCATTAGGAATTCAGGTAGATGCTGGATGAGCCGAAATCCGCAATCTGCAATCCGCAATCCGAAATGGACTCCGCCATTGATCCTTTTCACCCTTGATCCATTGATCCGAAATGCCCATTCTGCCCTTCCGCCTTTCTGCCGTTTACCGTTAGCCGTTAGCTGTTGGCCGCTGCCCTTTGCTATCTTTCGCCGATGAAAATTCACGCCTTCCGGGCCTATTGTCCTAATGTAAAACTCATCACCGACCCGGACACATTCTTTGCCACAGTGAAATACGATTTTGCGAAGTACTTTAAGGAAGGTTTCTTTACTGAAATTCCGGAGGATGGTTTCTATATCTGTGAGATACATACCGCTTCATCTGTGCATACAGGCTTTGTCGCGAGTGTAGATATCGAAGAATACCTCGATCATCACATTCTGAAACATGAGAATACCCTCACGTCTACGGAAGAAAATCTCACTGAACTGCTGGTGCAACGCAAGGCGATGATCAAACCGGTCCTGCTCACTTATAAACCCAATGACAAACTCAATAAACTGATCAGGAGAGCAAGGCGCACAGAACCTTTCTTCAGCGTGTATTTTGAGCGGGAAAAACAGGAGCACATCTATTACAAGATCTCGGAACCCGATGTGGTGCGCGCATTTGAAAAGGCCTGGGATGAACATCTGCCTAAAGCATATATCGCCGATGGTCATCATCGATGCGCAACCAGTGCGAGCCTGTATCAGTCCCTGAAAAAAAACCGTAAGTCAGCGCAGAATTACCGGTATCTGCTTTGCGCCTTCTTTCCTTTTGACCAACTTGTCATCCATGAATTCAACCGCGTGGTGGATCTGCCTGGTGAGATCAGCTCCACCATGTTCCTGGTGAAACTTTCTGCGCTTTGTGATATCAAACATCTCAATAAATCAACAAAGCCGCGTAAACCTCACGAGTTGACTCTCTACCTGAATCGCGAATGGTATCGCATCCGATGGAAGAAAAAAATCCTGAAGAAATATGCGCAGGAACTTGTGATCATGGATACTGATATTCTGAACCATGAAGTACTCGCGGACATCCTGGGCATCCGGGATGTGCGCAGTGACAACAGATTGTCCTATGTCGACGGCATCTCCGGAGTGCAAGGCTTGACAGAAAAAGCTGAAAAGAGTGCATTGCGCATTGGATTTTGCCTGTATCCTATCACCTTCAAAGACCTGGTCACGGTCGCAGATGCAGGTAAGACATTGCCACCGAAGAGTACATGGTTCGAACCGCGTGTAAAGAATGGCCTCATTTCACAACGTATTTAAATCATCAGACCTCATTGCATTCAGATTCCTACCAGGAAAAAACAAAAAGACAAAGTCGCTCAGAATCCTGACTTTGGTCTTGTGATTTCAGATATCCCGGTCGTCGGTTGGGTTCTTGCTATTGCGTCAGCATTGATCCTGGGATTGGCGAAATCCGGATTGAAGGGGATGGGAGTGATCATCGTGATGCTCCTGGCACTTGCTTTTGAAAGCAAAGCCTCTACGGGTATCCTGATGCCTTTGTTGATCATAGGAGACATTTTTGCAGTCATCTATTATCATCGTCATGCACAGTGGTCACATTTGTGGCGACTCCTGCCCTGGATGCTCGCCGGAGTGCTGATCGGTGTCTGGTTTGGCAAGGACCTGGATGAAGAACAATTCAAACACTGGATGGCGGTCCTGATTCTCAGTGCCACGGTGCTCATGATCTGGGGTGAAATCAGAAAGCGCCTGACGGTACCAAAGCATGGCATCTTCGGTGCGACAATGGGTCTTCTTGCAGGCATCTCCACGATGATCGGTAATCTCGCCGGACCATTTGCAGACCTCTATTTTCTTGCGATGCGATTGCCGAAGCAGAATTTTATAGGCACTGCGGCATGGTTGTTTTTCATTGTCAATATTTTCAAACTCCCCTTCCACATTTTCGTCTGGCGAACGATTACCACAAAGACACTTTTGATTGATCTCTGGTTACTTCCTGCTGTCGTAGGCGGATTGATCACCGGTGTGTGGCTTGTGTCAAGAATTCATGACCTCCGCTACCGGAAAATCGTGATTGTCCTTACGGCCATTGGCGCGATCCTGATCCTGACAGGATAAGATGGTTATTGTATTTTTGGCCCATGATTCGACTCGCTTGTCTGCCGGTCAGGCAGGCTGCATGGAGCGTGGTCTGTGTGCTGCTCTTGATCCGATGTAATCCGACAACACGTACTGACACACAGCATTCTGAACAAGTCCCGGAGACTACTTCACAAACACCTACGCGCGATGCATCTACTGTACGTATGGCTGCGCTCATTGCAAAATCATTCGCGGAAATCGATCCTGCCAAGACACCTTTTTTTACGAATGATGCACGGATGGATCTCTTCAGAGGTCAAATGCAGTCCCCTGATTTGCAGACCAGGCTCAACGCATGGTCTTTCTATGCGAATGAGCTCTTAAACGGCGGTTATACAGAGCAGGCGATTCAGGAACTCCACTCTCTGATAAAGGAAATACAGAAGTTACCGAATACGGACGAGCCGGTGAAGAGATATAGCCGCCTTCTCGCGATTGCATATCTCCGGCTTGGCGAACAGGCTAATTGCATCAGCCAGCGCAATAATGAGTCCTGCATTATTCCGATTTCATCAAAAGCTCAGTTTCAGATGACACAAGGGTCAGAGACTGCAATGCAGATCTGTCAGGATATCCTCGATAAATTTGGAAAGGACGAAGAGACGATCTGGGTCCTCAACCTTGCAGCGATGACAATCGGACAGTACCCCGATGGTGTGCCGGATAAATGGAGGATTCCTGTATCGCATTTTGATTCAGGAATAGATTTTCCCAGATTTACAGACGTCTCATTGAGGGTCGGCATTCGCGGAAATAGCCTTGCCGGAGGTTCTTGTATCGAAGACTTTGATGGTGATGGGTGGATGGATATTATCACTTCTTCGTGGGGACCCCATGATCCCCTCACCTACTGGAAAAATGATGGACGAGGAGGATTTCAGAATGCCTCTGAAAGGATGGGGCTTGAGGGTATCAATGGCGGATTGAATATGCTTCATAGCGACATTAACAATGATGGTCTTGCAGACATCCTTGTCCTTCGCGGTTCGTGGTTGTTTGGAGAAGGTACCATTCCGAATTCGCTTCTCCTGAACAAAGGAAATGGTCAGTTTCGGGATATTGCGGAAGAAGCGGGCGTGTTGGCGTTTGCACCGACACAAACGGCAGTGTTTGCGGATTTCAATTTGGATGGATTGATTGACTTCTTTGTGGGAAATGAATCTACAACGCAGGCAGTCTTCCAGAATGAATTCTACCTCAATAAAGGTGATGGCACATTTCGGAATGTC
>DATDQA010000282.1:0-12387 GCA_035292505.1 Saprospiraceae bacterium | reverse complement strand
AGGGCCGACAATTCCGACTGATGACAGCGGAAAGTCGGGTCTGAGGACTCCTGCAATTGTTGAAGACTCGTTGGAGGATAACCCGCATCAGATAACGCATGTATATGGTGATTTTATGAAAAACTATTCATACTAGTGGTCCGATACGATCGCTGGACACTGAGAGCCAATCGTGACTATTTCGTGGATTTGGGTTAAAAGGAATAAAGTGGAAAGGAAATTGTAAATGTGGACCCTTGACCGGATTTAGAATCAACCTGAATCGTACCCTTGTGGAGATTGATGATACGTTCGACTAATGAAAGACCGATCCCATGCCCTTTGATCAGTAATGCATTTTTACCCCTGTAAAAAGGTTCAAAAATATGCTTGAGGTCTTGAGGCTCTATACCGATTCCCTTATCGGCAAATTCCAGTACAATTTGATTCTCCTTCGCTCGGATGCAAATATGCACACGATGATCCGGTGCATATTTGCAGCCATTATCTACCACATTGTTAATCGCTGTTTTAATCAATTGCTCATTGCCCATCATCGTCAACTGCGAGTCGTCTTTCAGTCCTTCATCCAGAGAAACATGGATTTTGTAGTCCGGATTCCGTCTGGTGAGTTCTGACTTTACCTGCCAGATAATATCATCAGCCCGAAGTGGCTTGAAATCCACTCCCGTGGTTTCAGTGGTCGTCTGAGCAAGCAAGAGCAGCCTGTTTGAAACGTGATTCAGATTCTTGATGTCTTCAAGTACAGAAGTCATGATGTGTTGGTATTCAACAATGGTTCTTTCATTCATCAGCGCCACATCGAGCTGGCCTGTGATTGCGGTGAGCGGTGTTCTGAGTTCGTGAGAAGCATTGGCAATAAATATTTTCTGCATTTTGAAGGCTGTCTCAAGCCGTTCGAGCATATTATTAAAGGTATTCGCCAGCTTGGCAATTTCGTCTTGCCCATTACCTTCATGAACCCTGAGATTCAGACTGGTAATGGTGATCTCATCCACCTGATCGATGACCCGCGATATAGGTTGCAATGCTCTTCCTGCATAGACCCATCCCGATATAAACACCAGTATAATACTCACACCAAAGACAGTAATGAGTATCGTCCTGAGATTCCGCAACTTATTCAGACCATAGATGTCGACCGCTCCAGCTACAACAACAAAGCCTTCATCTTTATCAGAGAACATAAAGCCAAGTACTTCATATTCTCCCTGCATATACCTGATTTCTTTTTCGCTGCGTATGCTGTCCAGAAGACCGTTTGGAATTTTGATCGCTTGCTCTGCATCGGTGCTGTATAACACTTCATCCTGACGATTGTAAATGATGATTTTCTCTTTCGGAAGGCTCGTCGGATTGTCAGTCTCGATTTTTTTTAAAAGGTTCGCATCCACTTCAGCTACCTCAATCAGGAGCTTAGCCGTATTCGAGGCTTTATTGTGCAACCTTGTATAAAATCCGTCTTTACGATAGTCTGCAGAAAAGTAGTAGATCGCCAGTGAAGACAGAAAGAGGATAAGTGCAACAACAAGAATAAACTGATATGTGAGTTTTTGACGGATTTGCATATGTCAGGATTCATTCAGCATATACCCCAACCCGATACGCGTATGGATGAGTTTATGTGGAAAATCTCTATCAATTTTTTTCCGAAGAATATTCACATACACATCGACAACATTGGTTCCTGTGTCAAAGGTGATATCCCAGACTTTTTCTGCAATGTCTGGTCGTGACAATACCCTGCCTTTATTACGCATGAAATATTCCAGTAGTGCAAATTCCTTTGCCGTGAGTTCAATTGTCCTGTCACCGCGATGCGCCACTTTCTTATCTAAATCCAGCTCCAGGTCCATTACCTTCAGTTTGTTGCTCGTTTCTGTGAAATTCGTAATCCGTTTTGTTAACACCTTGATTCTGGCAAGAAGTTCTTTGAATTCAAAGGGCTTGACGAGATAGTCATCTGCACCGGAATCGAAACCCGCGACTTTGTCTTCAGTCGTACCCAACGCTGTCAGTATGAGAATTGGAACCGTAGGTTTTACATCTTTGATTTGTTTGCAAAGCTCAATACCATTGATGTATGGGATCACAATATCGAGGAGGATCAGATCATACTGGTTGCGCGTGCCATACTTTTTACCCATTTGGCCATCGAACACAACTTCAACTTCATACCCTTGTTCTTCCAGGCCTTGTTTGAGAAAAGAAGCGACTTTGGGTTCATCTTCGATGACAAGGATTTTCATTGGCACGATGATACAGAAATGCTGTGAATAATTTATCAAACAGGTGATTAAGAAACGATTAAATCACTGGGTGACTGCATTGGTGTTAACAGGAAAGACGATGGAGCGTAAGATCTGCGGTGTGAAGTTGATTCTCAATTCTTGATACAGATTTTATTAAATTGAAAATCGAGAATCAATTAATTCAATTAATTATCAACCAATCCCCACGAATTTCTCAAAGTTGTCAGGAGATATAGTCTCTTGTGTGACTGGTTTATAATTCTCTGTGAAGGTTCTTGGAAATGTTGACTTTTTAGTCGATGCCCATTTGAACTCATATGCGCTTAGAGTGCCGTCACGCTCTTCGACAAGATCTATTTCCTGTTGCTGGCTGGTACGCCAGAAAAATGTGTTTGTCCAGATATTATGATAATGGAGGTACTTCATACGCTCGCTGAGGATCCAGTTTTCCCATAATGCTCCAATATCCTGGCGAAGATCTATTGGTTGGAAGGCAGCGATGAGCGCATTACGAATGCCATTATCAAAAAAGTAGATTTTGCGACTTGCCTTCAATTCATTTCGAAGATTGCGACTAAAGCTTCCAAGGCGAAAAATCACAAATACCTGTTCGAGAAGATTCAGGTATTTCTCAACAGTTTTATTGTCAAGGCCTACAAGATTTCCTAACTCACTGTATGATACTTGTCGCCCAACCTGGAATGAAAGAGCCTGCATCAGTCGAATAAGTTTGTCTGGTTTCTGAATATTCTCCCAATGCAAGATGTCTTTATAGAGAAAACTATCTGTGAGTGTTTTCAGCCGCTCTCGTTCTTCTCCAGGGTTGTTAATGATTTCAGGATAATATCCGTACAACAGGCGTGAATGTAACTGTCTTTGCTCTTCCAGCAATCCATGATAGGTAACCATTTCTTCAAATGAAACAGGAAACATCTGATACTCCCATTTTCTTCCCGTCAATGGTTCATGTGCTTTATTGGCAAGTTCGAAGGCAGAAGAACCGGTAGCAATGACCTGCACTTGGGGAATATGATCCGTAATCAATTTCAACTTCAGTCCGATGTCTGGTATGCGTTGTGCTTCATCAAATACCACAAAGCGATAACCAGCAAACAGTGTTTTTAACCTCGAAGAGGTCACATTCTGAAAAAGTACTTGCACATCCGGCTCATCGCAATTCAGCCACAGCGTATCAGCACGAGTACCAAAAATTGTTCTCAGCAAAGTTGTCTTGCCAAGTTGCCTGGCTCCGAACAAGAGGATCGCCTTTTCACTGCCTAACCTTTCCTTAATCGAAGCTTCTAAAATTCTCGGAATCATTATATTCTTGGAAAACATTCCCGAAAATACATAAGATTTGGGGAATTTAATCCGAAAAAATTGGCGCTTGGTTTGGGTTCAGCAACCCACAGCATCGGGGACCGGTCACCTTGGAAGTTTTGCTGTGGCTGAACTGTAATCCATCCACTTCGGAAAAGGTTGATAAAATGTACAAAGGCCATCGCGCATCCGCAGGCTTGCTCTTAAGTTTGTTGCTAGCTAACGATATTACATGAAAGTTCGCTAATATTCTATTTGACAGATATCTCATCCACAAACAACCACGCCTCATTTCCCACACCCTGCATCCCTTCCGGTATCCTCCCAAAATTCGTCGCAACGACTCTGATATATCGCGCTTCTGTCGGCGATGTCGTCATGCGATAGGCATGGGCTTTTCTTGTCTTCCCTGCTTCCTCCAATTTCTCCATTTCACCCCCCTTCAGGAACGTCGTTCCATCTTTTGAAAAAGAGACTTCTATTTTACCCGGTAGATATATTCGCTGCCCTTGCCCTTGAAAGCATCTTGTTTCTACACTCGAAACGGAGATTACTGAACCCAGATCAATCGTCGCATCCAGATTCATCCCGGAAAATCCTCTCCACTCTTTATCACCATAGCGCACATCACTTCCCTTGATTCCGTTGACAAGGCTCTGTATGCCACCATTGTTGTATTGCGGAGCCGGGTCATTGATTAATACAATATTCTTGCCGACGGCTAGATGTTTGTCTATCACAATCTGCAGGGGCCGGCCTTTCATTCCTCTCCTGCTTTCAGAGCGTGCAATCAAAGTCATTGAACTATCAATACGCAATGGTCCGGCAATCGCATTCCAGGACTTTTCACCATCGTTTGAATAATTCACAACGATATCGGGGAGGATTTTTTTGAAAGCAATATACTGTCGTCCACTGTCGCTGCTTGTATTATAGTCAAGTTCATACAAATGATTTGCGGCATAGATGCCCTCACCGCGTAATATAGCGAGATCCGATTCGAGCCTCTCTGCGAAGTCTGTGAAATTCTTCTGATCTGCGGAAGACCACACAACTTCTGCAAGGGCAATTCCGCGAGGCCATGTCATGTAGTCCAGTTTCAAAGGGGTGTCGATGTATTCCGTCCATACATTTGCCTGTGCGCCAAGAATATACTTGTGTTGGTCAGGTGTCAACTCTTGTGGAATGGGTTCGAAACTGTAGACTTTATCCAAAGGCAGGAATCCACCAATGGCATGAGGTTCATCCGGATGTGTCGATTGGTAATAATCCAGGTACACGTGCGTGGTAGGTGTCATGATCACATCATGTGCCTGCCTGGCCGCTTCGATGCCACCTGTATTGCCGCGCCATGACATGACGATCGCATTGGGAGCGAGCCCACCTTCGAGGATTTCATCCCAACCGATCATGATACGTCCTTTGCTGTTGATATAGCGTTCGATGCGTTGGACAAACCAACTCTGCAATTGATGTTCATCAGCAAGACCTTCACGCTTCATCAGATCCTGGCAAAACGCACTTTGTTCCCATTGCGTCTTCGGACATTCGTCACCGCCTATATGGATATATGTTCCGGGGAACAGGTCGATGACTTCGGTGAGAACATCTTCTATAAATTTAAACGTCTCCTCTTTAGGACAGAGGACATCTTCCGAGATGCTCCACACTTTGCGCACTTCGATTTTGTTATTCGTGCATCCGAATTCAGGATAAGCCGCAAGCACCGCCTGAGAATGTCCGGGCATTTCTATCTCAGGGACAATCGTGATATGGCGTTCTGCTGCATATACGATTACTTCACGGATCTGATCTTTTGTATAATATCCACCATGCCGTTTGCCATCGAATTTCCAGGGTTGATCATTGTGATGGCCAATGAGCGTCTCATTCCTCCATGAAGAGATCGTATTGAGTTTGGGATAGACATCGATCTGTACACGCCATCCCTGATCGTCAGTAAGATGCCAGTGAAAGTGGTTGAACTTATAGCGCGCGAGCATATCGAGATATCTCTTGATTACCGGCACATCGAAGAAATGACGACTTACATCGAGGTGCATGCCGC
Organism: Saprospiraceae bacterium; assembly: GCA_035292505.1. Classification (GTDB taxonomy): domain Bacteria; phylum Bacteroidota; class Bacteroidia; order Chitinophagales; family Saprospiraceae; genus DATDQA01. Next base: position 6,747 of record DATDQA010000282.1, on the reverse strand, counting down.
GATAGGTGAATCTCGGTTGATCCTCGATGCTGACGCATGGAAGGGTGACGACATCCTTCTCTCCCGGCCTTGTCACAGGAAGGAGCTGCCGGAATGTCTGAAGTGCATAGAACACGCCAGCCGGTGTTTTCCCGCTCAAGGTCACTTGTGAGGGAGTGATATTGAGTTTGTATTCTTCATCACCCTTGAGTGATTCATCCAATATTAACTGTATGGGTGCGTGATCATTCGGCGTTTCGCTTACTACGAGAGTGATACCTGCCTTTTCTTTTACAAATGCAGCCAATTGGTATGCTTCAAATAGCAGATCCGCCGGCGCCGAGATGGTCCCGACTTCTAATTGAAAAGATTCAGTCGATAGTGTTGTCTTCACCGGCTTCGGAATGAGATGAACTTCCGGCAGTGGTCCCGTAATAGCCTCGCGCTTACAGTTCGCGAAAGCCAAAATGCAAATCAGAAGAATGATCTGGTTCAGTCTCAATTCATGTTTCATATGCCGAAGATAGTTTCTAAGTGGCTTTTAAGTAGCTGGTAAGTGGCTTCTAAGTGGCTGGTAAGTGGCTGGTAAGTAGCTGGTAAGTAGCTGGTAAGTAGCTGGTAAGTGGCTGGTAAGTGGCTTTTTTCTCACGTTCTCACATTCTCACCCTCTCACATTCTGTTCTTACTGATCACTGGTTACCGATCACCGATTACCGTTCACCGTTTGTGTACTTTTACGCCTCACTTTTAGAAATCCAATCCGGCTATGTTCACAATTCATATTTATCTCAAGTTTGCCATTCTTGCAGTCAGTCTCCTCGCAGCAATTCTGCTTACTGCGACGATCAATTTCTGGTATTCGTTACCCTTCTATCTCATCTTCCTCGGCTTTTTAGCGAGCTACATTTTTTTAGGAACCGTGCAGAGCACGGCATTACTCCTGGAGAAAATGGATTTTGTCGGAGCGGAAAATCGCTTAAATCTCACCTTGTGGCCAAAGAGACTCTATGTCACGAACCGCGCTTTTTATTATATCATCAAGGGTTCAATCGCCATGAACCTCAAACGGACGGATGAAGCTGAGGAGTGGTTCGAAAAAGCCAAAGATCTGAAGCTACCTTCAGACAACGAACGCGCCATGGTCTATCTCCAACTCGCAAACATCAATGCCTCAAGGAACAAATGGCCGCAGGCACAAGTCTACTATCAACAACTCAAGAAACTCTCGGTCTCCGAACCCCACATTAAAGAGCAGATCGCCCAGTTCGACAAAGCTTTCAAGAACCGCGGGCAACTCAGGCATGCGCAGACAGGAGGTGCACAGAATTTTGGAGGGAAGAGGAGGAGGCCGCGGATGAGATGATGGGAATTTTCGATTCTTGATTCTCGATTTTCAATTAATTTTAGTGGCCAATTTGAACCAAATGGCCACGTATACCACCTTCGAGCAGTTGCCTTGCTGGCAGAAATGTCAAACTATTAAGCTTTGGCTTTTAGAAATTGTTAAGAGGTTTCCTGAATATGAGAAATATGAATTAACCTTCAGTATAAGGAAGTGTATCAGATCAGCGACACGAAATCTTGCAGAGGGATTTGGCAAATTTACGATACCGGATAAAGTGAACTTCTGCAGAACTTCTAAGGGTTCTTTATACGAGCTTACAGATGATCTCATTACAGCGGTGGAAGAAGGCTACATTTCATCTGATTTGTATAGATATGGTCGGAGTCTTATTGAAGAGGCGATAGCATCCATTAATGGCTACATTTCTTATCTGAACTCTCGCCGCGATGGCGACTGGGAGCCACGGTAGGCTCACCTGAACGTTCTTCAAAGAATCAAGAATGGAGAATGAAGAATTGAGAATTTAGCTTACTTTTGGCCTCCCTTTATCAAAAGAAAGTTCTTGCAAATGGAGGCTTTGGCCGCATATGTGATCCCGGTCTCATCCCTGCGAAGCGGACGGAATGAGCTGGATTTCAAGGTGGACTGGCGGTTTTTCAGGTATTTCGAGGTCAGTCCGGTACAACAGGGGAGCTTCGATATCACGGTATTCTTTGACAAATATACCGATCACTGGCATCTGTATTTTGATGTGCGAGGTCAGATGGATACCGAATGCGATCGCTGCCTGGCACCGATATCATTGCCGGTTTCCGGGAATTACGAGCTCTTTGTAAAGTTCGACGTGGAGAAGAAGGATGTAGAACGGAGCGCGGAGATTATCTACGTTTCTCGTGAGACAAGGCAGTTGGATATTGCACAGTTCATTTACGAATTTATTGTGCTATCGATCCCTGTGAAGAGGAGCTATGATTGTGAGAACGAGACGAATCCCCCTTGCGATAAAGAAATGGTAGCAAGACTTGAACGGCAGGGCGCCGAAATGTCAAATGAAGCGTTGTCTGAAATGTCTGAAATGTTGAAAAAGATGCTCAAATAGTAAGTATCGAATACTGAATTAAGAATCAAGAATCAAGAATTAATCTGATATGGCACATCCAAAGAGCAGAATGTCCAAGCAGCGCAAACGGAAGCGCCGGACACATGTAAAACTCGAGACACCAAACGTAGCAGTGTGTGCGACGACGCAGGAGCCACATCTCCGTCATCATGCGTATTGGCATGAGGGTGATATGTATTATCGCGGCAAGGTGCTCGTGAAGGCAGAAGCAGTTCCTGAATAGACAGTTCTGTGCTAAGAAGAAATCAAAGCTCCTTCCGGGTTATCTCCAGAAGGGGCTTTTGTATTTTATCGAACAAGACATATGGATGGGATTCTCGCCCGATCAAAATCCTGCCCGAATGACTTCGTTCAGGCGGGTCCTATCCCGACCAATAAGAAATCAACAAGATGAAAACACCAATCAACACTTCTCACGCACCGATGCCTATCGGACCCTACAATCAGGCGATCGCTGCAGGCGGAATGCTTTATATCTCCGGTCAGGTTGCGATCGATCCTGTGTCAGGGGAGATGGTACAGGATACAATTGAGCAGGAGACCTCACAAGTACTTAGGAATATCAGCGGTATTCTGCAAGCGGCAGGTTTGTCTTTCGCTGATGTCGTGAAATGCTCAGTCTTTGTAAAAAATATTGATGACTTTAGTAGGATCAATGCTGTCTATGCAGGTTTTTTCGATGGAACTGTTGCACCTGCACGCGAGCTTATACAGGTGGTTCGCTTACCGAAAGATGCGAATATTGAAATATCAGCAATTGCGATGATGAAATAGTATGAGGATGCATTTCAAAGTATCGAATTCCTCACCCGATGGTATTGATCTATTAAAAATTTATGAATGGACACTAGAAGAAAACAGGTTCTGTCCTGTATACAACCCACCGGCAGCCTTCACATTGGTCGATACCTGGGAGCACTCCGCAATTGGGTGGCGCTGCAATCTCAATATGATTGTGTGTATGGTATTGTCGACTATCACGCGATGACAATGCCGTTTGTGCCTGGCAAACTACGCGAAGCGACCTGGGAACTTGCCGTGAACATGGCTGCAATTGGAATTGATCCAGACAATATTTTTGTTCAGTCCATGATTCCCGAACATGCTGAGCTGGCATGGATTTTCAATTGTGTAACAAGTTATGGTGAACTGGGTCGGATGGTGCAGTTCAAAGACAAGAGTCAGCAGGTCACGAGTAAGGATAAAGACGCATTTATCTCTGCAGGGTTATTTACTTACCCTGTATTGCAGGCTGCGGACATTTTAATCTACCGGGCAGATTACGTCCCTGTGGGTGATGATCAGGATCAACACCTTGAGCTTGCACGGAATATTGCACAACGTTTCAACAACATCGTCGGCAAAGAATACTTTGTCTTACCTGAGACGCTGCACACGGAGACGCCACGTATTATGAGCACTGCTGATCCTTTGATCAAAATGAGCGCGAGCAAAGGTGAGAAACATAATATTAATGTCTTCGCAGATCCGGAGAAAATCCGGAAGCAGGTACGTTCTGCAGTCACCGATACGGGGGAAGCCGATTGGTATAAAATGAGTCCCGGAATAGAGAATCTGTTCATCATCCTCAAAGCCGGTGGAAGTATGGATACCTATACACGTTTAAAGACGACCTATGCCTCTGGTCTGTTGAAATATGTCGAGCTGAAAGATGCAGTTGCCGATGCAGTCGTGGAGATGACAAATCCTTTCCGGGAAAAACGCCAGGCAATCCTTGCAGACAAACGGGCTTTCAAAGATCGTATCAGAGCATCGAGCGAAGTGATTCGTGAAAAAGCGCAAAAAACTTTAAGAGAAGTGAAAGAACTTGTAGGTTTAATGCAATCAAAGTAATATGAAAATCTTTTGTATCGGCAGAAACTACGCAGAACATGCGAAAGAGTTGGGCAACGCCATTCCTTCTGAGCCAATGATATTTATGAAACCCGCGACAGCATTGGTTGTGAATAATAAGCCGTTTTACTATCCGGATTTTTCAAAAGATATCCAGTATGAAGCCGAGATCGTGTTGCGCATTAGTAAGAATGGAAAACAAGTACAGCCGGAGTTTGCTTCAGAGTATTATGATGCAGTAGCGATCGGTATCGATTTTACAGCGCGTGATCTGCAACAACGCTGTAAAGAAAACAGAACCCCCTGGGAAATCGCAAAGGCCTTTGACAATTCTGCGCCGGTGAGTGACTTTATTCCCTTGAATGAAGCTATGACCAATGGTTCAATCGATTTTCATCTTGATATTAATGGACAGACAGTCCAGCACGGAGACACAAAAAACGTCATTTTTGATTTCGATACTCTGATCTGCCACATTTCAAAATACTTCAAGGTACAGCAAGGCGACTATGTATTTACCGGGACTCCTGAGGGAGTGGGACCTGTGAAGATTGGAGATGTATTGGAAGGATATATCGGTAGCCGGAAATTGATGCAATTCGAGGTGAAATAATATTGTCGAGTGAAATTGCATTATACCTCTGCAATAACTTCGAACCCTTTGTAGCTTCCTGTAATCGCGAATCCAATTACTCTTGTTGCGACTTTTTTAGCGATCAATTTACAAGCCGTTTCTGTCATCGTAGCGCCGCTTCCAAGGGCGTCATCAATGAGCAAGACTGTTTTGAAGGAGCTCAATTCGTTCACAACAATTGTATTCCGTGCGTTCAGAATGCGATCTTCAATACGCTTAAGGGATTTTTGCGGTACGGGTTCTCGCAGATAGACTTTTTGAATCGATATATGCGGCAAGGGTAGCTTATATCCCTTTTTAAGTTCATTCATGATTTGCACATCTCGTTTCAATGTGGGAGGAACATACCCGACGGCATCGATCTTGAATTTATGGATAAGGCGATGTAGTTTACCACTGGTCTTTTCAACTATTTGTCGCATCAGTCTTTTGCTTTGACTTACTTTGGCATGATGCAGTAAAGCCCCAAGTTTTGTTTTTCCAAATCGCTCTATAGCATAGAAGTCTGCATAGTACACAGCTTCCATGCAATTCGATATCTCTTTTGTGTTATTCAATTTCTGGATACCATCGATTAAGCCATTTGCATCAAAAAAGGCCAGATACTTACCCATTGTATGGATATACTCTTTAATTGTTTTTTCAACTGGCAGTTTTCGATCATGGCACCATTGTGTAAATCCTTCAAGGCCTTCGGATAATTGACCCATTAGATCAACAATTAGAAAGTGCTCTGCAAGAAAATTTCGCTCTTCATCAGAAATGAGAACGACTTTTTTCGTGGATTGGGGTGAAAGTACCTGATAGTAAACCCGGGGTGACGTCCCCAATTTCTTTACTTGCTTTTCCTCAACCATTTCACGAAGAATCTGGTGTATCCTTTGCCGGGATATGCCCAGAGCCTCCGTCAACTGATGCACGGATAGCTCACCCTTCTCTGTGAGCAGTTGTAAAATGTGCGTCCTGGTTTTCATACTATTTACAGTTTACTGTAAAGTGTAAATATACATCAGAAAATTTCACTCCGGGATACATCATCCGTCCTTTTATGGATGCTGCTCTCAGCAACCCGTACCAAAGCCCCAGCGCCCAGTGCCATTTTCTTAGCTTCGCGGCCTAATTCAACAAAACTCACTTTTCTATGGCTGGAGAAAAAATCATCTTCTCAATGGAGGGGGTATCAAAAATCTACCCTCCCAATAAACAGGTCCTTAAAAATATCTGGCTCTCGTTTTTCTATGGAGCAAAGATTGGCGTACTCGGTCTGAATGGATCAGGGAAGTCTTCGCTCCTCCGGATCATCGCCGGAAAGGATACGCAATACCAGGGTAAGATCCAATTTGATGGTACTTATAAAATCGGTCTTCTCGAACAAGAACCCGCTCTCGATGAATCAAAAACTGTGCGCCAAACTGTCGAAGAAGGTGTACAACATATCGTCGACCTGATGAAGGAATATGATGCCATTAATCTGCGACTGGCGGAACCGATGAATGACGATGAAATGAACAAAGTCATCGAACGACAAGGCGAATTGATGGAACAGCTTGATCACTTCAATGCCTGGGAACTCGATCACCGGCTTGAGACCGCAATGGAATCGTTACGCTGTCCTCCAGAAGACACTGTCATTTCCATTCTGTCGGGAGGTGAGAGACGTAGGGTTGCCCTTTGTCGTCTCTTGCTTTCACAACCGGATATCCTGTTGCTTGATGAGCCTACCAATCACCTCGATGCGGAGAGTGTACTCTGGCTCGAACAATACCTCAAGAATTTTCCCGGCACAGTGATCGCAGTGACGCACGATCGTTACTT
>DATDQA010000281.1:0-37459 GCA_035292505.1 Saprospiraceae bacterium | reverse complement strand
AATCCGGCACGTCTGACATTATTCTCGGTAAGTTCCACTCCTCCATCTCACCACTCTAAGGCCGTATTTTTGAATTATGAGAAATTGCTATTGGCAGTTCATCGGATGTTGCATTTGCGTGATGACGCTGACGAGTGTCATGGAGGCACAGTGCACGTTTGATTTTAACGCCGATATCAATGACCTGGAAACAATCGATCTGCAGATTCATGTAGACAACCTTGTGAATGAGGATTTAGCGGGCAGCCAGGGTATTTGTGCTGTGGAGCTGCATTTCAGACACAGTTATGTGGGTGACCTTACGATCGATCTGATCTCACCTTCCGGTCAGAGCATACAACTTGTGGGTGCTGTGACTGACCAGATTAATCCGACGAATCTGACCACATGGGATGTTCGTTTCTTACGATGCGGATTTCCGGTAGCTCCTGATGCTGGATTCAGCGCACAATGGAACAATAACCAGCCATGGCAGGTGTTTACGACTTATACAGGAAGCTACTATCCTGCTTCGGGATGTCTTGAAGATTTCAATACCGGGAGTGCGAATGGTATCTGGCAAATCAGCATCACAGATCACGATGCACCACAGACTGGTGTCTTTCTTGGTGTTACGATTATTTTTTGTGACAATACGGGTTTGGTATGTAATTTCTGCGGGGTTGATGCCGGCACATTTGCGATATCCCAGTTATCCTTATGCGAAGGAGAAGACATTGAGATCACGCCGCTTTATCCTGATACTTTCCCGGATCCCCTGGTGTACCGTTACTCATATCTTGTGACAGAGGACAACATCAATGCAGTTTTTGTCGATGAGCTTTCGACTTCAGCTCTTTCTCCTGGAACGTATACCATCTGCGGAATTTCCTATGGTGTGGCGGATTCCGTTGCGTTGTTTAATCAATTTGATACAATGTCGTTTCCCGAGATCTATGCTGCATTGATAGGCCAGGAATTGTCGTATTGTGCTGATATCTCTGAGACGTGTATGATGGTAGATGTCACTCCTGCAATTGACACCACTTTTCTTGATTTACAAATTTGTGCTGGCGCATCGGTGACAATAGGAGGACAGACCTTCTCTACCACTGGTACATATATTGTTTCAGTTAACCTTAATGGTCCATGTGATAGCATGATTGTGCTCGATCTGGATGTGACAGAAGTGGAAGCCAGAGTGCAGCAACAAGATACGATCTCATGTACTCAGAGTGTCACCGTTCTTGACGGGAGTGGTTCCATGTCCGGCCCTGGAGCTACTTATCAATGGTCAACTCTGAATGGCAATATCACGAGCCTTCCGGATCAGGCAATGATTTCAATTGATGGCTCGGGTAGCTATAGACTCATCGTCACTTATCAGGGATGCACAGATGAGATAGTATACGACGTGATTGGGGATGAATCCTTTCCCTTTCTCTACTTTGAAGGAGGCACGCTGAGTTGTGCTAATCCAGTCTTCACATTTAATACTGTGGCATATCCGACTGATGTACAATACGCATGGAACGGTCCTTTAAATTTTACGTCAGCTGAACCCGAGCCTACGGTGTCGATTCCGGGTTTATACACGTTGATGATCACAAATACGGAGGATTGTTCTGTTTCAGCCAGCGCAGAGATATTGCTGGACACCGTGGTTAATGCAGCGATCAATGTCGTGAGTATAGAGTGCGCATTTCAGCGTGCCACACTTCGTGCAGAGCCTGGCGTACAAGGCACTCAATATGTCTGGACAACTCCGTCGGGGATGAACACATTTAACCAGGAAACGTATGCAACGCTGAGCGGACAATACTGTGTGGAGGTGACAGCGATAAATGGATGCGTGGCAAGCGCCTGTATCGATTATGTGGCCGATTATATAGTTCCGGATCTCGCGCTATTTGTTTCACAGGACACATTGCATTGTGGCGATCAGGTACAATTAATCGCTTCTTCATCTTTGCCAGATCTGAACTACCAATGGATAGGGCCTGGAGGACTGCTTTCAGGTGACTCTACTCTATATGTGAATGGTCCCGGACAGTATATTGTTCTCGCTACTGGTGAGAATCTTTGTACGAGCGCGGACACGACCATCATACATCCGGGAGATGATCTTCTGGAAGTTGTCACGTTTGCAGATACTTTAGACTGCCAGGCTGATACCGTATTGATTGGGGCAGTTGTTCTGGATCCTCTTACGTCTTATACATGGACAGGACCCGGACTCGTTGATACATTCAATGCAATTATTAGAGTTACGCAAGCCGGCACCTATGATGTGACCATTATTTCCCAATCGGGTTGTGAACAGCATGCATCAGTGTTCGTGCCAGGTGATTACGCTACCGTGTTTTATAATCTTGTGCTGGATACAATTACATGTGCGCATCCTGTCGCCAGTCTCTCATTTGTCACAATGGAAGACTATAACGTGATCGACTGGCTTTTACCGGATGGGTCGCATATTAGTCAGGCAATATTGAATGCCATTGATCCCGGCAATTATTCACTCACGATCATCGGAGACAATGGTTGTCCGCGTACCCTGGTCGCTAACCTTATCGCCGATATATTACCTCCGATATTATTCGTTGAAGCAGAGACCTTAGGTTGTAATGATTCCGTGCAGGTGCACACAATCCTGGTTGATTCAATTCTGAGTTATACATGGACAGGACCTGGGCTGTTTACATCCTCTCAGCCAAATCCTTTTGTTTCTTCTGCGGGGATCTATCTTTTGGAGGTTATAGGACTTAATGGATGCGAAGCAAACGAGGTACTTTTTGTTGGGAGCAATATGGAATTTCCTTCTCTGACATTGACGGCAGAAGAACTTGATTGTATTGATTCTACGGCAATATTGATGATTTCAAGTCCTGATACTGCATTGGTTTATGCGTGGTTCCTGGATGGAATGCAGATTTCAGATTCTGCACTTATCGGAATCATGGACCCTGGTCAGTATATAGGGGTGGTGACTGGACCGAATGGCTGTTCTGCTGTCGATACTGTAGAGGTGTTACCACCCGAAGTACCACGTGTATTTGCGGAGACAGATACGATCACCTGTATCTCGCAGGCGACATTGACTGCCATGAGTGATCTGCCAGATGTGGATTTCTCATGGGAGGATAGCGCCGGGATAACCGGTAATGGAACTCAATATACTGCCACGAACGCCGGTCCTATCACTCTGACGGTCACAGGGAGTAATGGCTGTAAAGCGGATACGACGTTGATCATTGGAATTGATACAATGCCTCCGGTTGCAATTGCTGTGAATAATGAATTGATCTTATGTAATATGCAGAGTATCAATCTTGATGCGTCAGGATCTATTGGTCAGATGTTGCTATATTCATGGACTACACCGAATGGCACCATCAACTCCGGTGCAACCTCTTCTACGGTCATTATCACTGGTGAAGGCACATATATCGTCAGTGTCTTAGATGCTTCGAACGGTTGTTTGGATACAGACACCGTTGAGATTGTAGAAGGAGAAAGCGTGCTTGGAGAGATCTTTCTCTCTATCATCTCGGAGTGTGACGGTAATGGGCATGGCTCCATATCCATAGATAGTGTGTCTGGCGCTACGACTTCACTCATGTATACGCTAAATGGAGTTGCCGGAGGACCCGTGTTTGGCGACTTGTCTGTTGGTGAGTTTCATGTTGTTGTTTTGGACAGCTTTGGATGCAGTACTGATACTGCCGTTTTTATTTTCAATACGAGTTCCATGAACTCCATAAGTCTCGGAGAGGACAAAAGCATCATCGTCGGAGACTCGGTGTTATTAGAGGCGACAGTAGAACTTGATCCGACTGAGATCATGGCCGTGCATTGGGGTCAGCCAGTTGTTTGTGATACCTGCCTTGCAAACGTTGTGGCGCCATTACATACGGCGACATATGAAGTGTTCCTGACGGATCTTTTCGGATGTGTTGCCAGCGACGAGGTCACTGTATTTGTTGAGGAGAAGCCGAAGTTTTATATCGCCAATGTGTTCAGCCCGAATGGGGATGAAATAAATGACTACCTGACGATTGCGACACACCCGGGAATCGAGAGAGTATTGCGTTTTAGCGTCTATGACAGGTGGGGGAATGTTGTTTTTCATGTTACCGATTTTGACGCCGCTGATGGCTTTGTGACATGGGATGGAACATTTGGGGGGCGGAAGTTGGATCCGGCGGTTTTTGTGTACAAAATCGAGGTAAAACTAGTCACAGGGCGGGTAGAAACTCACCATGGCGCAATTACACTCGTTAAATAGAAATAAGTGTACTTTTACCTGATATACTTTTTACGTCGGCCTATGCAGAATTTTACCTCACTCCCTTTAGCCCGGGGTTTAGCAGTCATGGCGTTAATTGTTTTAGCGTCAATATATCGATTATATGGGCAGTGTGATCCTCCGTACCAACTTCCATCAGAGACTTGTCAAGGAGCCCCTGAGGTATGTCTGGAAAACGCGTGTTATGCTACGCAACCTAATCCCCCTGATGACCCCCACAACGGCTGGTGTGGGTCAAATACCGCTATTCACAATCCCCAATATTTTTTATTCCAGGCGATCTCTACGTCTGTGACTATTATTATAAATGTCACAGCCTGTGAAGGAGGTGGATGTGGATTGCAGTCAGCAATTCTTGACGCATGTCCCTGGGACAATTCCAATGTCGTTTCATGCAATCCCGGAACCGGTGTGGGAGGGTCGATGATTTTGGAGAGTACGACAATGGAAGTGGATAGCTTTTATTGGCTTGTCATTGACGGATGTGCTGGCCAGTTGTGCGACTATTTAATTGATTTTGTGGAAGGGATCTTTTCACCTGGTATTAACGGAGAGCTTACTGATGCATTTACCGATGATGAAGTTGTCTGTCAGGGCCAGGATGAATGGACTGCAACGGCAGAGCCTGAATTGCCTGAGGCTGCGGGCTATCTATGGACTGGATTCCCCTGGGGAGACGGAACACATACATCGACCTTTTATGATATGAGCGGACCAGATGATGCGCTTTCGATTCCTGATAATGCACCGGTTGGGGGACCCTATGAGATTTGTGTTGTCGCATTTAGTGGATGTGATACGACAGAGAATCCCCAATGTTTTGATATCTGGATTGAAGCAGTGGATGACGGAATCTCTCCGGACGTGATTCTCTGCCCGGAAGAATATGATGCGGGTGTTGTGTGGGAAGGGCTGAGTATTCCAGGCCCTGGCACATACACGATAGAATTTAATACACCGGAAGGCTGTCCCTATGATAGCATCAAAACCTATGATGAGTTTCCTGCTCCGGACCAGGGGGTCATCGATACCGTTGTATGTGAACTATCATTCATCTACGAAACTGTAGAATATAACTCTGCGGGTTCCTATGATTTGTTCTACGACGATGGATCCATCTATGGATGTGATAGTACTGCTGAGCTGAATCTGGACCTGATTTATCTCGAAGTAGAGACAGATTTCTTTTGTGAATACACACAGTTCACGCTGACCTCGCAGGTGATCCTCGCCATTCCAGGTTCATCAGGAATTACCTATGAATGGTATCATGACAACTTATTAGTCAGTGAAGATCCCTCATTTACGACGTTCGAACCAGGTTCTTATGAGCTATTCGTGTCGTATGAGATCAATGGAGTCGAATGTATGTTTGCGGCGATTACGAATCCATTGGTGATCAATCTTGATGACCTGGTTCCACCGGCTCCTGTCTTTAGTCAGATTTCCAATTCAGCATGTGCACTCGATTTTCCAATATATTGCGTGGAAGAAGAACCCGATATTCTTGAGTGGGTTTGGACTGGGCCAAATGGTGTCTCAATATTTGGGAATGGTGAACCGTGTGTAGAAGTGAGCTGGCAAGGATCATCCGGCGGATTGATGTGTGTGCATGCAGTCAATCATTGCGGCGCGGGACCGGACACATGTTTTAATGTCGATGTCATCCCATCACCACTTGCAGACTTCACAATGCCGGTAGAAACCTGTGTGGATTCTGCAGTGACAATACTCTTCAGTGGGCAGTCAAGCGACGATGCCACGTTTTTATGGAATTTTGGTGGTGGCGCGATGATCATATCAGGAGGAACAGGAGAAGGTCCACATGAGGTATCATGGTCATCTCCCGGATTCCGAACGGTAACATTACAGATTATTGAAGCAGGATGTGACACTGCAGATATCTCATATGACATTTATGTCGAGCTATTGGGACAACCTGTGATCAACTGTACGTCAACGCTGAATTCGATCACATTCACGTGGTCAGAGGTCGTGGGTGCATCGGGATATCAGGTCAATCCCTTGCAGGGTCCAATTGGCGTGCTGCAGGATGATACATCTTATCTCGTGACAGGCCTGTTGCCCGGTACAGTAGTTGAAATTGAAGTAGTAGTCATGGGAGTCGGCGCATGTGCAGAGAGAAGTGCCACACTACAGTGTATTGCGCAGAGTTGTCCTGCTAAGGATCTCGCGATCATTCTGCCTTCGGATTCTCTTTGTCTTGGTGATGTATCAGCACCGATCTCACTCACGGCAACAGTCGATGGTGTTATAAGCACAGGCACATGGAGCGGACCAGGAGTTGATCCGGCGGGTACGTTTGATCCTCATGCGCCGGGAGTAGGCGCGGGGCAACATCAGATTATATTTACTTACGACGAAGGCACGTGTAGCTACAATGAGCAGACGGTGGTATATGTATTTGATACCCCTACCGCAGATTTTACCCTTGATGGAGCAATTTGCCAGGACGGAGATGCCTCAGTGATTTATGCCGGTAATGCTTCTCTGGCAGCAAACTTTGCCTGGGATTTTGGACCTGGTGCGATGGTGGTTGCCGGTACAGGGGCCGGACCATATGCATTGCATTGGAACAACCCCGGCACTTATACGATCTCGCTGACTGTTGCAGAGAATAACTGTAACTCACAAGTCTTTATGCAGACTGTCGATGTGCAGCCAACTCTCACTGCACCATCAATTCAGTGCTTTCCGACAACGAATAGTGTAACATTGGAGTGGACAAATGTTCCCAATGCAATTAGCTATGATGTCACTCAACTCTTTGGCCCTGCCGGAAATGTCAATGGAAATCAATTTGTGGTCACTGGACTCACACCCGGCGACTCAGTGTCCATTAACCTGACGGTATCCGGTGGTGGGTTGTGTCCCCCTGTGACAGTACAGGCTTCTTGTGTCGCGAAGAATTGTCCTACACCGACGTTTGCGATCACACCTGTAGATGACATCTGCCTGTATGCTGGAACAGGAACCGTAGATCTCGATATCACCGTGACAAATGGCGGTGGTACAGGCTTCTGGAGTGGACCAGGTATTGTGGATGCTACGCAAGGGATCTTCAATCCAGTCCTGAGCGGCGCTGGTTCTCATACTTTGCAGTACAACTATCTCGATGAGGGCTGCAGTTTTGTAGAAAATGTGATAGTAGATGTTTACGATCCACCGGTCGCAGATATTTCAAATACCACGTTCGTCCTTACATGTGATAATAATAATCAATTGGATCTTGATGGCAGCAACTCTTCCGCACCGGGTGCCATCTCTTATTCCTGGACGACAACGAATGGCGTGATTTTGACCCCTGCTGATCAGGCTGTGATCACTGCTGGTGCCCCTGGTACGTATCAATTATTAATTACGGATATCATCAGTGGATGTGAGGATGCGGTCAGCGTCACGCTGGTACGAGATGATAATGCACCAACTTCCGATGCAGGTCCTGATGGATTGCTGAACTGTAACATCAGTTTTGTTGTATTGGGAGGGATGTCATCACAGGGTCCTTCGATTGAATATCTCTGGACTACAGAAGGCGGGGTGATTGGTACGGATCCTACTTTGCCAACTATTACCGTGACGGTGGGTGGGACATATGAATTGGCAGTTACAGATGTTGCCAATGGGTGTACAAGTATCGATGAGGCAATCGTGAATGAGAATTTTATCTTTCCGTCTGGTGTATTGAGTGTTAGCGATACGCTTGACTGTGACACAGAAACCACAACAGTGAGTGCCTCCATCACTCCGGCTGGCAATACCTATGATTATCTGTGGACAACGACGGATGGAATGATTCAGCCTGGCGCGAGCACGGATGAGATAGTTGCTTCACGGCCTGGTACCTACACGGTGATTGTGACGAGTCAGATCAATGGTTGTCGTGATACTGTAAGCATTGAAGTATTCGGTGACGACGATATTATTAGTGGAATACAGACTATCGTTGACGATCCTGATTGCGTGGGAGATCTCAATGGACAAATCGATGTGCAAGCTGTCACTGGTGGTAATCCCCCCTTCAGCTATACATGGAGTCATCAGGCAACAGGACCTCTCCAGATTAACCTCGGTCCGGGGACGTATACAGTGACAGTGACTGATGCAAATGGGTGCAGGCTTACAGAAACGTTTACGCTACCCGCACCTGTTGCGATCAATCCCGACATTGGTCCGAACCTTCAGTATAATATCACTGAAGTCGTTGTGATCACTTTATCACTGACCAACTCTGGGACTGTTGCAGATGTGATCTGGGAAGGTGTAGCACCTCCATGTTCCGGATGTCTGCAGATTGAGTTTCCTGCAGAAATGACAGGTCAAGTCCTTGTCACGGTCATCGATACGAATGGGTGCACAGCCTCGGCATCACTCATGTTGACCGTCCTGAGACCCCGGCATATTTTTATACCCAGTGTATTCTCACCGAATGGAGATGATCTCAATGATCTGTTTACCGTCAGCGGCAATACGCTGACCGAAGTGAAAGCCCTCCGCGTCTTTGATCGTTGGGGTGGTCTCGTATACGAACAATTACATATTCCGGCGAATTCAGCAGTCGGCTGGGACGGGACATACAGTGGCAAGCAAATGAACCCGGGCGTCTACGTCTATATGGCTGAACTGATTCATGATGATGGCCTCGAGGAAATTATCAAGGGCGACGTGACGCTGATACGATAGGAACCGTGGAACCTGGGGAATCACACCTGTCCAATTTCCACAAGGAGCATGGAGATTCCCCGCGCTCGTCCGGACGACCCTCTGTATAGGGACGCATGGAGGAATTAAAAGATTCGTATATCTTTGCCGACCATTTTCAAAAAGGAGATTCGATGTATGCAATTGTAGATATCCAGGGCCAGCAGATGCGCGTAGCAGCGGGAGACGAGGTTTTTGTACACCGGTTGCCTGAGGAAGAAGGTGCTGTTGTCAATTTCGACCATGTTCTCATGGTTGCAGACGGCGACAATACCCAGATAGGCAAACCAGATATCGAAGGCTCTTCCGTACAGGCCACAATACTGAAGCATCTGAAAGGCGATAAAGTCCTGGTTTTCAAAAAGAAACGCAGGAAAGGTTATCGTGTAAAAAACGGCCATCGCCAGTATCTCACAAAGATCAAAGTAGACTCAATTACGGTATAAATAGATAAAACTTCTCAGAAGTCATGGCACATAAAAAAGGAGTAGGTAGTTCTGAAAATGGGCGCGACAGCCATAGTAAACGTCTCGGTGTAAAACTCTTCGGTGGAGAAGTCGCCCGTGCCGGAAATATCCTGATACGTCAACGTGGTACGAAATACCATCCGGGTGAGAACGTGGGTCAGGGTCGCGACTTCACGCTGTTTGCTCTTACCGACGGCACTGTTGAATACAAAAGGTCGCGTAAGGATCGGACCTTCGTAAGCGTCGTTCCAACCAGGACTGAAGCTTAGTATACCTCCTGTTCATTTTACACTTAGCGAAGTAGGTTTAATAGCCGGGTATTTCGACACTTGTACTGAACTCGTCGAAGTAGGCTCAGTGACCGGTTGTTGGAGTTTGCAACTTAATCATCACTCCTATACAATTCCTCTGGCTTTCAGTTTCAGGTATTGGTTTATGGTATCCACCGTGAGGTCCTGAGGTGTGGTGAGTACGCCAAACAATCCCCATTGCTTGAGTAGAGAAACCATTCCTTCTTTCTCCGCCTGCATCTTCTCGGCAATAGTCTGATGATAAATTTCTCTCAGCGTGCCGGCAGGTTGATCTATCATGGTTTTAAGTTCGGTGTTCTGAAAAAAGATCACGACAATGATATGTTTGTCCGACATGCGTTGGAGATAAGGTAATTGACGTTTCAATCCACTTAATGATTCAAAATTTGTAAAAAGCAATAAAAGACTTCGGTGATTGAGGTAGCGTGATAGAGAGACATAAAGTCGTTCAAAATCTGCTTCGAGGAATGCAGTCTCCTGGTTGTACAGGGCTTCCGAGATACGATACATCTGGTTGTTGCGTCGTCCGGCCGCGACGAAATCGTCCACCCGTTCTGCAAACGTGAGAAGTCCGGCATTATCTTCTTTCCGGATTGCCACATAACTCATCACCAGGCTTGTATTGATCGCATAGTCGAGGAGAGTCATTCCATCAAAGGGCATCTGCATTAATCGCCCTTTATCAATGATGCAATATACGGGTTGGGCTCGTTCGTCGCGAAATTGATTGACCATCGCACGACCAGTACGTGCTGTGGCTTTCCAGTTCAATGTGCGGGTGTCGTCTCCAGCCACATACTCCTTGATTTGTTCAAACTCCGCAGTATGACCAAGTTTCCGCATGCGTTTAAGTCCTGGAAGCTTAAGACGTTTATCGAAAGCGAGAAAGGCAAACTTGCGCAATTGCAGGTATGACGGGTATACTTTCACCCGTTGACCAATGGCAAAAGAAAATCTGCGGATGACCAGGGAGAGGCGACTGCGTACGTAGACATGGAGTGCTCCGAACCCATACTCACCACGCTCGACAGGCCTGACATGGTACGTAAATTGTTGATTGCCACCAGATGCGATGTCGATCCTCCAGCTCAGTTTTCTTGACTGAAATTGCACAGGCAGTTCATCTATCACCTCCAATTTCACAGGAAGGTGATAATGACTCTGCAAGGTGATCGTAATACGATTTTGATCTCCATTCGATAAGTGTTCTGCTACATGACGGGTAGCGTCGATGGGCGCGGACTGTGATTCGA
Source organism: Saprospiraceae bacterium (assembly GCA_035292505.1). GTDB lineage: Bacteria > Bacteroidota > Bacteroidia > Chitinophagales > Saprospiraceae > DATDQA01. The sequence goes on along the minus strand of DATDQA010000281.1, from coordinate 26,418 downwards.
AGAGGAGCCATACATCAAAGGCAACAAGTAATACGGATGCGATAAGAGCAAGGACACCGACCAGAAAGAAAACATAATCAAATACTCCCAGGACAAAGAGCAGGATCAGAGCGATGAGGACGCCATAGAACCTGCCGTGTATGAAGAGTGCCTTCAACATACTTATCTGGGAACCTCTGTCTGTGCCAACAACTGCCTGATAACATCATCCACTTTGCCACCCTCCATCTCTTTTTCTGCGGTAAGCACCAAGCGATGATTGAGCGCTGGTATAGCAATATCCTTTACATCCTCCGGGATCACAAAATCACGTCCGCGTATCATTGCCAATGCTCTGGACCCATATAGCAATGCAAGTGAGGCACGTGGTGAGCCACCGATGAGGATATCGCGATGAATCCGTGTACGATGTACAAGGTCGGCAATAAACAATAGGAGTTGATCTTCGATATGCACGGACGGCAGCAGGTCCTGAAATTTTTTCAGCTCGTACGCGGCGAGTGTTGGTTTTACATCTATAAGTTCATGCATATTCCGGATGTCCAGATGTCGACGCAAGATCAGCACTTCTTCATCCAATGTCGGATAAGAAATTTTGATCTTAAACAGAAAACGATCCATCTGCGCTTCAGGTAGCGGATAAGTTCCTTCGAGATCAATGGGATTTTGCGTGGCAATGATGAGGAATGGTTCTTCCATTGCGAATCGCACACCTTCAAGTGTGACTTGTCGCTCTTCCATGACTTCGAAAAGAGCGCTTTGTGTCTTTGCAGGTGCACGATTGATTTCATCAATGAGAATCAGATTAGAAAACAGAGGCCCTTTGCGAAATGTGAATGAACTTGTTTGCACATTGTAGACATGTGTGCCGAGCAAATCGCTAGGCATCAGGTCAGGAGTGAATTGAATGCGTGAAAAACCGGCATCGATGCTTTTAGCCAGGAGTTTTGCGGTGAGAGTTTTAGCGAGTCCCGGATATCCTTCGATCAGGACATGACCACGTGCAAGGAGGGCAGTCATCAAGAGCTCTACCATCTGTTCCTGGCCCACAATGATCTGTCCGATTTGTTCCCGCAGGTTGTTTACTGCAGCTCTGACCACCGAATAATCTCCATGTGCAGGTGGGTGCGATTGTATTTCCATATTGTCTCTTTCAAATCACAAAAGCAATATAGACTAATTTCAAAAGGCGGAAGTGGTCAAGGCAAAATGTAGTTTCCTTTTGGCCCGGAAGAATAATATCCTAAAGCAGTCAAGAATCTCCTGGGTCCTTATTGATAATTGCAGGGGTGGGATTTCTAAGTGCCCGTCAGGCTAGTTTTCTCCGCCCCGGGATAACAACATCTTCCAATTTGTCACTTTCACTTTGGACTTTTTTATCTTCAACCCCATCATGGAAAGGGTACGCATTTCAGTTCTTCGGTGGCTGTCCGTATGTGCAATGTTGGTCTTTCACACAGGCACTCCAATCGCGCAGAATGTAACCATCGACAGAGAATCGGCGCCGGTGAAATACTATCGCATGCCGGATGAACCGCTGGATCCATCGTACAAGACATATACGACGGAGGTAGTTGCCTATAGTGGAGATTTGATCAGGTCAGGGATTACTGTTGCTTCCCTGGAGAGCGAGTATCTCACATTAGAAGGGTATGCAAAAGATCAACGCAATGGTGACGTGCATCTGGAAGCAACAGTCAGTGATTTTAGTGTCTTTAGTGAAACGAGAGAGAGCAGGCAAAGCAAATCAAAAGATAAGGATGGAAAGGAAATCGTGACCACGCACTATTGGATAGAAGTGAAGTATGCACTTCCGGTATCCATGTCTGTGAGAGACAGAGATGGTCATGTGCTTGATGACAGATTCATTTTTACACTCACAGATCAGCGCAGTTATAGCACACCCTCTTATAAAAGTACTTCAGATCTGGATAACTACTGGAGGATCAACAGGACAAGACAGCTTGCAGAGCTTCATAAATCCATGCTCACCGAAGCGTTCAGAAAGATCAAGGAGATTGTCAACAATACGTTTGGTTACAGGCGTATCACAAATGAGAATGCAAGATTTGAAACTATTGGTAAGAAGAAACATCTTGAATATGCCAGGTATAAGAAAGCAGTCGAAACGATCAGGAAGGGATTTACTCTGATGGATCCTGATAAAAGCCTGGATGCTGTCAGAAAAGCGGTTGAGCCTGCATTGACGTTTTATCAAAACCGGGAGAAAGCGTACTCCTCAACTGATAAAGACTTATTCAAGCTCAAGCATATCTGTCTTTACAATCTGGCGCTTGCATACTTCTGGCTGGAGGATTTTGACAAAGCCACTCAATATGCTCAGGCAATACTGAAGCTTTATGAGAAGGACAGAGATGTCAAACGGCTGATTGAGGAAATTGACGAAGTGAAGACTTCGCTCCTTCGCGCGGACAAATCTTCAAGGCATATGATAGAGGTTTCACGCTCATAACACAGAAATTCAAGATCTCTGAACGAAGCGATCCAAATAACTCTGCAAGGTGAAGAGCGCATCGATATGCGATGCAGGTTGATTTTTGAGATTCCGGATTTGGGTAAAAAGGGTCTCGACACTGCTTAGCTCCAGACCGCCGCGCACTGCAAGCTCCCGTGCATCTTCCCCTGAAAAATCGACGACCCGTACGCGGTATTCCTTTTGAATCTGTGATTGCAGGATGGAGATCTTCTTCCTGATGAGATCAGCATGATCAGCGCGATGAAAATACAGATCGCCGATGGTATGCACAAAATCAAGAGTCGTATTCCGCTTTGGATCGATGATAGGGATTACGCGCTGCCGGCGTTTGGCTGTAAATAGAATAAATACACATACGCCAAGGATGCCAAGCCAATACGCCCAACGAAAACTCTGGTATCTGTTTAAGGCTGCAAGCGGACTTTGTGCGCGTCCACCTGTAGTGTTCAGGTAATATTTATCCCAGAGCCAGACATCCGCAGTTGGAACTTCTGCCAGCGCATTCGAGATATAACGATGATTGTCCCGGTAGAGCATATGATAATTCGAAAACGCATATGGGAATGTATGCAGGAAAAAATGTCCATTACCAAAGGCACAGCGGATAAAATTCGGATGCTGGTTATTGACTTTTCCCAGAATCGTATGCGTAGTGTCTTCGAGTACATACCACCAATATCCGGACGATACTGCTGCCTGCCATTCATCCTCTTCGTACTGTGCAAGTGTCAGTGTGATGTTGTCTTCATAAAACCACTCGACAGCATTCGCAGAACCTGTGTACGCATATTCAGACCTGATGCCCAGGGTGTCGAGTAAGTCCGAGGTAATATTCTCAGAGGAGATAAAAGCGGTATTACCCATTGACACAAAATCAAGCAACGACTCGATGTCTAGTGTACCAGGATCAAAACTCCTGTTTAATAAGAAATATACTACCGTGCGATCTTTTCCGAATTCACCGGTTGCATTATAGACAGGCCTTTCAGAACGTTGCAATATTTCGGTGCGAATCGAACCCAATTCTCTGAAGAGAATACGTGCAGCAAAGGGTATTGTTTTTTCCGGTGAAAACGAAGGACTCCAATCTGTCTTCTCTGGCCGGAGATACGCAAACAACAGGATCACTCCAACGTATACACCGATGAGTATGAGGATACGACGGTTCATTTGACAGAGATTTGCCGGATCAGAGTACCTATGACAGTCGTGTATTGATCAAACGTCTTACGGTCGATAGGATAATCTCCATACCACGTGTAGTCAAAGGCGTCCGCAAGCAGCAAAAAATCCGGTTGTAACAATGATGCACTCATTTCGTGTTTGTAGTCTCTATTTGTTTTGTCGCCATGCAAGCGGATCAGTCCAGCATGGCCCAGGGTACGCAGCAAATCCAGATAAGTCCACCTGTACGCCGTGCGATAGTCTCCGGAATTCAATGCCCGATGAATTTTTTCTGCAAGGGATCTGGAGGGAACATCTTCATTGAGTATACGCGTAGACGCACCTATGCGTCGTTCACCTCTTGAGAAGATATTACCAAATCGCGACCGCAAAAAGAAGTAGGCGAGAACTATCATCGCACCGCCGATAAGGAGAATCGCCAGTATGCGTTCACTCATACCTGCACCTTCAGAAAAGAGCCGTTCGATATAGTCAACGACATCCCGCCATAGTCTGCTGAACCAGGATGATTCGGGAGCGCGGCGTTGATACTGATACTCCGGATCGGCCAGGTAAGCTTTCAGTTGCAGAGTATCAAAACCCGGAGACGTCAGTTTCTCTGTAACAATTGCCGTCGTTTGAGCCAAAGGCATGTATTTTCCTGCACAGGATAATAACAACGCCAGAAGAGACAGTCTGAGCACGTTATACATATGTTTCACCGGCAGGTTTGTCTACATCCTGAATCCGTCGGAGCAACCCGATGCCCTCTTTTTGTTCACGCAAATTATAGTACTGCAGAATCATGCCGAGTATCTGGTACATGCCGGCAAACAAAGATCCCAGGAACCCACAAGCATACATGATCCCGAACCACAGCCCGAATTCCGTGCTGATTTCCCCCGTACCCAATGATCCAAGGGTCTGGACAAAGAAGATGATATAGGCAGGTATCATGAAGATATACGACGCGAGGCTCGCGAGAATTGAAATCACCAAGTAGATGCCAAATGTAGACCACCATTTGTCACGCACAAGGAAGAATGCGCGTCGCATCGACATGCTCACTGTATTTTTTTCAAGGATATGTGCAATCATGAAAATGGTAAATGGTACTATCAGATAGAAAAGGACCGGTATCGACAACAGGATAAACAAAGCAATACCCACATCAGCGCCTACAGTAAATGCAAGCACGATAATGAGCACATATGGTACGATCAGTAAAAGAAAAAGTGTGATAAATACCATTGCTGCAGGCCAAAGGTTCTTCCGTATATCCGGCCAGATTCCCTCGATCAACGGTTGTCCGGGTTCTCTCTGAAACTTCTGCACCATGGCACAGACAAATGCAATCATCATCAGCGAGGCAAGGATGATAAATGGGACGAAGACTATCAGGCCGATAAACATCTCAAGGCCAGGCACATCATTGCGCAGCAGATCAGGGAATTTCAACCCTGCATAGATCATCCCAAGGGCACCGATCAGGAAAAACGGTCCGATATACATAAGGAAGCCAAGCAGGAAGGACTTGAAATTCCGCGTAAAAAAATACAACGAATCAGTGATGACAGAACCAAAGTCACGTTTCTTTTCGAACTGAAATGGGTTATTCATGATGGGGAGTTTTTTTTATCGCAGAAAACAAGTACACAATCATAACGAGAAATGTGCCCAGGATAATAACCAGCCGTATCTCTCCGGGCAAATCCTGGTAAAAGCGCGTGATATAACTCTCAATGATTGCAGCAAAAATGATGAATGGTGTCACGCCGATAATTATTTTGAGCGCCTGTCGTGCCTGATGTACGACATAATAGCTACGTGAATATGTTCCCGGAAATAACACTGCGCTGCCTAACATGAGTCCGCTTCCGCCCGCGATGACAATGGCAGTAAGTTCCATTGAGCCATGCAGGAAGATCGTTGTGAGAGCGACACCTCCCAATCCCTGTTGAAAGAAAAACTGCACAAAGGCTCCGATCATCATTCCATTATAGAGGAGCAACAGTATTGTGGGCAAGCCACCGAAGACGCCTAATATGAAAGTAGTGAAGGCCACACGCACATTGTTGGTTGAAATCATATAGAACATCTCTGCACTTCCAGAGTCCTTGTAGATCGCGAGGGGGTCCCCCTGTTTGATATTTTCAAGAGTTTGGTTGACATAGGCATCACCGGCAATCAATCTGAAAAATTCAGGATCAAGTGTTCCACTCAGCCAACCTAAACCCGCCGCAGCAAGGAAAATGACGAGAGCATACACGAAGAATCTACCAGCAAGTGCAAAAGCAATGGGTACTTCACTGCGGAAAAAAGAAATCAACCGGCTTTTGCGTTCGCGTCGCGTACCATAGATCTGCTGATGAGCAGCGACAGCGAGTTGATTCAGGTATTGTGTCAGGGATGATCTCTGGTAATGGGTGCGTGCATAGGAGAGATCATCGATCAGCTCGATATACAGTTCAGAGAGCTGATCGGGGTGTCCACGCAAGCCGCGCTGTAAATATCCTTCAAAAGCTTTCCAACGATCCCTATGACGGGAAATGAATTGCTGTTCTGTCATTTAAGGCAAAATAGGTTTTTCATTCTAAATGAACTATGCATTTCAGAATAGGGGTGTATGACAAATTGCACAAGAACAACCAAATCGCGCGGGTAGACCCTTTAGGGGAAGGGGTGCGCGCTGGCAGTGAACCAAGTTTAGTGCAATTTGTCATACACCTCAGAATAGCGCATTTGTTGGTAATGTTTATAAACCTGAAATTGACGTTTGAGATTTTCCACTAACCCTGCCACGCCAGCCTTGCTCAGCGCGCCGACGCTTTCAATGTGCATGTCGCGACGGACTCGCATTTCCATGTGGTTGCATGGTCTGTTAACAGTGCATTTTGAAATAGCATTTTGTTTCAACACCGGTATGCTTGCCGGAATCATTTATCTTGCCTGCTCATAGATTCAGATCCGAATGCCAGGTCAGATAACCATAGAGACTACCCAAAATGTCAATTTACAATACGAGATTGCACCGTTGGGAGAGCGTATCGTAGCGAATATTATTGATGGACTTATTCGGATAGCCGTATTCATTGTAGCCTTGATTTTTCTGAATGTGTTGTCACCAGGTTTTGAATTTGGTGCAGTAGCTATTGTCACGATCATTTTATTTGCAGTACCGTTCGTGTTCTATCACCTGCTCTTCGAGATCTTCAACAATGGGCAGAGTCCGGGTAAACGCATTTTTGATTTGCGCGTCGTATCCATTCGTGGTGAGATGGTAAGTATCGGCGCCTATTTGTTACGTTGGCTGTTTCGTATTGTCGATTTTCACATTTTTTCAGGGCTTGTTGCGCTGATTGCCGTTGCTTCCAGCGACAAAGGTCAGCGGGTTGGAGATATGGTTGCGGGCACCACAGTGATCAAGGAAAGCAGACGCGTCGTGTTCAGGCAGCTTGCTTTTGATGAGGTTCGTGCAGAGTATGTGCCGACATATCCTCAGGCGACGAAGTTACAGCCTGTGCATATCGAACTCATCAAAGAAACACTGAATGACCTTGCACTCGAGAATTCAGAGGGACATGTGAAACTCCTGGCGGATAAAACTGCGGGTATGCTCGGGCTTACTTATGAAGAACATCCACGCAAGTTTCTGCGCACAATTGTCAATGATTATTCAGGTGTTGCAAGGTAATAACCAGTAGTTCAAATTCTATTGCGCCTATTTGGGCTTCGAGAGGGTTCTTGCTTTCGCGTTGGGCGTGTCCAATGCGAATGTATTACGCACTTCAGGGCGATGTACCTTTCAAATAAAGTTTACGTACTCGTCTATCGTGAATTTGACGTTGCCCAGCGCAAAGTTATGTGCTTCCTCCAGGGGAGGTGCCTTTCTGGCATCAAGCGATGTGTATGACATCAGAAATTATCGTCCTTCAGGCGATGAAGCATATGCGTCTACGGCCGTGGTGCGTACTGTGAAGCAAGTATCACAGAGATCTGAATACGTCTTATTAAACTTTACAACGCTTTCCGAAGCGACGAGGATAAATTGTTCTCGTGCTCTCGTCAATGCGACGTTTAGTTTACGATCGACACCATCACTGGACATCGAGACAATGCGTTGAAGCAGTACAGGGTGATGGATACTGAGAGACAGAAGAATAATATTCCTTGCGCTACCCTGGTATCTTTCTACCGTGTCTATCGTCATGATGTTCGGATCGATCCCATGCTGTTGCAGATGGGCACGGATGTTTGCGATCTGTGCCCGGAAAGGAGTGATGATTCCGATATCCGGTATCCGACCATACAAGTGAATGAGTTCCTGTACGATATTTACAACGATCTGTGCCTCATCATTGTGGGTTTTAGAAAACTGAAGGAGTGTATCCGCTACGCTCGGAAACCAAAGCATGCGCTTACTTGCAAGGACTTGTGAAAGTGGACTCGCATCTGGAGCGTGTGGTGTCTTCAGGCTTCCGGAATAATCTCTACCATCATGCCGCTTTGTCAACAGCAAATGCAATTGGTTATTGTAGAAGACCCTGCTGGGGAAGGCCATAATTTCTTCATGCATTCTGCCCTGCTCTGTAAGGCTACCGTATGCCCAATCCCATTTACGCGACTGACAGAGATGATACATGCGTTCGAAATACGAATCCCTCGTATCCTCCAGGGCAATTTCAGGGATTGCATCCTCACCAAGACGCGACTGTGAGACAGGTTGTGCAACAACGGCTGGCAACTGTCGGTGATCACCGATGAGTACCCACTTCCGGAACGCCGGTAGAAGCCCGGCGAGCATAGGCTCGAGAATCTGTGATGCTTCATCGACAATGGCTACATCTGCACGCACAATCTTGAACAGTTCCATCTTACCAGAGATGGAAGCAATGGTGCCCACAATGACACGTTGTGATATGAGGAAGTCTACGATTTGCCTGCGCCGGGTCATGCCTTTAATCTTATTTCCCAGCAATTGTTCCTGATATGCGGAGCCTGTACCAATATGGCTTCCGATGCGTACGTATTGCTGACGCACTTCTCCACCAATCGCATCCAATGCTTCACAGATTTCATCGACGGCGCGATTCGTATACGCGAGAAGAATGAGTCTGTCCTGAGTGTGATCCAGATGATGTTTCACTAAATGATGGAGAATAACGCTGGTTTTTCCCGTACCCGGAGGGCCCCAGAGCAGAAAATAATCTTTTGCGGCAATGATTTGGTCGAGGATTGCCTTCTGATGCTCACCAATTTTTGCGACAGACACCTGGCCTGAATATTCTGGGTTTCCCGGTGGCGTGCGACCAAGGAACATTGCTCTTTTTTCAACTGATGTTTTTGCAAGGGTGAACAATGCACTGTGCATTGTATTAAAGCTCTTGTCATATAGATCATGCTCAAGAACCCACCTGGGATGCGCACGGATGTCATCATAATTTACCTGCCCGCTACGTAAACGGATCTTGATTTGTCCTTCTGTCAACTCTGTCACCGTGCATTTATAGATCTGCGTTCTGAGTACACTCGGTTCACGATCCAAAGTGGGGTAGAGTACAGCGATATCTCCGACACGAAAGTTTGCCAGGGCACCCGTCACTGTTTCCTTGGAAAAGATGATATAAGCATCACTGCGATCGGGTTGTTCGATCTCTTTCACGACGAGGTCACGATAGATGGCGAAGCGCTCTTCTTTTTCTCCATCGGTATCCAACCAAAGTCCCGCCAGTCCGTTTACCTGATCGGAACCGTGCGTGCCGACCTTTGCCAGGAAATGCTCACGCGCGATGAATCGACTGAAGATCCGGATATAACGTTTCTCCAGGTCATCCAGGTTGCGCCAGGTTTCATCAAACAGCATGATTTCCTTTTGCAGGAATCCTTTTGTCTCCGGAAACGCATCCGCTCTGATCTTCTCAAACAATCCCTCCGAAGAGATGTCTTGCTGACTCAGCGTGCATTCTGTCAAAAGGATTTCATTTCGCAATCGGATCACCTCACGTTGAATAGCCTCTACCGGTGGTGCAAAACGCAAGGTATTCATCGCAGAGCGCGAATAGAGGATGTAACAGGTCTGTCTTGCCTGAAACTCATAGACCGCTTTGATCATGAGATCATAGAGCAGGGTCTGTGCATAATGCGAACTGCTCAATCCATACGCGTTAGCCTGAAATGGTTGGCCGCTTTTCAATTCGACGATATGCTTGTTTTCATGCCCATTCAGGAAGAGGTCAAGGCGTCCTTGTAGTCCATACGCAGGACAGAAGAAGGCCGGTTCGATATACATTTTGGTACGGACCAGATCGAGTTTCTCGAATTCATTGAGAATGACTGTGCGCAGATTGGTAAAATGTATCTCGCATTCCTTTGTCATGTGCTTGACTTCGTCATTTGTGAGTGTAGCGAACTCGACGGGATTCAGGAAAAACGATTTCGGAAAGAGTTCATTGAAACTCCTGGTAGTATCATGCACGAGTTCATCCAAAAAATAGTTTGCAATTTTTCCAATGAGCAGGGCAGGAGTGGTACGTGCCTCCTGGTATTTCTTGGGCACATAGAGCCGCACGTCACCTCCTGACTCCTGGTAGCATTCTGCAATCGTGGAGATATCAATGAGATAGTCCGGCTCGATGACCAGGATTCTGGGAGAATAACTTGCATCGGCATCGATTTCAATATCGAGAGCACTGAGGGTAAGCGGAAAACCGATCAGAGAGACTGCCTGCAAAACATTGTCTTTAAAAAGTTCTGAGCGACCCGCATCGCCATATTTCAGAATGATCTCTCCTTCCGGGCCCTCTGCATCGTACACCAGGAGTGCATCTTTTGCAGTATCGATGTCGTAAGCAACGAGGTTAGCATGACGTTTAAATGTTCCTCGCCGTTTTTCCCTTACCGGGACATCAGGTGCTTTTTTCCCGATGAGCTGATATGTGGAGCTGCTTTTTGAAATCTCAAGGACGAGGCTGGCGATATCATGCAAAGCATAGGCACCATTGATCCAAATATCTCCGGCACTGGCAGAGCTTTCAATCACACCTTTACGCAAATAGGTTTCCGCATCGATACGAAAGCGCTGCATCCGTCGTGTCAGGGTGGCGTTGATGCGAAACCGGTTGCAGAGATGCGCGATCCGCGCGAAGAGCGTTGTAAAATGCAGGGGTTCGTCTTCTCCTGCGGCAACAAAGAACTGACTGACAAGTGCATACACGCTGCCGATCCTGTCTTCGTCATGACTCTCATCGTGCGCAAGCGTATTGAGAGACTGTTCGAGATAGTGAAAAAAGTCTTCAGGAGCTTTCATGGTGGATATATGGTCTCCGCTAAGATAGTCAGGGAAAGAGTAAGTGTAGTACATTTGTTTCAGATGGAAAAAAATATTTTCAATTGTGGAAACTTTGCATGATGACGATGCCAGTAAGATTCAAGCGGCTCCGGCAGAGAAGCCATTGTTGAATCGGTTGCTGCCCTGGGTAGTCCTCCTGCTTGCAGCGCTGGCCTTGCTCTACTTCCTTGGACGTGGATGTGCAGGAGCAGAATACAAGACTTCAGGTACTACAGAGATCAAAGAAAAGTCTGTTAGTGATCTTCCCCTATCCTCATCTCCCGCAGAATCAGAAAATCAGGCAAAAAAAAAGGAATTGAAGCCTGCTGTATTACCTGGTGGATCAACACTCAATATAGCAGAAGGGTCTTGCCTTGCAAAGCTCAAGGAGGCAATGGACGGTGGAGATGTGAATCCTAATACAGCATTCATTCTGGACAATGGTGACTTTCAGGGTAAATCAGCTATGTTGACTCCGCAGTCGGAAAGAGAGCTTGAACAGCTTGCGTCACTCCTGAAAGCATATCCAAACGCGAAGATCCGCATAGAAGCACATACCGATAATTTAGGTAGCGCGGATATCAATTTTCAACTTTCTACGCAGCAAGGCCTTGCAATACGGTCATTTCTTGAAAACAGAGGGATAACCCAGGTTCGCATCGCCACAGCAGGTCGAGGTCAAACGAAACCACTTGTTCCTAATGATACGGAGGCAGGAAAAGCACAGAACCGACGTATCGAGATCTATGTGGTGGGAGAGAATTGAATGCAGAATAAAAGGCTTGAAATTCGAAATTCAGATTTCTTTCTTCCTGCTGAAATAATACACAGGTAATCCTGCAAGTAAAAGAACGATCCCTCCCCATGCCTGCGCAGGTTTACCGATGAGGGTGTATGCAACAAACCACACGGAGATGCCAATAAATACAAGTGGTATGATTGGATAGAGTGGTGTCCTGAATCCTGTCGCAGGCAGTGCAGCAAACTTTTTCCGGAAATAGAAGATGGATAATGCAGCCAGTGTCATAAATACCCAATCCATGAATACAACATACGTCATGAGGTTTTCGAAAGTCGTCCAAAATAACAAGAGGACAACTGCCCATCCCGATTGGATGGAGATCGCCCAGATCGGTGTCTGATGACGCGGATGCAGTTTTGCAATTGCCCGGAAGAATGACCCATCTCGCGCCATCGAATAATAAATGCGTGGTGCAGTGAGTGTGTAGATGCCGATGCTGCCAAAAGTAGAAATCGCAATGAGCAGAGTAACCAGCATCGCACCGATGGGAAGTACAGACTTCAATGCGTCAGATGCAACAGCCTGTGAGCTTGCCAAGGTTTCCAACGGAAGCAACCGCAGGTAGGCATAGTTTGCAAGCATGTATGTTGCCGTCACAATGAGAGTGCCAAGAATCATCGCACGAGGGACGATCCGCGTAGCTCCCTTTGTCTCAGCGGCTACGTATGATGCATGATGCCAGCCGCCATACGACCACAACACACCAATCATCGCGAGTGCAAATGCGCCGATGCCGGGAAATGTATCAATGGTGCCGATGTTAACGGGAGTCTCCGGAATCGCCCTACCGATAAGGATACCGGCTACGATAATTCCCGAGAGACCCACAAGTTTGAAAAGTGTAAAGACGGAAGAAAATACTTCGCCGGGTTTTACGCCGAGGACATTGATGAGTGTCACAGCCGCGATCGCAGAGATACCGACGATGATCTGACCTATGTTACTCAACGGAATGAGTACACTGAGGTAACGTGCAAAAGTCAGACTGAGCGCGGCTATTGCCCCTGAAGTAATGACAGTGAGGATACACCAACCATATAAAAAGGCCAATAACCTGCCAAAGCACTCCCGGATATAGATGTAAACGCCGCCTGCATCAGGAAATCTGGCCGCCAACTCTGCAAACGTCAACGAACCCGTAATGGCGACCACACCTCCCCATAACCATACAAGCAGTACGGCCGTCGTATTGCCCAGTTGGTCTGCGACATCGGATGGTGTAATGAAAATCCCAGATCCGATGCAGGACCCGGCAGCAATCATTGTCAGTCCAAAGAATCCAATTTGTTTGCGCAGAGATTCTTTAGAAGACGGATCTTCCTGTACGCTGGGAGCATTAATGCCCTGCATTTCGTATATATTTAGGTGTCGGCAAAGTAGGTAATTCGTCTCGTTTTGAGTGGATTGGCTGGTAGCCTGATGAAAGCATGCATCCTTCTTGTGCGCGTGATTTGATTATTGAACTATGAAGAGATTATTGGGAGTTTTATTGGCATGCATGTGGCTTCCGGCTTCAGTTGCCGCGCAGGCTGACTTTGATATCCTGAAGGGCCAACCCCGTGCATCTATTGCCTTCCAGTACGCCAATAACTTCATCCTTGTCGAAGTACGTCTCTTCGGCTTGCTACCGATGTCTTTTATTTTTGATACAGGAGCTGAACATACGATCTTATTCAAGAAGGAGTTCGCCGATATCTTCAAGACCCAATATGATCTGCGCGTCCCCATCATCGGATCGGACCTGAGTCGGGAGATCTATGCTCTGGTTGCACGTTCTGTCGACATTGAGGTTATAGGTCTTGACCCAGTGCAGCGTGATATCCTCGTATTGGAAGAAGACTACCTGACCCTCGATGAGATTACAGGCAGACCCATCCATGGGATTTTGGGGAGCAGCTTTTTCAAGAATGTGGTCGTCCAACTGGACTTTAGAAAACAGAGACTCATTCTACACAGTCCTGAATCGTTCCATCCTCCTTCCGGTGCATTTCATGAATATGAAATCACTGTCCGGTCCGGAAAACCGTATTTAAAGAGCATCGTCTCCCTTGCTGGTAATACAAAACTTGATGTGATATTGCTAATCGATACAGGTGCCGGATTGCCCTTGCTTTTGCACAACAATACCGATCCACGGCTCGTATTACCGGAGCATTATATCCGTGGAAAACTCGGACTTGGATTAGGTGGATTTGTAGAGGGCCATTTGGGTCGGATAGAGGCACTGAATCTTGGAGTGTTGACATTTCCACACATCCTCACCAGCTTCCAGGACCTCTCGCATTCAGTCATGCAAGATTCTACACGGTTTCGCAACGGACTGATCGGCACGCAACTCCTCACACGATTTCAGGTCTACATAGACTATGTGAATGAGAAGATGTATCTGCGCACGCAGGGCAATTACAATAAGAAGTTCAAAATGGATAAAAGCGGACTGATCATTTTTGCGATGGGGCAGAACTTAAACATCTATGTGGTACAGGATATCCTGGCCAATTCTCCTGCTGCAGATGCAGATATCAGGCAGGGAGATATTATCAAAAAAGTGCAAGGGCTACCGGCAAGTATGTATGCCCTGGATAATCTACTGCACATCTTTCAGAGACGTGAAGGTAAATCGATCACGCTTGTTATTCAACGCAAACAGGAAACGTTGAAAAAGCGATTTAAGCTAAAGGAACTGATTTAAATAAGAGGACTTTTAGCTGCCGTGACGGACACGCAGGTCCGCCGATACGATGGTTTAGTCGGATGTAGCGGCGAACCCAGGTGTTCACCCCAGATATCTAACACACATCGATTATCTAATTTCACCGCATGCCTCAGTTTCAGCTTACACAAATCGGGAAGCATAAGATCAAACTGTCCAACCTGGATAAGGTCCTCTTTCCCGAAGCGCATGTCATCAAAGCTGAAGTGATCCAATACTATCACCAGATGACGCCTGTGATCCTGAGGCATATCAAACACAGACCCCTTTCGTTTATTCGATATCCCGATGGGATCTATGGTGAACATTTCTATCAGAAGAACAAGCAGGAGTGGGCGCCTCAGTGGATACAATCCGTACAGATTGGTAAAGGTGAAAAAAAGATCGACTACGTCATCGCGACAGATGAAGCTGTCCTAGTATGGCTTGCCAATCTGGCGTGTATTGAATTTCATCAATCCTCCGTGCAGAATCCGAATCTCACAACCCCTGATCATTTTGTATTCGATCTTGATCCACCAGAGACCATGAATTTTAACCGTATCAGAGAGATCGCGATATCGATGGGCGATCATCTACGCGGATATGGCTATCACCCGTTTGTCAAGACAAGTGGTAAGAAAGGAATACATGTGTTCGTCCCCATTCACCGGAAATGGGACTATGATACGTTGAAGGTGACGTTAAAGTCATTGTCTGAAGGGTTTGTAAAAAAACACTCAAAAGATTGTACTACCAATATTCGCAAGGAAGCACGTACCGACAAACTCTTCGTTGACATTGTGCGAAACAATCTCTCTCAGACAGTAGTCTGCCCGTATAGTCTCCGTGCGACTCCCGAATGTACGGTGTCAATGCCCCTCACCTGGGAAGAACTTGAAGAATTGAAATCTCCTAAAGAGTTTACGATTCACAATGTACCTGCGAAAGTGAAACAAGATGGTGATGCATGGGAAGGTTTCGGCAGTAAAGCAGTGGGTCTTCATGACCAGGAATCCGGCAAAGCTGCTTCTGCGCAAAATCCTGCGCTGCGGGAATACGTTGAAAAACGTGACTTTCAGCAGACACCTGAACCGACACCCGGAGCGCGCGAAGGCACTGACGATGCGTTTGTAATTCACCGTCATGATGCCACACGTTTGCATTATGATCTGCGGCTTTCTGATAACGGTGTGTTGCGCAGTTGGGCGGTACCCAAAGGGCTCCCTCCTGCACCTGGTATTAAAAGGCTTGCTGTAGAAACAGAACCACATCCCATGGAGTATCTCGATTTCGAAGGTGAGATTCCTAAAGGCCATTATGGAGCGGGTGATATCTGGATCTTCGCACGTGGCAATTATCGAATTACGAAGCAGAAGAAGGATGGCTTTTATTTCAAACTCGAGAGTCCAACAATAGATCAGGAATTTCGCATCCATCATATGAAGGATAAGGACTGGTTGCTGGAACGCGTCGATCCACCTGAGATCGATGTCACGCATGCGCAAATAGAACATATGCTCACTGCAACTGCATCAAAAGTGCCGATCGGGGATTATATCTATGAAATGAAATGGGATGGGATCCGCACAATGGTCTATGTCGATGAAGAAGATTTACGGTTATGCAGCCGGGGTAAGCGCGATATCACAAAACAGTTTCCCGAGCTTCTAAAAGACCGGAAACAACTGAAGTGCACCCAGGCCATTCTCGATGGTGAGATTGTGGTCCTTGATGCGCAAGGAAAACCTCAATTCAAAACAACCGTAGGACGGATGCATAAGTCAAACGAGCATAATATCCGTACAGCGATGAACGCTGCCCCGGCCTATTGTTATCTGTTTGATGTATTGTATCTCGATGGTTGCGTTGTCCAAAAAGAACCCTTGCACAAGCGCAAAGCCTGGCTGAAGAGCCTTATCAAACCCGGTGGACATTTCAGGTATTCCGAAGATATGGAAGACGGGAACGCACTCTTTGAGGCGACAAAGAAGATGGGTCTGGAAGGCATTATTGCAAAGCGCCGTGACAGCATCTATTTACCCGGCAAGCGCACGGAACAATGGGTGAAAATCAAACACAGAAATGATATGACGTGTCGTATCATCGGGTACACGGAAGGACAAGGTGATCGGCGACCTTATTTCGGGGCATTGCACCTGGCAGACGCAGAATCAGAAAACCTCATTTACCTGGGAAAAGTAGGGACGGGATTCAATGAAAAACTCATGGCGGAAATCACAACGGAATTGAAGAAACTGAAAGAAATTCGCAAGCCTATCAAAGAAAGACTGGAGGATGAAAAACAGACTACCTGGGTTGAGCCGTTATTGTATTGTGATGTTCAGTACGCCTCTGTGACCCCCAACGGGACGCTGAGGGAGCCGGTGTTTTTATACCTTAGGGAGGAGTAAATCAGTCCACAGCCGGCAGTCCGCAGTCCTCGCTAACAACTGAAGACTGAAGGCTGAGGACTGTAGACTGAGGACTGAGGACTGAAGATTGATTTGTAATGGTACGGTTTTTGTGATTCTTATACATTAAATATATCGGTTATGCGAGCGATTTGGAAAGGTTTCATCCAGTTTTCACTGGTCAATATCCCGATCAAGCTTTACAGCGCGATCGAGGCCGAGTCTACGGTGAGCTTCAGACAATTACACAAAGACGATAACGGGCCGGTAGGCTACGACAAGGTGTGTAAAACCTGTGAGTCTAAACTGTCGGCAAGCGACATCGTCAAAGGCTATGAATACGAACCCGGTCAATATGTGATTGTCGAGGACGGCGACCTGGAGAACATCCGGCTAAAGAGCACCAAAGTGATCGAGATCGAAGCCTTCGTCGATGTGAATGAAGTCCATCACACCTTGTTTGATGCGCCATACTTTATCGGCCCTGACGGTGAAGTCGCGGCCAAAGCGTATCACTTGCTGATGCAGACCCTGAAGAGCGTCGGAAAACTTGCGATCGGTCGTGTCGTACTCCGTGATCGCGAACATGTCGTCATGATATCCCCCTATGAATCCGGAATGATGATGTACAAGCTTCGTTATCCTGATGAGATTCGAGATGTCAATACCATTCCCCAACTCGCCGAATCAAAAATCGGTGATGACCAACTGAAGCTCGCGAAAACGCTTGTGGAAACAATGACAAAACCTTTCAGCGAACTAGAGCTGAAGGACAGATACAGGGAGGCACTGGTCGAAATGATCCATGCGAAAGTGGAAGGCAAGCAGATCGTGCAGGTAGGAGAGGAGACAGCACCTGTCGTCGACATCATGACCGCCCTGAAAGAAAGCATCGAGATGGCGAAGTCTCAGAAGAAGCCGATGAAGAAGGCAACTGGACAGGCGAAAGAACAGGTAGCAGAGAAGAAAGCCAAAAAAGCAGGCTAAGGCGGAGGCGGAGGCTGAGGAAGAGCAATTCTCGATTGTCAATTTTTAACTGCCTTTGGCAGTCTCAATTCTCAATTGGGGCCGGTGTAGGACAAACTCAAACTCAAACACAAACACAAACTCAAATCGAAGCGCCGTGGAGATCCTGAGCTCGACCGAGAGAGTTTAACCCGGATATCCTGTAAAAAACAAATCCCTAAATTTCCGCCCTGTATTAACGGTTTAAAAATCTAAAATCATGAAAACGCGAATTCTGTTTTCCCTCTTATTGCTCATGAGTATCCGGCTTTCGGGTCAGGACCAGATCGCAACGTTTATCAAGGAAGCCCAGGATTACCTGGCACAGAAGGACTATAAAATGGCCCAGCTCAGTCTCCAGGATGCCATCAATGAAATCAACAATCTCATTGCAGGACAGATCGCAGAGGCTCTGCCAGATGAAATCAACGGCCTCAGATCAGAAGGGGAGGAGTCGGCTAATACCGCAGGCATGGGATTTCTGGGCGGTGGAACATCAGTCAACAAACGATACCAGCATCCATCGAAAATGGAGAATTCTGCAGACGTCTCCATCATCGCCAATTCTCCCATGCTCACCACCCTGAATATGTTTATGGGTAATCCGTCGATGATGGGACAGGAATACAAAAGTGTGCGGGTAGGAACGCGTAGAGCGATTCTGAAATCCCAAACGGAGGAGTATTACATGGATAATGGATCCACTAAACAAATACGGTCGAGCGAAATTCAGGTTCCGCTGAGCCAGACCTTGATTACTTTCAATCTGAAGGGCTTCGCCTCAGAGCAGGAAGAACTGGCGTTTGCTGCAAAACTTGATATCGAAAAGCTGAGAGTTTTATTGGGGGAATAGAGTTACGGGTTACGAGGGGTTACGAGGTACGGGTAATGTAAGCACCTGTACCAATAACTGTGTTGTCTGCACTGTTGTGGTTGCGTTATGGGAACATACTGAAGATTTGTTTCTTACATATTACAATTTGTCTATCTTTGACCTTATTGTAGAGAAGAGACATGGGAAAAGTCATTCAATTCACGCCAGATAAATCACGTCGTAGGGCACTCAAGATAGCCGGGCAGAAACCTGATTCAGATGACAAGTCCGGGCAGTTGAATCTCTTTGAGGCTCAGCAGAGAAGTGTTACGATCCAACCGATCCGGGCATTCACAGATCCTTTCGTTAAAGGGCTTTATCTCCATGAACAGAATCACCCACAGACTGAAGTTGCCTATCTCGAAGCTATCGCGCGTCATGTGCATGTGGCAGATGCATACTGCAATCTGGCCATCATCTACTCAGCTAAAGGGGATGACGTCCGCGCGATCGAATCTTTGTCCCAGGCACTCGCCACCGATCCCACACATGCAGAATCGCATTATAACCTCGGCAATCTCTACCTTGATCACGGGGACCTCCGTTTATCACGCCTGCATTATGAGCTCGCTTTGAAGTTCCATCCACACTTTCCCGAGGCCTATTTCAATCTTGGCATCCTCTATCTGCTCCGCAACGAACGCCGGAAAGCGGTAGAAATGCTCAGGAAGTATGAAGAACTCGTACCAGGAGGACTGGACGAAATAGATGAGATTCTTCAGGGGAAAGGATAAGGGAATGCTGAATAAAGTCAAAATGTAAAATAATAAATGTAAAAGTCAAAAGTGGAACTGGCTCGCAACTTTAGTCTTTTGACTTTTGCATTTTACATTTTGACTTACTTCTCTTACCTAGCCCTGAATAACCAATCGCTTTGTAAATCTTTTCTCTCCGTCTGTGCATACAACGAGATATATTCCGGCTGGCTGAGCAGTGAGATTGATCTCTGTACCAGAACGGAATGAATTGAGCTCAAAAACCTGCTCACCCATCATATTGTAAATCACCATTCCCATCTGTGATCCTTCAGGCAGTGATATCCTAAACTTTCCAGATGAAGGATTGGGAGACAGGATAAAGACCGGATCATTGGTAATGTTTTCAATCGCGGTAGAAATGGAAATGTCGAATGTCACAGTATCTGCATCGCACGCATTACTTGCGATCAGTGTCACAGCATACTCGCCATCTCCAAATGTATGATCAGGGTTTTCATCAGTACTTGACTCTCCATCACCAAAATCCCAATAATATGCAGTTGCATGTAGAGATGTATTTTCGAAATAAATGACACCAGATGATCCAATCCATGTCGCAGACGCCAGGACTTCAAGATCGTTCATATGCAATAGAGTGTCAGCAATACCCTGGCTTGCGTTATAGTAGGTACCACTTGGACTATGCTGCAATACCAGCGCACGTACCATATAGGAGTAAATACCCGGTGTCAACAAGCACGAATCAACATAAGAAGTCGCTATGATCAATTCCTGATTGATACGTGTATATCCGTCCAGTCCATTTGCTCTGAGATATACGTGATAACCAAGGACCGTATCGGGAGATGCCTTCCATGAGAGATATGCATGTGTACCATCGCTCATCGCGACGACCTCAGAAACGGGAGCAACGACATCATTTCTCAATGTGGGATCACCCATCAGGGCCATGTGCACTCCACGCGCACCAAAATTGGAGAAGTAAAGTCCGTTATTATTCTGTGAGAGACGTGTACTGTATCCAATTGTTTCACCAAGACCCATGTGATGAAACATCCAATGTGGTCTTCCTGCCCATACATTAGCGAGGGTCGTGCCTTGTGCGAGTGGTGCTCTGAGAAAATTATTTTGGGAATCCCAATCACCGAAATAACTCCCAAAGAGCATCGTGAAAACTGAATTCAGGAATGATGCGGCAAAATCCTGGGTTGTACCGATACCACCGGCACTCGTATAAGAACCTCCACCACACCCATAGGACCAGAGATAACTTTTCGTACTGAGATCAGTAAAATAGTCACCTGCCTCCACATTACCCATTCCAACCAAAGGGGTAGCCTTCCAGCCGTTTGCTGCAAAGGCTTCATTTCCGAAGAAGCCAAAGTTGTCATCGATGAGCATCTGGTGAGACACACTATAATCGCGATGACGATAGCGGTGATTTTTCTCAAGATAATTTTTGAGAAGCTGAATTTCTGATGCGGTAAATGCCGGCATGTTCGCAAAGTCGACTCTCCCGATCTGCATATCGACGTCATTGGGTAGTGCGCTTTGATCAAATTTTCCATCTCCGGGCACATTACGGGTGCGGGGATCGTTTGCCGCCACGTTATTTACAACAGCATCTGTCCATAGGCCGTTGACATCTGCATAGTAGACATCCGCGGGCCAGGCACCGAGGTGGTCTGGATGCGCATCGGGATTGAGTTCACCACTGTATGGCACGGGGACATGGCCAAGCAGAAACACTGCTTTGGTACCACCCGGGGATATCTGATAGGCCGCTTTGATTTGTGCTTTTACTTCGGTGACAGCAGCAGTCCTTGAAACACCAAAGCGTACAACGCGCCAGCCATCACCTTCCAGATCACGCACCAATCGGTCGATTTCGGCAGAGAGTGTATCAATCACTGTGCTGTCTATCACCAGGATGAGTGTACCCCTGTCTTCTATGGCAGCGATTTCAATCCCGGCGTTGATGTATCCATATCCATTATAGGTTGTAGCGGAACGGGTGACTCTGTATTCATATGAAACTCCTGCAACCGCTGTCGAATCCGTGTATTGTGTTGCGGTACCTGGTAGAGTGGCGACCAGGTCTCCCCATGCCAAGGCTGTTTTTAACTTCCGGTAAACAAAATGCTGATTTGCACCTGCATTTGCCGTCCAGTTCAGTATGATCCTGGGTGGGGAAGCTTGCACATCTGCCGTCAATTCTACAGTTGCATCCTGGCAAGTCTGTGATTGGAGGTGGGGGACCGAAAAGAAAATCAGAAAGGGGAGGAGGAGTATTGTTTTGCTCATTAAGTCGTTTACTTGTCTGTGCGGTAAAGATATTGTCTCCCACGAAATGCTGAATTCTTCAGGGTCAGCATTCACTCCCTGGCTCCTTTCGCAAACGTAAAACTCACTTTCAAAGAATCGCACAAATCCAGCCAGAAGATCGCGTTCTCTCGAGAGATGCTGCAAGTTCGTTTAGTGCGGCCTGGAGTTCATGGAAAAACACATCTGTGAATTTACGCTCACTGAAGTATACTGATTACCAGTCGCCATTGCATGATATCCCAACGCAGCTGAATGACTTTCTGCTACATTAAAGAAAAGTGCATCTCTCCATTTGGTTTGCAGGCTCACTTCAATAATGTTGCAGGAAGCATCATTTGAAGTAACTGGACATTCGGTTTTGGAACCACTTTAAAGTTACATGCACATGGATTTCTTAATTCCTTTCTGCTTCAGGATTCTTCACTTTCGCTGCTTCTATTGTATCAGTCAGATTTGAAGGGTCGTCAGTCAAGCTTAATGGTCCTGAACCGCAATTACCTATGGCAATTCGGACATAAGAGTCAGGGTATACTCTAAACCCGTTTTGAAGCCTTACCTGACCTGCTGCTTTCATGGTGACCCTGGTACCAATTCCGCCCCCGATAGGGCGATAGGCATAGATCAAATTTGATGATTCAAAATTGTATTGCCCTTGATTGATTTCATAATTTACATGGACTGTTGGTTGACAAGACTCATATAAACCCGTCTCCCAAATTCCCCTGCCATATGTACTGCATTTCAATTCGCTCGTGATGTAATTCATTTGCAAGTCTGTAACGGGTACATGGGGTAAGCCGTTTGAAAAAGGAACCCAATCAGGAAGTCCATCATGTTTATAAAAAACTCCTATTTCGGTCCCCACATACACCGCACCTGAAGGGTTATTCGTATTGTTGGCAAAGACGAGCGAATATATTGGCGTATTGGGCAGCGAAAGAGACATATTATTCCAGTTCAGCCCTGAATTGAGACTTCTAAAAACTTTTATTCCTGCCTGATATCCGGATATCGTGGCCCAGACCTCCGTTCTATTAGCCGGATTAACGTTGATCGCACTGATATACGATGTGTTGCTGATAGGCAATGAGAGAGGTAACCAATTTGGGGTACCATCAAGTGGATTAAAGCAAGCCCAAAAATTATTACCATTGGAAATATACAAATTGGTATTACCTGTATTATCAGCCCCAATTGACATAGATGGGCATAAGGATCCGGAAAATTGTCCAATATTTGAGGGACCAATATTTGACCAATTGATGGCATCAGTACTGCGCATGATCCCATTTAGGGAATAAACATAAATCACATCTGTATCTTCCCATTGACCTGATTGAGAATTAAAATAAGGCGGATGTTGTACGAAAGGTGTGATCCATGGATAAAATGCCTGATCGCCTGCATTGGGTAATGTTGAAGCAGGAAAACTCTGACCCCAATTAACTGATCTATTCAGGCCGCCATACTGGCTGGAAGCATAGACAATGCTGTTATTAAGAGAATTAAAATAATTGTCCATTCCATCACCTGACATGACAAATTGAAAACTACCAACACCATCCCTTAGGAAATGCCCATTGTCCTGTGTTCCTCCCAATAGTCGATCATCTGTATTGTTTGTCCCGCTGATCCTGTAGTATTCATTGATCGTTAACCCATTACTTTTATTCACCCAGGTGTTTCCACTATCGGTGCTTCTATAAATACCTCCGTCATTACAAAGCCATAAATTACCATTTAAAGGGTTTCGTTTAATAATATGTTGGTCGGCATGAATGGAATTGAAAGTGACCTGGTTAAGCGTAACGCCTCCGTCTACAGAGTTAAATAAATTCAATCCTCCAACCATTACATAATTTTCCTCCAGGGGGTCCACATAAAGCGTGTTTGCATAAAATGCAATGCTCGCTTCACTATTGAATAAATCTCCATTGTTATTGCAACTTACACTGCGTAATACCCATGAAGATGGATGTCCACTGTTATTTGAGTAGAATAGACCATTGAACAAGTTTCCTCCAAAAAAGGAATAGCCAGGACCGGCCAGAAGATACACGGCATCCGGATTGTCGGGAGTTACGGCAATTTCCATCCTGTCAACATTTAACGTTGTGGAAATAGAGATATTCGTAGTGGAGAGTGTGACTAAATTCAGTTTGGAAAAAATGTTAGTATTCCTTCTTGTATAATACAGCGTATCCAGATGATTGAGATCAAATTCCATATCATTCACATGCGCTACTGGTTCTATAAGGTTCCAGGTATTGCCGCCATCCATGGTGCGGTGAATTCCATCTGACATTGCTGCAAGGAGTGTATTTGGGTCTGTGGGGTGCATGAGTAATCTATACCCCTTTAGACTCTGGTCTAAAGGCACTGTCAAATTCGTGCGCGTCCAACTCTGGCCATTATTGTAAGATTTAATGACGCCCACACTATTATGAAGATACGCGTTGGCTTCTCCGTCACCTGTGAGTGCATAGATGATATGATTATTGGGACCTGGGGTTACTACGATGTCGGCAATGCCCAGGATCGGCAGATCGATTGTAAGATTCGTCCAGGAATCACCATTATTGAACGTTTTCCATATACCACCGGCAGCTGAAGCGACATACACAATCGCACTATTGACTGGATCAAAGGCGACATTGTTAACCCTGCCTTGCAAGGCCATTGCCCCCGGAGTTGACGCATGGCCCAGGTTAATCCAGGCACCGGTTCCCGGCATTCTGGAATTTTCTGTGCTTTGCCGATCCATTTCCTCCATCGCTATTATATTTTTCCCGATATAATTTCCCAACTGACCACCTTCATCCAGGTGATGCAGGGCAAACCATTCCCCTCTTTTCCATTGCTTGGAGCCCGCTCTGTTACTTCCGGTAGCCGTGTCGTAGAACATATCAATTTCCTTTGCCAGCTCTCTGAAATTTCCTTTGTAATCATCCGGATTTATTGTTTTGAGAAAGGCTTGTGTGAACGCGATTTCCGGAAAAAAGAACAGTATTACAATTCCCGGAAGGATTCTGATGCACATTTTCAAGTTATCCATGACTTTGATTGATTATGGGCGATTGTGATTTTCCAATGATTCAATGCGTTTATTCAATGCAATGATGTGCAGGGTGAGTTCTTCAATTAGTTCCATCATTTTCTTTTGTGCATCACCGACGTGCAACCCATTTTCTTCGATATCCAGCGCTGATGGTACGTGAGGCAGGTGGCGGTTTTGATGGATGAATTTTTCAAGCTCATGTAATGAAACTAATTTGTAGCCATCGTCAAACACATAATCCGGCCAACCGGTAGTCTCTATGACTAATTCTTTTGCTTTCATATTTCCATTGACTGATAGTCTATAACCAGGCAACGGGTCAAGCGTTCCAATTCCAATGTTACCAGCAGGATCAATATTGATGACCGCCACACTATTCGAAAAAATCCGCATCATATGATTCGAGAATGTCCCGAAACCTGCAGATACTCCGCCTACAATAGTTTTCATGACGATTCCGCCATCGCTGACATGCGATATTCCATCACTATTATTCGGCGTATGGACCGTAAATTTTCCAATGGGACCCTGTGCATTCGTACCCACGATCACATTGCCGTCTGGTAATAAATGAAGCCTGCCTTGTCCTCCACTATTTAGCCGGAAAATATGATTCGTTACGGTTCCAAGGGCGGCTGATACGCCACCGATCCCCTCGGAAACAATGATCGAATCGGCACCTCCAACGTGCAGCCAGCCCGCACTATTGATGGGTGTTGCAATGTGCAGTTTCGCAAGAATGTCCGTGGATCTTGTTGAAGTATTCTCTCCGGAAATATTAGAAGGATCCGCATCGTCTCCTATGATAACCCTTCCATCGGGCCAGACATGTAGCTTTGCGGCACCTCCGGCAGTCAGGCTAAAAATATCATCACTGGTAGTCCCAATGGAAGCTCCAACATCAGTGATAGAAGTCGATAATGTCGTAGAGCCCGCTCCTGTCGTATGTGTGAAACCTATCTCATTGATCTCTGTTTGTATCGTAAGGGGAGCGGAAGGCTCCTGCGTTCCAATACCCACATTGTTGTTGAAGAAAATATTCGTGCCGCTCGTATCCCAGACGCTATCCCCCCCGCTATTTGCTGCATACAGGGCATATGGAACGCTCAGTAATGGTGAGCTTCCCATATTTACATAGGCAGAACCACCTTCAGGATCTATTTCTACCTGAAGCCATGGAGTCACAGCGGCCCAGTCGATGGAAGAAAACGTCCCTGAAGTCGGAGTCCCATTTCCAACATGTAATGTGAACAAGCCAAACTCGTTGGTGGTAGTGCTTTGAGTTTCCTGGTACAGCACAGTTCCTCCATTCTGATTAGTGATCGTGTAACGAATCCTGATATTTTGGGTTTGAAGAATTGATCCATCGCTCTTGCGCGCCACGGCCTGATAGTTTAAGCCCTGAGGAGCCTGGGAAATTAGGTCTGCAGTTGGCAGTTGGCTGAATATCAAGCCTAACCCTATTCCGAGGATATACCCTTGTATTTTTTTCATGAGAAAATTGTTTGTAACTGGTTATTTGATAATTTGAAATTTATTGA